>JAGCTF010000073.1 GCA_017963755.1 Clostridia bacterium | reverse complement strand
TTTCCTTTCCGCAAAGATCACGAAGCTCGTTCGTCCCGGACTTAACGACGTTACGGTGAAGGTCAATTATTTCCAGCGCGATTACGTGTATTACGTCCTTTTCGGCGGTGTTTCAGAGTCTTTGCGCAACTGCCTGCTGTTCGATACCGAGCTCGAATGCATCTATCTGTTCGGCGATTTCGGCGTCGATACTTCCGAAGGAAGATTCGACTGCAGCGAGCGGAATTCGGTCATTTACACAGGGCCGCTGTACGTCACCGTCTCCCCCGAAAGCATCGGTATGGAGTCCGTTCCGCGGTCGGGGTATCCGTTCTTCGCCGGCAGCATCGATTTTGAGGGGCAATACTTTTACAAGGCGGGAGATCCGACCGAACTTCATCTCGCAGGCCGCCATTCGGTCGCGGAGATCTACGTCAACGGAAAGCTCGCAGATACGCTGCTGTTCCGCACGCACACGAATCTCAAAGACTTCCTTTACGAGGGGGTCAATACGATCCGCATCAGGCTTTCGAATTCGAACCGCAACCTTATGGGGCCTCACCACGGCACCGATCCAGAGCCGTACGCCGTAGGACCCGTATCGTTCTCATACGAGCTGCAGTGGAATGACGAGGGCAAGTGCTCCTGGTACCACGACAGATACGCGCTTGTGGATTTCGGAGCTACTACTAACAGTTAACAACTAACAGCCAGCATTTAACAACTGATAAACGGATAAAGTATTAAAAAATGGACTGTGAGTTTTTAAAATTCACAGTCCGTTTTTTACCTGTTCAGATATCGGTTGTCAGTTATGAACTGTCAGTTGTTGGTTACGCCTTCTTTTCCAGGTACTCATTGATCTTTTCGATCATTTCGTCGGCGTCAAGTCCGTGTACCGCGCATGCTTCCTCAAGGCTTTCGCCCGCCGCTGCCATGCAGCCTACACAGTGCATACCGGAACCCATAAGGATCGCCGCGATCCCTCTGTCGATATCGAGCAGATCGGCGATAAGCATATCTTTCGTTGCTTCCATTCTAAATCAGACTCCTTTCATTACTGTAAAAATAAGATGATCTTTGTAAATATATATGTAAGGAATCATTGCCGCCCGAGAGCAGCCGCTTCCTTGCGCTTGCGTTTTATTCTGCGAACAATAAAGAGCGTTACCAGCGCGATGACCACCGAACCGATCACCACGAAATTGACCACCCTTATGATCGTATAATTTCTGAGCGAGCGTTTTTCAGTCTCACCCAGTTCCACGATAAAGTTCACGTCCGTCGCCTTTGTATAACCGCCCTGATTATAATTAAACATATAACCGGACAGTTCAGATTCGTAGCTCATCACAGGCGCCGTTTCGTTCTCTCCCGGATCGCGGAAGTAAAAGACCTGCATGTAATTCGGGGCTACTTTCAGCGCGCCTCTTATCGTATCGAGCATTTTATAAGAACAGAGCTTATATTCGCTGAACGAAAGACGCTCACCGTACATATTGACTTCAAGTTCCATCGTACTGCCGTATTTTTCCAGCAGCAGCTCCGTATCTGAGACGTCAACGTGATCCGCGAGCGGGACCTTCATCAGCAGCTTGATGTCAAGTTTCGCTGTTTCACCGGATTCGGGCCATTTTTCGTCCATATACGTGCGAATATACCCGAGTATTGCTTCATCTGCCGCCTTGTCGCACAGGAAATCAGTGTAATAGCCGTCAAATTTCACTCTGAAATTCTTCGAGGCCATGATAAACTGACCCTTGTCGCACGAGCAGTCGTATTCGAACCGCCTGCGCGCCTTATTATACCCGCGGTAGCTGATCTTCAGATTCTTAAGCTCCGAACCGTAGTTGCGCTTAAGGTACGAACTGACCGTGATCCGGTCAATGAACTCTCCCCCGCGGCTTCCGGTGATCTCGAGGTACAGGATGAACGAAACAGTCAGCAAAAGCACCAGAAGGACAACAATAACCACACGCCGGGTGCGTTTTTGTCTGTCCTTCCGGTCAAAATAATCTTCAGAATAATCAGAATTCTTTTCTGCCATCTTTTCAGCCGGCTGTGATAGCCGCAAATTCTGAAAGCTTCAGGCTCGCGCCGCCGACAAGGCCGCCGTCAATATCCTCCATCGAGAACAGTTCATGCGCATTGTCAGCTTTCACACTGCCGCCGTACTGGATGCGGACAACAGACGAAACGCGTTTGCTGTAGAGCTCTTTGATCGTCATTCTGATGATGTGGCAAACTTCCTGAGCCTGCTCAGCGGTAGCGGTGCGTCCTGTTCCGATCGCCCAGATAGGCTCGTAGGCGATGACAGCCTTTTTAACCTGATCCGCCGTAACTCCGACGAGCGCGGCCTTCACCTGGTAACGGATATGCTCTGCGGTAAGCCCTGCTTCACGCTGTGCGAGCGATTCACCGACGCAGATGATGGGCTTCAGTCCGCACTTATATGCGGCAATGACCTTCTTGTTTACGGTCCTGTTGGTTTCGGCAAAATATTCGCGTCTTTCGGAATGGCCGATAATAACGTAAGTTACTCCCATGCTCTTGAGCATCTGTCCGGAAACTTCACCCGTGTACGCGCCTTTCTCCTCAAAATGCATATTCTGTGCAGCGATCTTGATCCTGCTGCCTCTCGCCGCTGTAATAGAAGTCTGAATATCAACAAAAGGCACTGCGCAGACTACTTCGTTTCTGCTTCTCTTGATCAGCGGTTTAAGCTCTTTAATAAAAGAAGAAGCTTCAGCCGGAGTCTTGTTCATTTTCCAGTTTCCCGCAATAATTAACTTTCTGTTGCTCATTTCAAATATTTCCTTTCGTTTTATATTATCCACGGTCCGCCGCTATTGCCATATGCCCGTACAGAAAAACGCAGAACAAATCAGGCACAGAAGCGGAGCGGCAAACCGCAATAATCATATATGACGGATCAATCCTTGTCCTCAAGGCATGCGATTCCGGGAAGGACCTTGCCTTCAAGGAACTCGAGCGATGCGCCGCCGCCGGTGGAAATATGAGTAATGGCGTGCGCGAAGCCGAGCTTTTCGATAGCAGCAGCAGAGTCGCCGCCGCCTACGATAGTCGTAGCGTCAGTGTGAGAAAGCGCCTCGGCAACGGCGATAGTGCCTCTGGCCAGTGCGGGGTTCTCGGTAACGCCCATAGGTCCGTTCCAGACGACCGTCTTCGCGTTCTTTACAGCTTCCGCAAAGATCTTATCGGTCTTAGGTCCGATATCGAGGCCCATCATATCGTCGGGGATCGCATCGACGTCAACGGTCACAGTTTCGATGGGAGCGTTGATCGGGTCAGGGAACGATGCAGCGCATACGCAGTCGACAGGAAGCAGGATCTTAACGCCTTTTTCCTCTGCCTTAGCCATCATATCGCGGCAATAATCGATCTTTGTATCGTCAACGAGCGATTTTCCTACGGTGAGGCCTTTAGCAGCAAGGAACGTGAAAGCCATTCCGCCGCCGATGATAAGCGTATCAGCTTTGTTAAGGAGGTTGTCAATAACTTTGAGTTTATCGGCAACTTTCGCACCGCCCAGGATCGTAACGAACGGTCTGTCGGGGTTCTCAAGCGCTTTTCCCATGATACCGATCTCTTTTTCGATGAGCATACCGGAAACCGCGGGAAGATAGTCAGCAAGGCCGGCTGTCGTAGCGTGTGCTCTGTGAGCCGTTCCGAAAGCGTCGTTAACGTAGATCTCGGCGAAGGATGCGAGCTTGCGTGCAAACTCGGGATCGTTCTTCTCCTCTTCTTCGTGGAAGCGGGCGTTTTCGAGCATCAGCACTTCGCCGTCTTTAAGAGCGGCAGCTTTAGCTTCTGCATCGGGTCCGATAACGTCGGCAGCCTGGATGACAGGTTTACCGAGCAGCTGAGCGAGGCGCGCGGAAGCGGGAGCCATGGAATATTTGGGATTAAACTGCCCTTTCGGTCTTCCGAGGTGGGAAACCAGAATGGTTTTTGCGTTATGGTCAACAAGGTACTTAATAGTGGGCAGAGCGCCGACGATCCTTTTATCGTCAGTAATATTTCCCTCTGCGTCAAAAGGGACGTTGAAATCCACGCGGACAATAACTTTCTTACCGGCTACGTCGATATCCTCAACGCTCTTTTTGTTATACATACTCATTGAATGCACTCTCCTTGATATGAATTTTAATTGTTTCGTAATTTTTTCCTGTCATGCAAAGCATAAAAATGCCCGCATTGACAGTTTTTGCATTATACACATGATTTGTTCAAGAGTCAAGGGAAACTTCTGCTTGACATCGCGATGCTTATTGTGGTATCATCCTGCCCGGGCAAAAGAAAAAGTCCTTTTTTCGCGGGTGTAGTTCAATGGTAGAATTCCAGCTTCCCAAGCTGACTACGGGGGTTCGATTCCCCTCACCCGCTTTTTTTATTTCTTTTCTGATCCGCTTAGTCTTACGGCTGTATTAAGCAAAAGAAAAAGCCCGGTTTCCGGGCATGAAAAAAGCTCTTAACCGGAGTCGGACCGGTGACCTCATCCTTACCAAGGATGCGCTCTACCTACTGAGCTATAAGAGCAAAAAGGAACGCGCTTTTTACGTGCGCGTTCCGTATTATACAGTTGCCGGAGAACTTTGTCAACCGGAATTTTTAAAACCGATCACAGATATTTGCCATTCATCATTCGCCTCTGAACTCTGAACTCTTAACTCTTAACTCAATCACTCGGTTCGCCTGCCATTTGCCATCAAACCTGCCGGTAACAAACCTCGATCTTCCCTACCGTGCTTGCCATTAAAGCGTACTCGTCGCTCCAGCCCTGGCCGCCCGTGCAGAACGAACCGGGACCCGTTGACCCGGGATCAACCGGGAGCTGATGGAGCGGGCCGAACAGATTTTTACGGCTCGGTACGAAAGTAACGTCAATATTTTTGCCGGCGTTGACCCATTCGGTAACGTCCGCCTCGTACGGATCCCAGCCGAGAACGATCTTATCCGCAGCGTTTATGTCGCCGCCGGACGTGACTTTCACGAGGCTTCCGACGTATTCAGGCACGCGAAGTATCACGCGGCCGCCGGCTTCCGGTTTCTTAAGCTTTCCGAGGTGGTACGTAAGCGTTCCGGTGTAGAATGGCAGATTGTACTCGCACAGATTCTTGTAGCCGATCTTTGCGGGAAGAGTTGTGAGCGTGCAGACGTCCCACGCGGCCTTTACGCCGAAATCGCCGATCAGGTACGCCGCTTCGATATTGGTAGTGCGCATGAAATCGGTGGACATCGTAAGCACGTTTTCTCCTTCGCAAACGATACCGGGCGCGATCTTAAGCACCTGCAGGCAGTTGTCGATCCAGAAGCCGTCCTCAGCCTTGTGAGAAAGCGCCTTGCCGTTGAGTTTGACTTTCCAGTTCTCGGGACGCTCTATTGCCAGCTTAAGCTCGCCTTCAGGCACTTTTTCTGCATTGAAGCGGAACCGGAGTTCGACTTTTCCGTACTTTTCAGTATAGTTCAGACGCGCGTACCAGGGCTGGAGCATACCTCCGCCGCGGTGTTCGATACCAACCATATCTCTTACGGCTCGGTCAACGCGCAGGATCTCCTGTGCCTGCTGCCATTTTCCGCCGTTCATTCTGAATTCGGCTTTGTCGAGGACAAGTACGTTCTGCTCGCCCATGGTATATTTGAACGTCGGGCCCGCGATCTTCGTGCTTACGGTTTCTCCCGCAGCCTGTTTTTCGGGAAGTTTCTCGCCGTCCGGCGTGAACACGAAGACGTGCTCGCCGCCCGGAAGCAGGTCAAATCTGATCGAGTAAACGTTGCCCGAGCGCCTGTGCGCCACTTTATATCTGGAAGCGTCGGAAAGTACCCATTCCTGAGCATTTACGCGGCCTTTAAGAAGACCGGCATTGTCCTTGACCGTGAGTGTAAGACCTTCAAGCGCTCTGCCGCCGTCGGAATTGAGCACGACGATATAAAGATTTCCGTTAGTCTCATCGAATCTCGCCTGCGCGAGTACTTTCTTTTCAACTTTTCTGCCGCACCTTACGACAATGTCTGCTGAGATCTTATCACGCACCGCCGCGGAAAGCTCTTCGCCGTCAAAAGCGACACTGACGCACTTAGCGGCAAGTTCGGCAGGTTTTTTGGAAGGTTTTGCGTCAATATATCCGGGCGCCTCTCCCGCAAACACGATCTTCCCGCCGTTGTCCGCGAACTTCTTGAGCAGTTTGTATGTGGAATTTCTCAAAGTCTCGGCGCCGCTGACTACTACGGTCCTGTATACCGCCTTGCCCACGCGCAGCACTGTCTCGCCGTTCACCTTCTCGACTTTGGCAAGGCGGCTCATCATTTCCTCATCGCCGTAGTCGAAATCGATCTGGTTATTTGCAAGCATATAGAACAGCCTGCGATAATGGTCTTCGAGCTTATTAACGTCCGGATCTACGCCGCTGATCCACGCTGCCCAGCCGATATGCACGCGGCTCCATACCGATTCGATCGGATTCACGACGAGCACGTCGCACAGAGGTCTGCCCTGCTGCATGATGTAGCCAAAGCGCGCGAAATACGTTTCGACCGCGTTATAGTCTTTATAGTACGTGGCCTGGTGCAGTATGCTCGCAGGGTAGTCGCGTTTGCTCTCGCCTTCCATCGTGTACCACGAAAGGTGCGGGCAGCGGAGATTTATGCCGAACAGCGCCTGCCAGTCTCCGACCAGTTTGTGGCCCTTGAAATTGAACTGCCAGCCCGTACAGCCGTACAGTTCTGAAAGTCTCCAGTCCTTGCCCAGCTGGCGGCAGGAAGATTCGAGCTGTTTAGCGGCCCAGTAGCAGCGGTTCCCGGCGGAAAGAATATCGATACCGGGATAGCCCATATGCTCGTAAAAGCGCATCAGCGACCCTTCCGGAACGGTCTGGTTCGAAAGCGAATCTTCATGAAGCACGTGGCCGGTGAATATAATTCCGTTTTTTTCGCACCATTCGTTTATCGGAGCGGCAAAGCGCTCGAGGAAGAGCGCGTCGGCGAGGTCAACGATATCGTGTTTTACCGGCGCTATCTTGTTTCCGTCTTTATTGTAATATATTTCAGGGAGGATCTCGCGTGCGCTGTAGCCGTAGCGCTTTTCAAATTCTTCGAACAGATCGTCGGTGTAGCACAGCGCGCACGTGCGTTTACCGCCCGCATCGCGAAGGTTGTCGAGCATATGACCGCGGTGAGGTTCATCGGTGAAAATACCTTTTATTGAACGGCCGAGCCTGTCTCCGCAGCGCTTTTTGTATTCTTCGTGGGTCAGTTCGATGAAGCGGTCCGTCGCCTTGCGGCTCATCGTATCGATATAAGTAGTGCCGTTGTAGTTGCTGTTAGGCGCATCGGGGACAACGGTGAAGCGCATTACTTTATACCCTTCCTTCGGCTCCGGCTTTTCGCCCTTTTTCAGTTCGCGGTAATCGTAAATATTGAAGCCGTCGATCTTACCGTAGAACACCGCCAGATCTCCCTGATCGGGCTCGTATGCTTCAGCGTCAAGTTCGGTAAGGACAAGCGATTTCATCCGGTATTGCGGATCTACCGTAACTTTTCCGCCCGCTGATCCGCTCGGCCAGCGGTCTTCGTCGTAAAGCCAGGCTTCCATCCCGAGCTTTTCGCCCGCGTCGGCAACGGCGTTGATCATTTCGAACCAGTCGTCGCCGAGGTATTCCGTTATGAGTCCCGCGCGCGAGTGCATGAAATACCCGCCGAAACCCATCTCCTTGAGAACTCCTACCTGACGTACCAGCTCGTCTTTTTCAAGCTCGCCGTTCCAGGACCAGAAAGGTTTGCCGCGGTATGCGGCTCCGGGCTCCTGAAAACCATCAATCAATTTTTTGTCGTTCATTTGCGTTTCCTCCGCTGTTCTATATATTTCAGAATCTTTTATTACTTTATCAGGTTACGTATATTACGTATTGCGCCGCAACACCACGTCACAGTTTGTCCGCGATCGCCAGCAGCCTCTCATATGCGCGCTCAAAAACTTCGCCGTCATCGGAAAAAGTCGTGAAATTGCCGCCCGTAGTTTCTTTAAGGAGCGAAAGCGCATCCGCCTTCAATTCCTCATTACCCGAAGCAAGTATCTGCATAAACAGATCTGCGTCCTGGAGCCCGTCGCGCGTGTTCATAAACCTTGCCGAAAGATCGAGCGCCTTTTTCCTCACGTTCGGATAAACTATCGCTCCGTCTCCTTTAAACCTTGCATCCGCGTTAAACCCGTAAAGCGAATCTCCTTCGCCCCAGTAATTGAACCCCCAGTGCAGGAAGCCTTTCGCTCCGACGTCGATGCACGCCCATTCCATTAGCCTCGAGCGTATCACCGGGAGGTCAACGAATTTGTTGAGCCACCACGCTTCTTCCGGGAAGCAGCACGAGTACAGCCACAGTTCTCCGCCGCGCCCGATCAGCTTCTTAAACACCGACTGATCCTCGTCGTGCACGTTGATCCTCGGCACCGCCCATTTCGCAGTCTCGCATATGACCCTCGCGCTTTCGATCATATCGAGCGGTTCTCCGGTCACTATCGAAGGCGCAGCCTCCGAAATGAGCTTGTTTGCCCACAGCCAGCCTTCCGTAGTGTGCGGCTCATCCTCGATATGCGAGCGAAAGATCTTGTCCCAACCTTTTTCTATAAGATGCGCTTCTATTGCCGAATAAAGCGTGCGGATGTAATTCTCCGCTTCCGGAGAGAACGTGTCGTGGCTCACTCCCTTACCGTCTTCACCGATCGCGTACACCACTTTACCTTCGACCGACTGAATAAGTGCGTTCAACGTAAAATCACGCGCCGCACCGCGGTCGATAAACAGATCCACAAATCTGTCGAAGAGTTCCCACTTGAATACGTAAGTTCCGTCGGGAAGTCTCCGGCTCCCTGCCCCGGTAAGCAGCGGCCCCGCCTGAATGCATATAGTGTTATTGCGCATCTCGCGCATAACGTCCGCATAATGTCCGAGTATTTTCCACCATTCTTCCGTGTACAGTTTAACGCCTGCCTTTTTCGGCAGAAGCTGGATATTGAAGAAATATTCGTGACCGAACGCGGATACCGAAGGCGCATTGACAACAGCTTTATGAACGGTCAGATCGATTTTTACTTCCGCGTCGCCCTTATCAGTTTTTACAGCAGCGACGTATCCGTATTGTCCGGGCTTAGCGTTTTCGGGCACAAAAATATCCACCCGGAACGCCTGGGCGCAATGCGCTTTTACAGCGGTCTTCGCCCTGCCTCCCCGAAGCTCCGTAAGTTTGTCCGGATAAGCAGTCCGGTCGTTGTACACCGTATACTCCTGCCTGAAGACACGCACCTTTGAACCTGCGCGCATCGCCTTTCCGCCATTTCTCCTGACTTCGATCTTTTCGACCGTAAAAGGTTCCAGATTTCTGACAACGATCTGCGCCGAGGCATATGAATTCCGTGCCGCGTGAACGCAAATAACACCGGACGAATCTTTTTCCGGCCGTGCATTGCCGAAAACCTGCTTCGTTGATTTCTCGCACCAAATAAACATATAAACGCACCTCGCAAATGCTAATTATGTTGTGTCAATGTTAACACTTTCCAAGGGCAGTTGTCAATGAAAATCGGCGCTCACGGGGCTTGACTAATACTGGTATAATAGTTGTCGCCGGAAAGCAAATAACGGAGGTAAACGAAATGGGTAAAAATGTGATACATATGCTGAAATCCGTGACCGACACGATCGGCAACAGTTTCATTATAACGACGGAAGACGGCAAACTTATAGTAATTGACGGCGGGTTCCCTTCCGAGACAGATTATTTCAAAGAATACCTGAAAAAAGTTGCCGGCACAGAAAAGCCGCATATTGACGCCTGGTTCCTTTCGCACCCGCACGACGACCACGCCACGGTCTTTTTTGAAATGATCGAAAAGCACCGAGAAGAATTCGACGTTGACCGCGTGTACCTGAACTTCCCTTCCCGTGAATACCTGGCGGCCGAGGATAGATCCGCCGGCGAAACGATGGATCTGTTTTATCACACGCTCCCGCTTTTTGCCGATAAGATGCGCATAATCTGCGGCGGCGACGTTTTTAACGTGGGCGCTGCTAAATTCTACGTTCTGTACTCTTATGATTTTGAATTCAGACACAACCGCGCGAACAACTCATCCCTCATCTTCCGTATGGAGCTCGGCGGAAAAAGCGTCATGTTCACGGGCGACGCCGGTGTCGAGGCGGGAGAAAAAGTGCTCCGCCTGTATGGAGACACCGGGCTGGTGAAATGTGACATCTGCCAGATGGCTCATCACGGTCAGAGCGGGTGCAACAGGCGATTTTACGAGGCGGTCGCTCCGGAGATCTGTCTGTGGCCTACCCCATCCTGGGTATGGAGCAACTTCAACGGAAACCTTCAGACGCTTGTCGTACGCGGCTGGATGGAGGAACTTGGGGTTAAGAAAAATTACGTCAGTAAAGACGGAACGCAGCTGATCGAGCTTTAAACCTGTGTGCTGAAGCCGGAACTTCATGCCGATACTCTAATACTTTAATTGTCTAATATTGTAATATGCAAGAAAACGCAGAGCTGTATAACAGCAAAGAATACAGAATATCGCGCCGCGCATACACGCTGGAATGCATGTTCGAATATTTCATATCAATACTCGTTGCCGACGCTTTCATCGCCAAACTGCTTAAATATTTCGGCGCGAGCGACGCGATGTGCGGCGTCATATCGTCGCTTATTTCGCTCTCGTTCCTGTTTCAGATATTTGCCGTACTCGTTATGGGCAGGATCAGAAACACTAAAAAGACGGCGATCATATTTCACACCGCCGCCCAGTTCCTGTTCTCCTGCCTGTATCTGATCCCGTTCATTCCAGCGGACAACGGCGCGAGGCGCGTTATTTTCATTGTCTGCCTGCTCGCCGCTTATTTTGGCAATTACTTCGTCTCGACCCTGATCTACAAGTGGGGCAATTCCTTCGTCGATCCGCATAAACGCGCGAGTTTTTCATCTACTAAAGAGATGGTATCCCTGTTCTCCGGCGTGATCGTATCGCTTCTGCTCGGCTACGCTATCGATAAGTTCGACGCAAGCGGGAATCTGATGCACGGCTTTCTTCTCTCGAGCGTATGCATGTTCATATTCTGCGCTTCCGACCTCGTATGCCTGCTGCTGATAAAGCACGAGCAAAAGCTCGAAACGGCGGACCGTCCTCCGAAATTGGCAGAGATAATGAAAAACACGCTGGGAAACAGAGATTACGTAAACACCGTGATTCTTAAATGCCTCTGGTGGGGCGGTACGTACACGACGCTGGGCTTCCTCGGGACTTACAAACAGGAAGAGCTGTTCTACACGCTCGGTCAGATCCAGCTGATAAACATCCTCGGAGTAGCAGCCAGGTTTGCCCTTTCGAAGCTGTTCGGCAGATTTTCGGACAAGCACGGTTTTGTGCGCGGCATACAGTTCGGGCTCGTTCTGGCAGCCTCAGCGTACGCCGTCAATATGTTCACCGCTCCGAATACGAGGTGGCTGATAATAGCGTTCGTGCTGCTGTATAACATCAGCCAGGCCGGAACGTACCAGAATATGATAAACATTTCATACGCTTACGTTGACGTCAAATATTTCGTACAGGCGGCGGCGCTCAAGGATTGCATCGCCGGAGTGTTCGGATTCCTTTGCGCGCTTCTATCCGGGCGTCTGCTGGCGTTCATCCAGGCAGGCGGCAATACTCTGTTCGGCATTCACGTGTACGCCCAGCAGGTCCAGTCCGCCCTGTCGATGCTATTCGCGATCTCGGCAATTATTTTTGCGCAGGTCACGCTTGCGCGTAAAAAGGCGATGCTTCAATGATCTGCTTCGATGATCTTGTCAATTTTTGCTGTACTTTTTGCGCGAAATATATTAAAATAAAAAAGATTTAAGCAAAAAGAAAGGTGAGGCCGATGAAAGACGCTCATACTCCCAACTCAAAAACCCCATATAAAAGCAGTCAGAACCGTGTAACGTTTAAACAAAACAGGCCCGTACTGCTTACTGTAATTGTCCTCGCCATGATCATCGCTCTGTGCGTATCATTCGGCGCATGCGGAAAATCGGGAAA
This sequence comes from Clostridia bacterium, assembly GCA_017963755.1. GTDB lineage: Bacteria > Bacillota > Clostridia > UBA1212 > UBA1255 > UBA1255. The sequence goes on along the minus strand of JAGCTF010000073.1, from coordinate 6,787 downwards.
CGGCAGCGAAACTATTGCCCCGACCGGGCTTCCTGCTACTGAAGCCGTCGTGATCAATACCGAACAGCCGGGAGAAGACCGGACCGGAGAACCCGCAGGAACTGAATTGCCGACGTCCGTTCCGGCTACTGACGTACCTGCCACTGACGTTCCCGCCACTGAGGTACCGACTCAGGAAATAACGGAATTGCCCGCGACCGACGTTCCGACCGAAGCCCCTACGGAGCTTCCCACCGACGTTCCTACGGAAGTTCCTACTCCGGTTCCGACCGAAGTTCCCACTCCCACCCCTACAGAACGCCCGACGGCCACGCCCACTAAAAAGCCCGATCCCACCCCCACAAAGGCTCCGACCGCCACACCGCCAAAACCCACTTCCACGCCTTCTAAACCTACACCGACGGATCCTCCCGCCACTGAACGCCCGGATGTTTCCGTCAAAGGAATAGTGCTTCCGGCAGATAATTCATACAGCCGCGAGCTCGCACTCGGCCTCATCACGATAGGCAGCTCCGACAAGTCTAAGGAAGGCCTGGCCGCAAATATGACGAATGCCGGTTTCACTGTTGTTAAGCAGGGCAATTACGATAAAGAGAAGACCGATCCTTCGCATACCGCCGCATATACGCTCGGCAAGGGCACGATATTGCGAAACGGCGAGAAGCGCAACGTCTTCCTGCTGATCGTTCGCGGAACGGAATACGGCGAGTGGTATTCCAATATTGATTTTGCTCCTTCACACTCCGACCTCACGTTGTACGCCGAAAACTTCCAGGCCGCGGCTCAGGATATCTACGATTCTGTCAGCAAGACCGTGCTGGCAGATAAAAAAGCCGTGCTCCTGATCTCCGGCCATTCCCGCGGCGGCGCCGTGTCGAATCTGCTCGGCGTTATGTTCAACGCCGTGCGCGATACAGAACTGAATTACATATACGCTTTCGCCTCCCCCACGACGCTCCATACACCGTCCGACGGCTCGGATACGCTTGACGTTTACGCGGACAATATTTACAACGTGATAAACCGCTACGATCCTTTCCCGGAACTTCCGCCCAAAGAAATGGGCTTCTACCGCCCGGGCAACGACGTTATTCTCGAGGGCAATTCCGCTCCGTGGAGTACCTGGAAGAACCTGAAGAGTTCGCTGATCAAGATCAGCGGCACGATCAGTTCTTATTACAACGACCGCCACTCCCTCACTCAGGCCGGCTTGTCCGAAGACGGAATGACAATGTACGAACTGCTGAAGCAGATCATTGACCTTCTTATGAATACCGATATTACCGATACGTCAGATACGATGGCTCTTATGCAGTCAATTCTCGGGAGCGATACGTACCGGATGATCTCGAGCATAAGCAGACAGAGCGACCTGTATCCGGTGAGCCAGATGCTCAGCCTAACAACGCTGCTGTTCAGTTACGATCAATACGTTGCCCTGGGTGAAAACCATAAGCCGGAAACGTACATCGAACTGCTGAAAGCATGATTAATTCTGTCAGCCTCTGAGGTTTTACAGGCAATAAAAACAACTCCCGGAAAGCGCCCTGCGCCCCCGGGAGTTTTTGTATGCCATCGTATTATGCCGTTTTTTTACTGAATATGCCTGAATCCGCTGCCTATTATCTCGCTGCTGGTGGTAATGACAACGAACGCGTCCGGATCGACCGACCTCACGAATTTTCTTAACTTGACCGCCTCGAACCGCCTGCAAACGGTATAAAGCACCGTCTTCTTCTCCCCCGTATAAGCGCCTTCGGCATTGACGACCGTCGCTCCGCGGGAAAGATCGTCGAGGATGAATTTTCGTATCTCATCAGGTTTCGTGGTGATTATAGTGAAATATTTGTGGCTGTTGAAGTTCTCTATAACGGCGTCGATAAGCACGCCTCTGATGAACACACCCACGACTGAAATGATTCCCGTCTGAACTCCGAATACGAAGAACGCGCTCACGGCGATCAGAAAATCCACACACAAAAGCGCGATGCCTACGTCAAGAGGCGTGAATTTCTTTAAGATCATCGCGATAATATCCGTACCCCCTGAAGTAGCCTCGTAGTGGAAAATAAGCGCACTGCCCATTGCCGTTATAATAATAACGCACACCAGTTCGAGCAGCGGCTCATTCGTAAGCGGCTCCTTTATAGGCATAATGATATCAAAAAGCTTGACGAAGCCCGAATACGCGAGCGAGCAGTAGATCGTACGTATCCCGCACGATTTTCCGAGAAAGATAAAACCGAGCAGGAGCAGGAACACGTTCAGAATAACTATGAACGTGGAAGGATTGAAATTGATAGTCTTGCCGAGGGCAATGCCCAGGCCGCTGACTCCGCCGATCGTAAATCCGTTAGGTATCTCAAACAGATGCACCTCAAGCGCTATAAGCAAAGAGCCGAGCGTCAGGAGCGCATATTCTTTAACTATGGAGATCTTTCTGTTCTCCGTGCCTTTATCCGTTAATTTCTGTTCGTTTTTATAACTGCTTTTTTCTTTTTTCAAATCAAAGAAACTCCTTATTAATCTTTTCAGAATCGCTTATCTTGTCAGGATCGCTATCAGCTGATCGGCCGAATCATAAAGCGAAGTGTCGAGGCGCTCTACTGCCATCAGCAGCAGCACGTCGCCTTTGCCCAGTCCCTGCAGCGCTTCCATCACGACCGGCGTTTCATACGGAAGTTCGTTTCTGTGCGCGAAGACCGACACACCGAAATCTTTCGACATTACTCCGGACAATGCGTGCCTGAACGAGTCGCCGATGACAACAAGTTTTTTATCTTTGTATGTCGCGTTATTCGCGGTAAACCGTGACAATTCCGTAGGTGAAGACGTTACGTGGTTTTCGAAATATTCCGCTTCCGTCGCGATATTATTCTTGTAGTTGATCTTCCAGTCTCTGTATTCAGAAGTATAACCGCTGAAACTTGACAGATCTCCGCCCTTTCTTCTTGTCTCCGTGACGTCAAGTTCAAACACGTTCATAGACTGAAGGCCCAGCGCACGGTAGACTGCCATTGCCCCCGTAAATCCGCCCAGAGCGTTCCAGTGAGTATCCTGCTTGTAGAATACGTCGTAGAAGATCTTTGTCGTCGTAAGTTCGGCTTTCGGATACAGATACTTGACAGTGCTGTTCGCTTTCATAAAATCGAGGAACAGATCCTGGCGCTTTTGAGTCGATGCGATCTGGTACGTGGGCATATATTCGGGGTACATCTGTTCCTTGTTGGGAGCGGTCATGATGACAAGTTCTATTCCCTTTGCGCGGCATACGCTGTCAAGCTGCTCGAATTTGTTTTTCCATGCCTGCATCTCTTCGATACTGAACAGATTCGTGCCGCGGTAATAATCTTCGGAACTGTTACCGGAATAAAACAGCCAGTCGCGGCGGCCGAATATTGCCCCGCCCGCATACTCCGGAGCGAGGTATGAATTATCCACATCTTTCGGGACGAGGTCGTCAAGCGAATAAGCGCCGCATACGTTGCACTTTTTCAGTTTGTAGCCGTAATTGTCATAATCAGCCGTACTGCTTTTAACGACAATGTATTTATGTTCAGTTTTCGGCAGCGTTTCTGTTTTTGTTTCGCCGCATACCGTACAAGTGTACAGTTTAGTGCCTTCCCTGGTGCAGCCCGGGTAGAGCGTGATCTTACCTGAGTCAAAAGTGTGTACGTGCGGTGTCGGAGCAGGCGTAGGAGTGGGAGTTGGCGCCGGAGTGGGGGTCGCAGTAGGTACTTCCGTAGGTTCCGGAGATGAATTATCACCTGCCGTTGCTGTCGGTTCCGCCGAAGGTCCGGAAGTTTCAGTCGCAGGGACGTCAGTAGGAGGCAGCGGAGTCGGTGTGTCCGTTGCCGGCACGGCGGTGGGTTCCTGCGTCGGTTCCTGCGTGGGTTCGTCAGTCGGTTCAGGTGTATCCAGGCCTATTATCAGGCTGAGGTCTACCGTAGGCTGCGGCGTCACTTCCCCGCCGGCAGTCCCGGGCGCTTCAGTCGCGGGAGCAGGCTCTTTTACCAGCAAGCGAGTAAGTACAGGATTGATCTTCTGCCTGTAGAATGAATTATACTTAAGGGCAGTATTCGTTTTGAATTCGATAAGCTGGCCGCGTGCCGGAGAATGATCAGAATAGAAAGATTCAAATTTTGAAAACCATTCGTTCGAATACTCTGAAGGAAATTCAGAAAGCGTGCGTTTTTCGATGATTCCTTCGTCCTCGGACTGTGTTTTCTCATGAACCGCCGATCTAATGAGCCACGGCGCAGCTATGACGGCGAGTGCCAGAACGATCATAATAACGGAGAAGACGGCTGAAAAACTGTTTTTCTTCATTGACGCCACCTCCTTAGAAATTGCCGTAGATCGACGGATTGTACGAGCCGGAAACAAGCATGATTATTGACCACGCAAGTATCGCGAGCTGCAGCACGCCGTCAACGCACATAAATACCGGCTTGTTTTCGAGCTTCTTGTAGAGTTTCCCGAACAGCCGCTGGAAAGGTCCGCACAATATCACCCCTGCGATAAGGGCGACCATGACTTCAAAGTTCAGATAGCTCAGCACTGTATATCCCTGCGCCGAGGCCTTGAACGAGAACAGTTGCCCGTAGTATGCGAAGGCGTCGCTCAGGCTCGGGGCTCTGAACAGCACCCAGCCCATCATTACCACGAACGTGGCGTATATCCAGTTCAGCGGCTTTACGGGGTTTTTATCGAGCGCTTTGCCTAAAAACGCTCTTTCTATCACGCTGAACAGCGCGAACATCAGGCCCCAGAGTATGAACGTCAGATTCGCGCCGTGCCAGATCCCGGTGACAATAAAAACGACCGTAAGGTTGAGGAACAGCCTCGCCGTACCGACGCGGTTTCCTCCGAGCGGTATGTATATATAATCGCGGAACCACGAGGACAACGAGATATGCCATCTGCGCCAGAATTCTTTGATCGACAGCGAAGTGTACGGATAGTCGAAGTTTTCGCTTATCCTGAACCCGAGCATCCCGCCTACGCCGATCGCCATATCCGTGTAACCCGAGAAATCGTAATAGATCTGCAGTGTGTACAAAATGATCCCGAGCCACGCGATGCCGGAGCCCATATCTGATATTTTTTCAAAGCCCCATATCTTATCGGCCGCTGCGCCAAGGGTATTGGCGATAAGCACTTTTTTACCGAGACCGTAGCAGAAACGCTTAAGCCCTCTGCGGAACTTGTCAAGGTTATGCTCTCTTTTTTTGATCTGCAGGGCGAGGTCGCCGTAGCGCATTATCGGCCCCTGTGTAAGCTGGCAAAGGAGCGACATGAATAGTGCGAACGTCAAAGGCTCGCGGCTCGCTTTGGTCTTTTTGAGATACACGTCGGAGAGGTACGCGATCGACTGGAAAGTGATGAACGAAATTGCCAGCGGCATAAGCAGCCTGTACACGCCTGACGCCGCTGAGCCGTTGAAAGTAAACAGGACTTTAAAGAAATTGCCCTCCTCTTTCGTGCGGGCAACGATCGACGCGATCATCGTATAATATTTGAACACCGAAAGTACGAGTGCGTTGACAACGATCCCGATCACGAGCATTAAACGGCTGCGCTTTTTACTGACGTTTTCCGCCGCACGTTCGATGCAGATGCCGTAAATATAGTTGAATACGATCGTGCATACGAAAAGCACGAGCTGCCATATCCCTCCCCATGCGTAGAACACAAGGCTCAGCACCAGAAGGAATACGTTGCGTACAGTGGTGCGTATTTCCGGTTTTTTAATCAGTACGAGCAGGTAGTATATGCCTATAAAAACCGGAAGGAATATTTCAATAAAGAAAACCGATGCAAATTCCAAAAGCGATCACTCCCGTACGGGTTTAAATAAAATGCCGCATCAGCTACCGACGGAAAAAGGCGGTATTTGTATGCCGCCGTTTCCCGGGTAATATCGAGTATTCGTAAGATCATGCGGCAAATATTTCTATCTCAGCAAGCTGGCAGAGTATGCCGTCACCTAAAGATGAAGGTACGCCGTAAAGTTTCGTGGCGAAGAAACGCACGTAGCGGGCTTCCGCGGCCTCGAATTCGAGCACGAACGGCTCTTCACTTCCGGTCGCAGCGCGGTCGTTGTTCTCAACCTTCGCGACGGTCGTGTAATCTTTTCCATCCATAGAGATCTGGATCTCAAACGTTACCGGGCAGTATGATCCGCCTAATGTAGGATAAACTTTTACTGTGTCGATCTTTGTCACTTTCGCGAGCGTAAATTCAACCCATTCCTCGTGATCTTCTTCGAAATTCACGCCTACTGCCGAAGTCCAGCCGTAGCTTGGGAAATCCGGGTCAACAATTAATCCGTCGTTTATATATTCGTACGACCAGCCCCACTGTATATGACCGATGCCGGTAGTTGAGGATACTTCGACGTCTGCGTTGTAGGCAACGTTAGTTCCTTTTGCTATCGGGGCCGCGGTCGGTTCCGGAGACGGTGTAGGTTCTTCCGTGGGAGCTTCTGTCGCGGGTACGTCTGTGATAACGGGTTCCTGAGTGGGAGCAAGCGTAGGAGCCTGGGCAGAATTATCAGCTGTCGCATCGTTTCCGGCCGGCTGGGTATTATCGGCAGGCTGCGTATTCCCGGCAGGCTTGCATGATGCAAAAAGCATAATTGCGGCAATGATAACTGCCGCGATGACAATAACTTTGAACTTTTTATTCATAATAATTCCCTCCTGAAATTATTCATTTCATGCTTTTTTTGATAAAGTGAACAGGCGTCAATAAAAGCCGCTGAATTCCATATGATTATATTATC
>JAGCTF010000012.1 GCA_017963755.1 Clostridia bacterium | reverse complement strand
CAATTCGTACGGCCGCAACTCTGTCTTTTTTCATTTGCGGCCGTATCGGCAAGGAAGGTAGTACGGCCGCATTCCTCCTTTTCCCTATTTGCGGCCGTCTAAATGAGCAATGAGGCCGCTTTTCAACCTTTTGATCTTTGGCGAAGCCGATTGAATAGCTAAGAATTTTGTTTGACCGAAATGCGAATCAATGTAGGGATCGCATGAGACCCAAAATTCGTGCTATCATTCGGTTCGCCTTTTGCGGCCGTACAAATGAGCAATTCACGGCTGCTTCTCACCTTCTTCTCTTTGGCGAAGCCGAATGAATAGCTAAGAATTCTTCCTCGCCGCTCTTATTCATTCTTTTCATACTAAATCCCTCCGCTGCGCAGGAAGCATTGCACTTGATTTGTCCCCGCGCCGTATGCTATACTGAGGGCACCGAAAAAACACCGGACGTGATTGCCGGAAAGAACGGAGGAACTTAATATGAAACTGAACTGCAAGTGGCATGCCGAGAAGGCCAATAATACCATATGCTTTAAAAATGTGCGCTTTGACGAAGCAGCCAGAGGCATAAAACTGGTCTATAAGACATTCAGCGGGGGAACGTTCGAGATCACATTCAGTGTTGACGGCGTTCCCGTTTCTAAATTTATGCTGAACGGGACGGCGTACTTCCACGAACTCGAGGATACTTGGGCGGAAGTGCCGGAGATCAAGGCCGGAACGCACGATATCGCATTCAGGTCGGAAGACATAGGAAACGCGTTTATTGACACCGTCGAATTCACCCCCGACAGTCCGTTTGACCCGGCGAATATACCTCCCGTTCCGGAACGCAAATTCAGAGAAACGAACAACGACCTGCTCGTTGCCACCGATATGCTCGGCCGCAAGCTTCCGGACGCAACGGAAGCACCCGCACCGCGCGATAAATTCGTAGGTATTTTCTACTGGACGTGGCGCAACGGCAACGGAAACGGAGGCACTCCGCGCAACCTCACCGAGATCCTCTCAAAATATCCCGAAGCCGAATACGACATGAACCACCCCGCCTGGACGAAACACGACATCGTCCACTGGAACAAACCGTTCTACGGCTTCTACCGCAACGACGACCCGTACGTGATCCGCAAACACGCCCAGTACTTTGCCGACGCCGGCGTTGACGTCCTCGTATTCGACACGACGAACGGTTCGCTCGTCTGGCGCGACGCGTTCATGCCGCTGCTCATCGAACTTGACAAAGCGCGCAAAGACGGCATCCACACTCCTCAGGTGGCATTCATGATGAACTTCGGCATCGATCCGAACTCGCTCAGAATGCTGCGCGGCCTCTATCAGGATCTATATAAACCCGGCAAATTCCGCGACCTCTGGTTCATGTGGAAGGGAAAGCCTATGGTCATGGCGTACCCTGAATGCATACCGGAAAAAGGCATTTCCGACTACGATACGGCGGTCCTGAATGAGATCCGCAATTTCTTCACGTTCCGCCCGGGACAGCCGCTCTACGCAGGCGGTCCGAAGCGCGACGATCAGTGGGGCTGGCTCGAAATGGCGCCTCAGAACGGTTACGTGAAACAGGCGGACGGTACGTACGAAATGTGCACGGTAGGCGTGGCGCAGAACTGCAACGCAGAGCGCATCTGCACACATTTCAACGCTAAAGATACGTTCGGACGCAGCTACACGCATAAGGACGGGCATAAGAAACTCACGAAAGATTCGTACAAATACGGCTACAACGTGCAGGAGCAGTGGGACAACGCGCTTACGATCGACCCCGAATACGTATTCGTTACCGGCTGGAACGAGTGGATAATGGGTAAATTCCCCGGCAAGCCCTGGGTGCGCGAGGAAGGCAGCACGCAGATAGCGTTCGTTGACCAGTACGACCGCGAACATTCGCGCGACATCGAACCGGACTGCGACGGATATCTCGATTCGTACTACCTCCAGCTGTGCGCAAATATAAGGCGGTTCAAAGGACTTAAACATATTGACCGCGACGTGCCCGCAGCCTGCATTAAAATGGGTGATTTCGACGCACTCCTCGCCGCGAAGCCCGAATACGTTTCGCACAAAGGCACGCAGGCGATCCGCAATTTCGAGGCGCTCGGCGTTGCCCCCAGGTACACGAACTATTCCGGCCGCAATAATATCACCGGCGCGCGCGTGGCTTGGGACAATGATAAGTTGAGCTTCATGGCGATCTGCGCTGACAATATCCTTCCGGATACCGAGCACAGCGTGAATTATATGACGCTGCTGATTGATTCGGACCGCGACAAGGCGACAGGCTGGGAGGGCTACGATTATAAGATCACTTCCGGCAAAGTTTATGCATGGAAGGACGGCTCGTGGCAGGAGATCGGTCAGGCTGCGTGGGAGATCCGCGGCGACAAACTCATGCTTCAGGCAGACCGTGCCCTTATCGGGCTTTGCGGTGAAGGGAAGCCGGAATTCGAGTTCAAGTGGATCGACAATATCGCCCTTAATGACGTGATGAATTTCTACAAAGACGGCGACTGCGCTCCGTTCGGAAGGTTTAATTTTATATTCTAAGAACGAGCAATGAGTTCAGAGTTCAGAGTTGTTTTTTTGGAAAGGTGGGCTGTTGTTTGAATTCTTTTAAAGACCGGTTCGAGGCAAGGGCGAAGGCGCTTGGCTCGGAGAAAATATACGATCCCGGGGCGAAGATAGTTGACGTCCCGCAGAACGTAAAAGAAAAGTATAAAAGTGCCGGAGCGGCGGCGTACGCGTGGGGCAAAGCCCTTATTGACAGCGCAAAAACGAAATATGCAGGGATAGTGCTTTCAAGCATCTGGTTCGGGCAATACGGCGTGAGCGGTACGGTGGCGTTTTCGGCTATGATCAATTACGCCCGCGGGGCGGGGATGATCGTAATATGCGACGAACGCGTTACGGTCACGGAGGACAACGCGAAGTACGCGGCGCTGGCTTTTCTGACAGACCCTGCCGGCTCCGACCTCTCGGAAACCGGGCAGATGCCCATAGAAGAACACGGATTCAACGTTGACGCCGTCACGGTGAGCGCTGAAAGCTCCAAAAACGGCCTTGAGATGCTCTGTAAGGCCGCTTCGGAAGCCGGAAGGGAAATTATGACTCCGGACACGAACGGCGCTTTAAAGGGCATTTTAAGCGGCCTCAGCCTGACGCTGCGGTAAAGGCGAACTTGTCAGGGCCATATGACATTAAATACGACGTAACACAGGAGGGAAAAAAGATGTTAACGCAAAACGGTGTTATTGTTATTCAGGGAGACAGCATTACAGACGCGGGGCGGTTTTCCGACCCGGAGCAGCTTGGCTGCGGCTATTCAAGAATGGTGGCAAAGTATATCGAGAACTTTTACCCCGATCTCGGGATAAAGGTGTTCAATAAAGGCATTTCCGGAAACCGCTCTAAGGATCTGGTGGCGAGGTGGAAGGAGGATACGCTCGACCTGAACCCCTCAGTTGTGACGATCCTTATCGGCATAAACGACACGTGGCGCGCGTTTGACTCCGCCGATCCCACGACAGTCGAAGAGTATGCGGCGAACTGCGAGCTCATAATGAAGCAGACGAAAGACGCCGGCGCGAAACTTATAATACTTGAACCTTTCGCGATACCGACCGGCGTTGTCACCGACGCCTGGAGAGCCGATATCGGGCCGAAGATCGACGCCCTTCGCAAGCTTTCGCTCAAATACGCCGATGCGTTTATTCCGCTTGACGGACTCTTCTACGACCTTTCTGTAAAGTGTGCTCCCGAAGTATGGACGGGCGACGGCGTTCATCCGTCTTTCGCAGGGCACAGGATCATCGCGAAAGAACTCATTAAGGTTCTCGAAGCGTGATTAAACGGCTTAAAAATATTTTGGCGAAAACAGAATATTCTCGAGAATAATGAAGAGGAGTGATTTGATTGGTAACGTTCTATATTGTTATGATTGTTCTGAGCGGAATTGCTTTTTTTGCGGCGATCGCAGCTTTCGTTCTGCTTTTAGCCGTTTCTTCAGGTTCAGACAGACGCTCAAAACGAGGAATGCTCATAAGCGCCGCTGCGGTCGTTATGCTGCTGCTCCCGATCCTGCTTTCTATTATTGCCGGGTTTATTGATCTGTACGCAAATGCGGAAGCGAGAGCAAGGCATCGTATGCCGGAAGACATGCTGGGAGCGGCTCCTTTGACGGAGGAACAGGCAGTATTTTGCTTTGAGGGAGACGGGACAGACGCCGCTTTCGAATACGAAGCGGACTGCCGCTGAAGGAGGTGCTGAAATGTTTGAAGATATCTTGTGGGAAATAACCGGTTATCTTGCCATAGCGTTTGCTGCATCTCTGGTCCTTTTTTTCATTTTCTGCGAATATGCGGCAATAAAGAGTTCGTCGCGATTAAAAAGAGCGGCCTGTATCGTTACGGGGATCGCTTCGCTGTCGTCCGGAGCGGTCATACTCACTTTCATTGTCAACTGGCTGATCAGAGTTGACAATACAGGTATGCGCGGTTTGTTTACCGCATTTAATGTGAATTATTATGCTTTCTTCAAGCTCGGTTACGTTGCCGTATCCGTATTGCTGCTGGCGGCTTCAGTCGCGATGTTCATATTCGGGATAAGAGCGGCTAAAAAGACAGGCGCCGATGAGAAGCCTTTAAAGAAGCTGCTGATATGCGGGACAGTCGTGGCGGCGATACTTGCGTTGACCTCGCTCGCTTTGTGTACAGATTATTTTCTTTTGATCCGCAATAACGGATTGGTCCCCAAAATACAGATCGGAAAACCGGTCGTTTACTTCTATCCTGAAGAAGAAACAGAAGTCAGCGCGGTTCTTGGCGATCCTGATGCAATCACTGTTTCGTATCCTGAATATGATGTGGAGAAGACCGGGAGCGGCTGGCGGTTCAGGGCCTGTCCCGATGGCACGCTTGTCCTGGACGGCAGGGAGTACCCTTATATGTACTACGAATTCGACTCGAGCAAGGTAAATTTCAGCGACAGAGGGTTCGTTGTTCCGGGCCGGGCTTCCGCTGCTTTTCTTGAAGAGCAGCTGGGGGCAATGGGCTTTACCGATAAGGAGCAGGCTGAGTTTATAACGTACTGGCTGCCGCGTATGGCGGTCAATGAATATAACCGCGTTGAATTTCTGACAGGCGGGCAGGTCGATGCGCTTATGCCTCTGAATATCGTTCCGGAACCGGACAACGTCCTGCGCGTGTACATGCTGTTTGCTCCGTGCTCTTCGGAGCTTGCTTTAATGCTGAAGCCTCAGGAATTGCCCGTGCTTACCCGCGAAGGCTTTACGGTACTTGAATGGGGAGGAAGCGACCTGGGCAGCAGATGAGACCGCGGCTAAGGGCAGAAAAAGGACCGAAAAAGGGCAGCAGCCACGGTCTGCTGATTGCGATATTGATATTGACGGCACTCGTTCCGGTCGCCGTTATGGTCGTGCTTGGGCTTTTGGGGCTTCCGGTGTGGCTGCTTATATTGCTCGCCGCGCTCTTCACTCCTGCCGGAGGAACGTCGCTTCAATTTACCGTCAGCATCATGTGCTACCTCGGAATTGCCGCCGCTTCGCTGTTTAGCAAAACCGTCCGAAGCGATATGGCGAGGATCAGATGGAATCCGTTCAATTGCGACGCAGGAAAAGCGACCGCATCCGAAAAAGTCTCGTTCTATAAAGGCGTGCCGGTATTCAGGCCCGTTATAAACCGTTCCGGTTCATTTGCTCTGATTCTGTTCTCCAAAAGGGACGGTGTCAATGATCTTAAGCATGAGCGCGGACATAACTGGCAGCTGATGCTTATGGGAATCGCGACGTACGCGTTTGCTGTGGCGATCCCTTCGCCTGCGATGCTCGGGCGGTGGTCGAAGAGGGGCAATTATTACGGTGCCCCCTGGGAGGCGATCGCGGATTTTCTGGGAGGCGCGGAGCGCACGCATAATAAGGTCGAGGCGGTCAATACCGGTTTTTATTTTGCTGCCGGTCTGCTGCTTGTTCCCGCTGCTTTCTGGTGGATAAGGCGCCGGAATACGGTACGTAAATAAATACGGTGCGAAAATAAAAAACAGGCGAACAGCCTAGGGATCATATAATTCCGGGGCTGTTTACATTTAGTGAGTCCGTGCTTCCGCATGCACCTTTTGCCGAAGGGTTGGCGCGTGAGCGGCAGGCCAAATACGATGCTCGCCCTTAATGCTAAACCACCGATTCAGGGAATTTAAAACTAAAAAGCATTTCGTTTTTGTGGCAAAAAAAGTTTTTTGGATATTGTATAATATTGCCGGGGGTTAGAGGCGCTAAAATGATCTCGGGCACGCGCGTTAGAAACATTGGAGATTTAGCGGAATGGCTGGTGTATCTGAGACAATTGTCAAACTGAGGACAGAAAAAGGATGGACGCAGCAGGAAATTGCTGACCGTCTGATCGTGT
>JAGCTF010000072.1 GCA_017963755.1 Clostridia bacterium | reverse complement strand
TCTCGAGCCCGTTCAGGATCGTCTTCATCGCCTTGTCAACGTCCTCGTCGGTAAGTGTGCGGTCGGGGGCGCGGAATGCGAGCGCGTAGGCAAGGCTCTTTTTACCGGGTCCGACCTGCAATCCCTCGTAGCAGTCGAAAAGTGTGCACGACTCGAGGATGCGGCCGCCGCGTTCGCAGATAAGTTTCTGCACGTGACCCTGAGGCACTTCCTTGTCCAGTACGACTGCGATATCGCGGGTGACGGCGGGGTATTTGGGCAATTCCTTATTCTGCGGTATGTCGATCGCATTGCCGTAGAGCGCGGCGGTGCTGATGCACGCGACCATCGTGTCATCCGGCACTTCGTACGCGGCGGCAACTTCCGGATGGATCTGCCCGAAGAAACCTGCATCGGTATTGTCCCCGACGGTCAGGCGGCAGAGCCTGCCGGGATGCATATAAGGCATTGACGCCCCGTCGCCCGGCTCGAAATCGTATTTACGGACGCGCAGCGCTTTCAGCAGCGCTTCGACGTCGCCCTTGAAATCGAAGAAATTGCCGTTTCCGTAGCGGCAGATCGTTATGAGCTGCCTGTGCTCCGGAAGTTCTTCCGGGTATGCGGCGGTCTTAATATATACGTAGGAGATCTCGAACAGCGCGGCATTTTCGACGCGGTGCGCATGGTTTACGGCGAGCGATGAGAGCGCGGATGGAACCATCGTGGTACGCATCACAGAGAAATCTTCGCCCAGCGGGTTGGAGATAACTACCGCGTCGCGCAGCTTATCGTCGGCGCTGAGGCGCAGTTTGTCGAAAACGGAGGGGCTGCCGAACGAGAACGTCAGCATCTCGTTGTAGCCCAGACCGGTGAGCGTGCGCCGTACGCGGTCGGAGAGCTTCTGCTCTCTCGTGAGGCCGCCGGACATCGATTCGCAGCCGGAAAGCAGGCTGGACTCGATGCGGTTGTAGCCGTAAAATCTTGCCACCTCTTCGGCGATATCGGCGTCCTGCAGGAGGTCGTCGCGGAATGACGGCGGGATGACGTACCCTTCGTCGAAATGCGGCTCGCACTCCAGATCGGTCAGGATGCCTTCCATCTCTTCGCGCGTGGCGTGAATGCCTATGAAGCGGTTGATCTCGTCAACGCCGCATTTTACTTTGCGCGGCTGTTTGGGCAATGAATAGCAGTCGATGACGCCCTTGCAGACTTTGCCCGCGCCGAGCAGTTCGACCAGTTCGGCAGCCCTGTCGAGAGCCTTGGCGCAATTGACCGCATCGAGCCCTTTTTCGAAGCGCGACGAAGACTCGGTGCGAAGACCGATCTTCTTTGCCCCGCGGCGAACCGTAACGCCGTCGAATATTGCCGACTCGAACACCACCGTAGGCGTATCGTCGCGTATCTCGGAATTGAGACCGCCCATGACGCCTGCCACCGCAATGCCGCCCTCTTTATCCGCGATCACGAGCATCGAACTGTCGAGCGTGCGCTCAACTTCATCGAGCGTCGTAAGTTTTTCGCCGTCGCTTGCGCGGCGCACAGTTATCTCTCTTCCGCGGATCGTGCGGATGTCGATCGCGTGCATCGGCTGCCCGAATTCGAGCATCACGTAGTTGGTGATATCAACTATATTATCGATAGGACGCACGCCGGCGTCGGAAAGGCGCTTCCTCATCCATTTTGGAGAGGGCGCGATCTTCACGTCGGTGACAGCTCTGGCCATGTAGCGCGGGCAGAGATCGGGGGCGTCAACTTTAACCTTAATAAGTTCGTTAACGTTTTTATCCGACTCCTCTTTCACGTTCGGCTGCGGGCAATTAAATTTCGCTCCTCTCCCGGTGAGCCTGTTTTCGGTAACAGCCGCTTCTCTGGCGAGACCAAGAATGCTGAAGCAGTCCGCGCGGTTCGAAGTGATCTCAAAATCGATCACCGTGCCGCCTGCGCCCAGCACCTTCATAACGTCCTGCCCCTTGAGCGCGTCAAGCTGCGCTTCCGTACAGCCCTTGAATTCTTCCAGATCCTGGAGAATGATCAGACCGTCTTTAATGCCGCCCGGATAATCTTCGGCGTCGAGGCCGAGCTCATCGAACGAGCACATCATGCCCTGAGACTCTACACCGCGGAGCTTGCCCGTCTTAATAATATGGCCGCCTGCGATATTGGCCCCGTCGAGCGCTGTAGGAACGTATCCGCCCAGGCGCACGTTCGGAGCCCCGGTAACGATCTGAAGGATATTGCCGCCGCCCACGTCAACTTTGCATATCTGGAGGTGGTCGGAATTTTCGTGCGGTTTGATTTCGGTAACGAGCCCGATGACCACTTTCGTCACGTCCGCGCCTACCGCGTCAACGCTTTCAACTTTCGAGCCCGAGAGCGTCATTTGCGACGCGAGTTCATGTATTTCTTCTTTAGTTTCAGCTTTTATATCTGTATAACTGAGCATCCACTCAACCGGTGCTTTCATTTGCTATCTCCCCTTTCACACATCAGAACTGGCCAAGGAACCTTGCGTCGCCTTCAAAGAACTGGCGCAGGTCCGTGACGCCGAAACGTGCCATAGCCGTACGTTCGACGCCGATGCCGAACGCGAAGCCGCTGTACACTGCGGGGTCAATATTGCATCTTCTCAGCACGTCGGGATGTACCATGCCGCAGCCTAAAACTTCGATCCAGCCCTCGCCTTTGCACACGCGGCAGCCCTTTCCGCCGCACGCCCAGCAGGAGACGTCAACTTCGGCGCTGGGTTCGGTGAACGGGAAGTGATGCGGTCTTAATCTGATCTTCGTGTCCTCGCCGAACATGTATTTCGCGTAGACCTCCAGAGTGCCCTTGAGGTCGCCCATCGTAACGCCCTTGTCAACGACGAGTCCCTCGATCTGGTGGAAGATAGGCGAATGCGTCGCATCCATATTGTCCGCGCGATATACTTTGCCCGGAGCGATTATGCGGAACGGAGGCTTATTGTGCTCCATAACGTGTATCTGAACGCTCGAAGTCTGGGTGCGGAGCAGCATTTTATCCGTGATATAGAACGTATCCTGAGTATCTCTGGCAGGGTGTCCTTCTGGCAGGTTCAGCGCTTCGAAATTGTAATAATCGTATTCGATCTCGGGCCCGTCGGCAACGGTATATCCCATCCCGATGAACAGTTCTTTCATCTCGTCAATGATCTGATTGATCGGATGCAGCGCGCCTTTTTCGCGTACGGTGCCTGGCATCGTGACGTCAACGGCTTCTTTTTTCAGCTTTTCTTCCTGCGCTTTTTTCTTCAGTTCCTCGACCTTCTCTGCGAGTTTCTGCTCCATGTGCGCGCGAATCTCGTTCGCCTTCTGCCCTATCGCCGGACGTTCCTCCGCCGTCAGCGAGCCCATGCCGCGAAGCACGCCCGTAAGTTCGCCTTTCTTTCCCAGGAAAGCTACGCGAAGGTCTTCGAGCTGCTGGAGCACCGCCGCCCCGTTTACTGTTTCATCGAATTTCTGCCTGATCTGGTCAAGGCTCTCCCTTATTCCCATTACGTTCTTCCTCCTTTGCCGGAATCATCCGGTCTGTTCCGCTGTTTTGCGGCAAATAAAAATCCCCGCCGGTCTCGCTTCGCCGGCAAGACTGACAGGGACGAATAAATTTACGTTATCCGCGGTACCACCCACATTTTTACCGCTTCTCCCGCGGCGTCAATGCCTTTGCGGTGCGGTAAACACTCATTTCGTTTAAGCTCGGGAGCGAACTTCGCCTGTGCCGAGCGCCGGACGTTCTCAGCCATGCCGTCCTTCTCTGTACGCCTCACCTGCGCGGGTTACTTTTCTCCGTCAATGCTCCGATATTCAGTTGTGGTGGCAATATACATCAAATCGCGGCTGTTGTCAAATGCGGCTTTGCAAATTTCACCGCCGCTTTGCGAGCTTTACGGCCGAAAACACGATCACGGAAGCCAGCAAAAGTTAAGTTTTAAGTGAAATCGAATCTATCCGGATGTGATCTATACAATGCGGTTCCATATAACCGTTATGGTACTCATACTCGTAAATATCAAACCAATCACCATTAATCTCAAAGCGATATTGATCATATCCGAGTTGAGGATCATTGCATAGTACTTCTGAATCGTTCCAAATTTCACGAAGCGACGGCAAAGAGTATATGACCGTTGACGATGAATGTATGCCCTGATTGCCGTAATAATATTCAACGGCAATGTATTGTTCACCGTCCTTCTCGAACACTTTGCACGGCCAGATGCAATTCATACCGTAATGATGCTTCCACGATATTACGTCTGATTGCAAAACAAAGTCCTGGTCAAAAATGCCGAATCTGAATTCTTCGTTCTGCAGATATGCGCAAAGCCATTTATCTGCGATCTGTTCAAAAATGTGCCGCCCGAGAATAGCCGGATACCCTTTTTGATACCATTCTTCAGGCACGAAGATTATTTCCCCTTCATACGGTGCAGTATCGAGAAGAAGGGGCTGTCTGCTTTCACACTCCGGATAAAGCTGTTTATATACAGTAATAATCTGTTGTTCGAACTCGTTTGGTTCGGTTATCGCCAGTTTTTCGCCTTCGTGCAGTTTAAACGAATCAAGGTCACCAGACAAGCTGCTCACTATTTTTGACTCTTCTAAAATTGTTGCAGGATCATAGTCCTGTTCACCGGTTGTGGGAATTATATCCGACTCTTCCGATTGCAATGTCGAGTCGTCATTTTTTTCAGTATTTTCCAGATCGGCGAAAGCAGATATAACGTTGTTTGATTGTTTATTAGCGTAACACCCGCTCATAAATGATATAAAGAGGCAAACTATGATGCTCAAACAGGATAATACCAATATTTTATTTTTAGCTGTCATGAAGAATACACCCCTTTATAAACCAACAACTTACAACTTTCATTTTCATTGTCAAGTGTCCATACATCGATATAATAGCCGTTTCTTCCTTGGGCATTCTGATAGTGTTAATCGATATTATCATACTTTAAACTTAAAAACCCAACGTTTTTAAATTTATTTTACCGATTTGCTTTATTTTATCACTCTATTTTCTTTATGTCAAGCTCTTTTTGATTTCACCGCCGCTTTGCGAGCTTTACGGCCGAAAACACGATCACGGAAGCCAGCAAAAGAGCGATCACAGGATAAACTATCAGCATCGCATTGAAGTCGCCAAAGCGGCCGGGATCCTCCTTAACATTGACTCCGGTCTGCCCGGACCAGTCATCCTGACCGCCCTGCCCGTCGTCAGCTATTGTCCCTCCGCCCACGACCGTCTCTTCGCTCACGGCGTACGGCACCGGCGAAAACGAAGGAACCGTCACAGAAAGAGCAGAGATCTCTAGTTGTTTTTCGTCCGTGTTGAGGGCAATATACCCTGCCCGTTGTATTTCGTGGTCGTATTCCACAGTAACAGCTTCCAGCCCTGCATCAGCATATTCCATCGTCGCCACTTTCCCCAGGACCGTGCATTCGGCCACCCTGACCTTCTGCCCGCCGTCGTCAACAAACACAGTGATCACGTTCGTATCCGCGTTGTCCTCTATATATATCCTTCGCCCTTCCGTAAACGTATACTCTGTCTTCTGGCACGAGATCACTTTTCCGAGCGAAGCAATGATACCTATTTTGCCTCCGCCTTCGACACATACGCGGATACCCTTCTTCTCGATCTTATTGTCCGTATAATCTCCGAGCCTGAGCCCGAACTCCAGAAAGCCGTTTTTGTTGTTCGCCGCTTCGGGGATCTTTACGTCCGCGCTGATCACAGTGGTGCCTCTCCCCGTAGTCCTTCTGCGAAAACCGATGCCGTAATATCCGCTCTCGGACTGCGCCGTTCCGGACAGCTTTCCGTCCGCAATGCGCGCGTCATAAAGAAGGTCCCAGTTACTGTCGCTCAGGTCAATGCCGTTTTCGAGATCTGCCACGTACGTCGTGTGTTTTTCGTACTGCTGCGTTGCTTCGGCTCCGGCGGTAAGCGATAAAGCAATATCGGCAGCGGCGATGCTGACGGCTGCAATTACGGCTGCGAGTACAGTTCTGATCCGGGCTGTTTTATGCTTCCTCATCTGCCCCTCCTCACTTGTCCGCATTAAACGCGTAATTGAATCTGCCGTAAGGCATCGTGTCGCCGTACATATAAAAATCTTCCGTCGTGTTAAGCTCCGTTTTTGAATCCGCCCACTTGAAATTCACGCTGAATTTCTCGCCGGATATACCCAGATCCGCCTTACTGATACCCAGCATCAATTGATTGCCCCTCATACGGAAACCTATCTCCGCGACCTGCTTAAAGCCGCTGCCATCGTATTTTTCCAGCCGCAGCTTACCGTCTGAAGCAATTCCGTTGACCCTGAATTCGTACCCGTTCCAGCCATTCTGCATATCTCCGTCGGTGTCCAGATAGAGGTTCATCCACGTGCCGGATCTGTCTGCGCTTATATCTTCCTGTGTCTGCACGTAGAAATACAGATTCGCACCGTCCTTCGCCGCCTTTGCACAGATCATGCAGTTACGGCCGGAGGCATCCGTGAGCCGCTCTTTGCCGAAAGACAGGCTGTCGCGCTGCTCCGCAGAATTCTCCATATCGAGATAAAGCGTAGTGACGCGGTTCCATTGACCGAACGCACCGCCCACGTCGATGGAGGCGTTCTCTTTTACTGTCAGTTTTTTACCGGTGCTTTTGAATCTGCGGATGTTCTCTGCAAGCTGCATATAATAATTGTCGAAATGGCCGCCCATAACAGGCTCGGCGTCTCTGCTGTATTCCGCAGTCATTTCATCGTATATGGCCAGCTTTCCTCCTGAAGGCCACACGCCTGCGCGCCACTCGTTCCACTGGAGCACCATCGCAGTCTCGGCTTCGGAAGCGATGGCGTGATCCCATTCCTCCTGGAAATTGTAGCCGTATTTGTAGGAATCCCCGGTGATATTGTCCTTCCCGTCGTGCCAGCTTCTGCCCCTGCTGCCTCCGGTCTCGCCGGTCATCCCGTAAAGAACGTTGTCCGAGAACCACGCGTTGGGAGAGCAGTTCTGGGCAATTGAAACGGGCACCACTCCGTGCTTTCCGTCTTCATCATAATAGATGTCGGCAACATCTTTGAAATCGATCCAGGGGTATCCGCCCGGGACCTTTTCCCCCGTGTGGTTCGGCCATTGTGAGCGCCGGAGAGTGAAGAAGGCATCGATCACGGGGCAGGTCTCGCTTCCGATTATAAGCGGCTTTCCGTCTACCATGTACCACGTGTCCGGATATTTGTTCTTGGAATAAATGTCCGTGTACGCCGCCATCATCGTTTCCAGCGAAGCGGTGTTGGTGTAAAATACCACCTGCGGGGCGTCCCAGCCCGCTTCGTTATACTCATGGAGCAATCTCATAAGTTTCAGGGCGTTTTCGGTGTACGCGTGAGCGTTCGTAGTGTCGAACACAAGATAATCCACGCCGGCGTATATGAACATTTCGATATGCTTCCTCATCACCCACGTATCATCCGTACGGTAAAAACCGAAGAGCGGCTTTCCCCACCAGTACGATTTGCCCGAAGTGAGCCGTTTTCCGGCGTCTAGCCAGTCCTGGAAAATATCGGTACCTTCGTTGCCCATATGGTTAAGGTTGTAGAAAAGCGCCACCTGTCTGCCGTTATCCCCGCTGCCGTCCAGAGGCAGTGTCCTGCCCAGATCGTCCTCGGCAACGACGGTGGTGACGTCGAATCCTTCATTGCCGGCTGCCACGTAGTCCGGATCCGACCTGTCCAGCATGGCCCCGCCTTCGGAGCTCACGTACCTGCCGCCTGCAGCGGTCCCGTATTTGTTTTCTTGACTGCTCCGACGTACGTCAGTTAAATTTTTAATAAAAAGCGCCATAACTACCCCCAATAATATGATCGCAGAAATCAGAGAGCAAACAAGTATGCCCTTCTTAACGCGGTTTTGCTTTCCGGATACCGGTCTGTTCTCTTCCATCAGCTTTTTTCTACCTTTCGTCCTTCTTATTTGTCCTTGCGAGCGCCGCGGCGACAACGGCAGCGCTTATCAGCAGTGCGGCGGCAATACACGAGAATATTATCACGTTTCTCCGCGCTGCCCGCTTTAAATCGTTCTTCGGGGCAATTGCGCCGCTGTCAGCTCCTTTGCCTTCGTTCTGACCGTTTTGTTTATCTTCATCATTGCCGCCCGAATTCCCTTTTCCGACGACCGTTTCGGCCGTTTCCTGATACGCTTCCGCCGAATAAGCAGTCAGCGTCACCGAAATATCCGAAAAATATGTTTTCATAACGCCGGAGGTCAATGAAATGTATCCGTCTTTGTAAACGTCGTATCCGTATTCAAGCGTGAGCGGCGTCAATTCCGCTTTCTCATACCGGAGTTCTGCTTTCCGTTCTCCGATCACGCACTCCATAGTCTTTACTTTCTGCCCCGCGTCGTCAACGTACACCGTGATCACGTTTGCGTCCGCGTCATCTTCCACGTATATCTTTCTGCCTTCCGAAAACGAATAGCCTGTATTCTGGGCGGCAAGTTTTCTGCTGCCGGGATCGTACAGCCCCGTCTCCCCTTCGGCGCCCAGCCATATCCGTATTCCTTTCGGTTCCTTCCTGCTGTCCGTGTAGTCCGAAAGTCTCAAAGAAATAATAACGCCGCTCTTTTCTTCCGGGATCTTTATGCAAGCAGCTATCACCGTTTTCCCGATGCCCCCGGTCCGGTGTTTGAACCCGATACCGTACTCTCCGCTTGCGGAAACAGGGAATCCGTAAAAAGCGCCTTCGCTGACATTGACTTCATTAAGCAGGTCCCAGTTCGGGTCATCGTCGAACAGGCCGTGTTCGAGATCCGCTACGTATGTGATCTTCTTTTCGTATTGACGCAGGCTTTCGAGGTCTGACGCGGCGAAAACAGTGAGGGCGGAATTCAACGCGAGCGCGAGGGATATGGCCAAAAAAACAGTTTTAAGGAACCTGTTCATTGTCCGCCTCACTTTCCCGCGTTAAACGCGTAATTGAATCTCCCGTACGGCATCGTGTCGCCGTACAGGTAGAAATCTTCGAAGGAATTAAGTTCCGTCCGTGAATCGGCCCATTTAAAATTCACGGTAAACTGTGTGCCTGAAATGCCCAGCTCGGCTTTCGGTATTTCCAGCATCAGCTGGTTCCCGCGGATCCTGAAACTTACTTCTGAGGCCTGTTCGAAGCTGTCAACGCCGTACTTTTCGAGCCGCAGTTTCCCCTCTGAAGCGATGCCGTTGATCCTGAATTCATACCCGTTCCAGTTGTTCAGTAAGTCGCGGTCGGTGTCAATATAAAGATTCATCCAGGTGCCTTCGCCGTCAATTATGATGTCTTCCTGCGTCTGGACGTAAAAATAAAGTTTTTCGCTGTCTTTCGTAACTTTCGCAGCCACCATGCCGTTGCGGCCGGACGTGTCGGTTAATCTGTACGGTCCGTAGGATATGGCGTCGCGCCTGAGCGTAGCGTTCTGCATATCGATATACGTTTCGCCCGCACCGTTCCATTGACCGAACGCCCCGTTTACGTCGATCGTATAACTGCCTTTACTGACCGTTTTCGACCCCGTATTTTTAAATCTGCGCACGTTTTGGACCAGCTGCATATAGTAATTGTCAAAGAAGCCGCCGCTCATAGGCTCGATGTCGCGGCTGTACTCATTTGTCATTTGATCGTAGACAGCAAGCTTCCCGCTATTCTGCTGCCATACTCCTGCGATCCATTCGTTCCATTGCAGCACCATTGCTATTTCGGCATCCGAAACGATCGCATTGTCCCACTCTTCCTGAAAATTATATCCGTAAAGATACGAGTCATCCGTAATACTGTCTTTCCCGCCGTGCCAGCTCCTGCCCCGGCTCCCGTCGCTCTGCCCGGTCATACCGTAGAGCACGTTGTCCGAAAACCAGGCGTTAGGAGAACTGTTCTGCGCGACGGAGACAGGTATGACGCCGTGTTTTCCGTTTGTGTCGTAATACACGTCGGCATCATCGGAAAAATCTATCCAGGGGAATCCACCCGGAACTCTTTCGCCGGTGTGGTTAGGCCACTGCGCCCTGCGGAACGTGAAAAATTCGTCGATCGCCGGATCTGTTTCGGAGCCGATGATGAGCGGCTTTCCGTCGATCATATACCAGGTGTCCGGATATTTGTTCAGAGAATATATCTCCCAGTATGCGGACAACATTGTTTTCTGTGAATCGCTGTTCGTGTAGAGGGCAACTTTCGGCGCGTTCCAGCCCGCTTCGTTATATTCGTGCAAAAGCCTCATCAGCTTCGTAAGTTCCGCAGTGTACGCGCTTCCGTTAGTTGCGTCAATGATCAGGGCGTCGATCCCTGCATATATGAACATTTCGATGTGCCGGCGGGTCACCCAAACGTCTTTCGAACTGTAAAAATCGAACAGAGGCTTTCCCCACCAGTAATATTGACCGGAAACCAGCGGCGTCCCGGAATCTAAGCTGTCCTGAAAAATATTGATACCGTTGTCACAATCGTGCCAGAGCGAATAAAACAAAACGACCTGCCTGCCGTTGTCTTCCCGCCCGTTATTTTTGAGCGTCCTTCCCAGATCGTCGGTTGCGACAACGGACGTTATGTCATACCCGCGCGCTTTTACTTCTACGTAATCCGGGTCTTCGCGCGAAAGTGCCTCTCCGCCGGCTGAACTTACGAAGCAAAGGTCGGTGTCAAGTCCTTCCGGCATGCGTCCGAGCTTATGCAGCTCCGCGGCGTTTTTTATGGCAAACGAGGCTGCTGTCACGAACAGAACCGCTATAAGTATCAATATTCCGGTCAATACTTTCCTTTTCATTTCCTGACCCTTCCGGCCATTCACTAAGGAAAACTGCCGCAGCCGAAGCCCGGCCGCGGCAGCTTATGTAATGTGTCAAATTTTTATGACCGCCGATTCACTATCTTAGAACGATCTCTTTTTCATAAATACAACGACAGTACCCATAGCCAGCACAGCGATGATAGCAAACATAGCAACAGAGAAATCGCCGGTCTGCGGAATGGTCACAGGTTCGGTTACCGGTTCGGTAACGGGTTCAGTTACGGGCTCGGTCACAGGTTCTGTGCCGGGTTCAACGGAACTGTCACGGTCTACTACAAGGTTCATCTGCGTCTTGGGATACCAGCTTACTTCGGTGCCGTTCTGGTATACAACAGACTCGCCTTTAATTGAGCTGTAAGTCCAGAAACCGATGGGCAGCGATCCGGTCGAAGTGAATTCGATAAGATATTGACCCGCTTTAACAGGAGTCTCAAACGTGTACACAGCATCTGCATTGTCCGCATGCTCTTTTACTTCTGCAGAAGTGGCAACGATGCCGCTGTCGATCGACGACTGATAATCGCCTTTCCATGCATATGCTTTCGCAATGGCGTCTCCGCCGGGGTTCTGGCTCCACGTGGGGCTGTCGTCACCGACGATCGCGGCAAGAGCATAGTTCTGAGGAACTGTGACAACGATCGCGATCGGTCCGCCGTTCAGCTGCTGAGGATCGCCGCCTGCGAGGCCTTCATATACGTCAGCAGTATAATCTACAAGCGTATCATCCGCTACGGCGTCAATATAGATGGACATTTCAAGGACGTCGATCCTCCAGGCATTGCCGTGATCCGCCTGGTAAGCGCTCTGCACGAGCTTCAGGCTGTTTTCGCCTGCTTTAACCGGAACGTTCTTAGTTACGTGCTCAAAAATACTTCCGGAAGCTTCATCGATCTTATCGCGGGTAAAATCTGAACCGTTGATGCTGTAGTAGAGGCTGTAAGTGTTGGCGCCGAAAGGCTGATCGGGGCAAACGAGTGTTTCGGTGATCTGAGCCCATCCGTCCATGGAAGAATTGAACTTGATCTCGATTCCGTTGTTGAACAGTCCCGTCTCAGCAGTCGCGTCTCCGCCGTTATACTGGTTGATCAGATAAGCGGAAATACGCCCGCCCGTTGCCCACGTCTCGGACTCGGAATATTCGCATCCGCTTCCGAAAAACGTTCCTGCAGCACGGCCTTCTTCGGTGTTGAAATCGATCTTAACCGTTTCGGCTGCATTGACCGTGAAAGCGAAAAGCGATACGGCCAGGAAAGTTGCAACTGCTATTGCAATAATTTTTTTCATTTTGAATCCTTCTCCTTTATTTTATATTTTAATTTTATATGTTGATTCGGATAAACATTAATTGAACTGAGCGTAATTACTTTTTACGCTTCTTCGCGGCAACGGCGATGCCCGCTATCACTCCGGCGAGTACAACGGCACCTGCGACTATACCTATGATCAGTCCGGTATTGTTCTTTGAATCATCCTTCTTAACAGGCTCATCCGTCGCTATAGGAGCATCCGTCGCCGGAACCTGATCATCCGGAATGTCTGTAGCGGGCTGTTCATCCGTCTTCACCGGCTCATCCGTTGCCTTCGGGGGATCCGTAGCCGGAATTTCCGTCGGATCCGGTTCCTTATACTCTGATACGGTCATCCTGCACTTAACAAGAGGAATACTGTCCATGCCGTTCAGGAAGAACTGGAATATCCCCTTCTGATCTTCTTTAATTCCTGCCGAACTTGGACCCCAGCCGCCGATATTGCCGGTGAAATCCGTGAGAACGATAAGGTAGTCTCCCGCCGTGATCGGATCTTCGAAAGAGATATCCAGGTTTGCGTTATCCTTGTGATCGACTTCAAAATATTCGCCGAGAGAGTCTGTCTCCATAGATTCGTCGAAGTCCTCGTTCGTCCAGCGGTATATATTAGCTGTAAGTCCCACGCCCGTAGCCGGACCGTTCCAGGTTGGCGAACCCAATATGGTAAACTGTTCGAGTTTCATGCCTTCAGGTATGCGGAAGCGGAATCCGACCGACTGATTACCCGCGAAATTAAACGCCGGGCCGCCCTGTCCGTCCGTCAGTTCGATTATCACCGGTTCTGCCTTTTCTTCGGCAGGTTTCGCTGTGTAATAAATCGAAAGGAAAGTAGCCTCGATCACGGTGTCATCTTCAAGTTTCGCAACGGGTTTGATCAACGTCTTCTCTTCGCCTAACCCGGATACGTCTATCGTCATATCGTACCCTTTTACGAACTGAAGACCGCCGGACAAAGCCCATTCGGGGAAATCCGAGAAACAATCTTCAATAAATACCGGCTCGTTCTCGCCTATCGCATACCCGAACTGTAATATGTCAAGGTTCACACAGAAATAACCCTTTATGGAAATAGTGCTGAACGGTCCGTGAAGTGTATTATCGTTAAAAAGCAGGAAATCCTGGATGTTGTCGTGAGTTCCTTGGCCTTCAACAAACAGATCCTCTCCGTCGCCCTTGATGCGCATAATGGCAGAGTTCGTCGGTTCCCCGTAATCATCCAGCGAATCATATTTTACTCCCGCGTTGCTGACGATCGTGCCGCATAATGTGGTCAACATAAGTATTGCCGTAATAATCGCAATGATCTTTCTCATTCTGATCTTCCTTTCCCTGTTTTTTTCGCGGTCAATATACAGACCACCCGTCCCATTCTCTTTGTTATTTTAATTTTAGCACCCGCATATTGACAATTCTCGCCATTACAGATACAATTTATAGACAAAATTCGTCCTGCGGAGGTGGCGGACAATGATTTATCAATACGATCAGCTTGGCGGGAATCCTGAACATATTGTCCGTTCAGACGGATCAAATATGACATATCCCGACCATATGCACAGGGAATTTGAGCTTATTTACATTAAAAAAGGTGAAATCCGGGTCAACGTCGAGTCGGTCAGCGAGATCCTTCACGAGAATGAAGCGGCAGTCATTTTTCCGAATCAGCGTCATTCGTACGAATCAGTCTCCTGCGACCATGCCATGTTTGTCTTTTCCACCCAGATGGTGCAGGCTTACTGGAAAGAGGTACAGGACATGGTGCCCGTAAGCATCAAGTTCCGCCCGGATGCCTACCTCGCTCAGGCGCTGCTCTCGCTGTCGGAGGACTCTTCGACCACGTGTAAAAAGTGGACGCTTTATCTTCTGATGGATCAGTACGGCAGGCAGGTCAAATATAAAAAGAAGAAGCAGCAGGTCAATGAAAAAATTTTGATCGAGATGATCTCTTTCGTTGAAAGGTCGTTCACGTCGGACTGCAGTCTCCGGGATCTTTCGGCGGCAACGGGTTACGATTACAAGTATTTGTCCCACGTTTTTAAGCGTTCGCTTGGTGTTAATTTTAACGAGCACGTGAACAATTACCGCCTGAATCACGCCTGCCACCTGCTGGTCAATACGGATTATTCGATCCTGCAGTGTGCCTTCGAGAGCGGTTTTAAGTCAGTGCGGACTTTCAACCGCAATTTTATCGCGAAATACGGTGTGACGCCGGCGGAATGCCGGAAAAGCAAAGGGGTGTTTAAGAAGTAGTGCACCGCCCGGTTTTCAGTTTTGTTTTTTCAGGCGGTGTTTTCAGACATCAGGCGGTGTTTTCAGACATCAGGCGGTGTTTTCAGTCAGCGGGCGCCCGCCGCCAGACAGGAATAAAAGGCGCGGGCCTGAAACCTAACCTTTGCGCCTGCGAATGAGTGCCGTTGCCGGCACGGATATCAGCGTCGCGAGCAGAAGCGCCCCTCCCGCGGCAGGATAAACAAAAATCAAGGAATTCGTTGTCCCGTAAATATCGAGAACACCCTTAAACACGCTCCCCACGCTAAACACCGCGATACATGAATTCCACAAAAGGACCGTTGCACGCGCAGGATACTTCTTAGCGGCCAGCAGCACGGCGTACACACCGGCCCCGGCAAGAAGCGGAACCGTGAACGCGTACGTCATAAAAGGCGAATGGACACCGTGGCTGAACGACTCATATATATAGCCAAACGCAAGAAGAAAGAGCGCGGCGGCAATATTAAACACCAGATGCTTTTTTAGCTCTCCGCGCTGCAGAAGCTCAGCGCCGTACGGAACGACAGCCTTTCCCCCGCGGGTGATCGCGTTCTTCCCGGAAATATCGTAAGACGAAGGATCATGCGCCGATGTAGACAATATCGCTCACCTTCCTCTCTTTTATTGTTTTCCCGGAAGTCGGTTTATTGATGACTCTGCCTCCGAAATACATTGTCGACGAACCGCCGCCATCGAGGTTGTACGCCGTCTTAACGCCGAGTCCCTTCATAAATTCCGCCAGCTCGTAAAGACTGAGCCCTTTGCTCTCTTCGGTACGGCCGTCGGACACGACGAATACAAAATGATTCGGTTCGATCATACCGAGCGCGGTGCGCGGATTGCTTGCCAGCGCCATATCGACTTCATCATTTTCATCTACCGTCACCGCGCCTTCTTTTATGAGAGCAGGTCCGAAGGTAAATGCCTGCCATACGCCGCTCTCAACAAGCTCGTCCGCAGTCCGTTCATTGTCGCTCACGATCCCGAACGTACCGTCGGCATATATGCACAGCACATCCTCGCCCCTCGCGCTGTCGCGGTAGACGACGCCGTTGCGGATAACGAAACCTTTTTTCTGCACTCCGTAATAATCACCGTTCACCGCCAGGATCGCTTCGTTCGTACGTGCGATCTCCGACGTAAACTCGGTAATATTCCGGCCGTATTTATTTTGCGCAAAAGCGGTTTTAAGATATTCGGCCGAGCTCAGTCTGACGTCGGCAACGTATATCGCCGTGCCGTATTCTTCATACGTTGACAATTCGATCGTTATATTTTCGTCAACGTAGCTGTCTTCGTCCTGATAAGGCTGTACGGGCGTTGGCTCAGCGGTCGCAGTCGG
>JAGCTF010000071.1 GCA_017963755.1 Clostridia bacterium | reverse complement strand
TTATCCGGAAACCGAAGACGAATACCTTACCAGAAACAGTGCGGAATTCCACGAACACATGGGCTTCAGGCTCGCCGGACGCTTTACGAAATGCGGCTACAAATTCGGCCGCTGGTATGATATGATATGGATGGAAAAGTTTCTGGTTACTGTTTCCTAGTTGCCAGTTCATAGTTACTGGTTACTGGTTCCTAGTTGCCAGTTCATAGTTGCTCGTTACTGGTTCATAGTTCATAGTAAAAAAAAGGAGGCTCCCTATGCCCAGATCCCGAATTGTCCCTTATAACGGCAGCCCGGCTGTCGAAGTTGACGGCCGCATCATACCGCCGATGGCCTTCACGGCTTACGCCCACACCTCGGACCGCGAATACCTGCGTGCCCTTGGCGACGCCGGCATCGAGATCTATTTCCTGATCTGCGACCCGGAATGGCTGTACAAAGGCGCGTACGAACAGCTGCTTGCCGACGCAAAACTGCTCCTCGAAGAAGTGCCTGACGCTAAAATTTTCCTGCGCCTCGGCGTCCATCCGTCGGTCCAGTGGCTGAACGAGCACCCGTCGGAAATGATGCGCTACAACAACGGCGGAACGATCCCGATCCAGGTCGTCACCGAGAGCTATTCAAACGGCTACTACCCGGGCATGTATGCACTCTGCTCGCAGGCCTGGCGCGAAGAAGCGACAAAACACGTGCTCGGCCTTCTTCAGGACCTCCGGGAAACGCCGTACGCAGACCACGTGATAGGCGTGTTCCTTGCCGGCGGCAACACTTCCGAGTGGTACCCGTCGAATCCTCTGACGATATACAAAGGCGGGTATATGGGCTACGGGCACGAGGGCAAGGCGCCTTCCGACCTTTACGGCGATTTCAGTCCCGCGTTCCGCAAGGCGTTTTCGCTCTACCTTTACGACCGCTACGGCAGCCAGGAGGCAATGCGAAAGGCCTGGAACGACCCGCAGGCGGATATTGACCACCCGCACATACCGGACATGGGGGAGAGGGACTTTATATTGACCGACTACCACCTGTCGCGCTTCCCGAGCGCCGGCGGGAACGGCATGTCGGATAATCACCGCGGCTCTTTCCTTAATACGGATAAGTACCAGTGCGTCGCGGACTTTTACCGGGCTTTCCACGTCAGCGCGGCGGATTCGATCATACATTTTGCGAAAGAAATAAAATCGTATGATCCCGATCTCCTCGTCGGTGCGTTTTACGGCTATTTCGGGTGCCTCGATTACTACAATATGTGCATGTGCGCGGGGGCGAAAAAGATGCTTGACTGCGGGTTCGTTGACATGACGGCGTGCCCGAATCTCTATCTCGAGCGCCAGCCGGGCGGTTATGCGTCGCAGCGCGTTATGCAGGATTCTTTCCGCCTCAGGAACCGCATTTTCTTTTCGGAGGATGATACCCGCACGTTCCGCGAGAAGAATCGCGCAGGGGCGAGGGATTATATGGAGCAGTATACGCTCGAGGACAGCATCGCGTGCATGAAGCGCGATTTCGGCAGAGACATCTGCCAGGACATTGACGCCTGGTGGTTCGATCAGTACGATAAGGGGCGGTACCGGGATCCCGGAATGTACGCTCTTATTAAGCGGCAGCAGGAGATAGCGCACGCGTTCTACTCGAAGGACCGCACCAAGCACAATGAAATGGCGTTTTTCTACGATGAAGAGTCCGTCCACTGCGTTTCGGCGGCAACGCTTTTCCAGATGATCGAGCTGAACCGCACGCTCGAGATACCGCGCACAGGCATTCCGGCAGACTTCTACTACCACGACGATATTGCCCGCGACGACCTGCCCGAGTACAAGCTTTACGTTTTCGTTAACTGCTTCAGCCTGACCGAGGCCGAGCGGCAGGCGATACGGGACAAAGTCAGGCGGGCGGGGAAGACGGCGCTGTTCATATACGGGCAGGGATTTATTGACCCCGACGGCACGCCGAAGCTCAGCGCGGACAATATCTCCGGCCTCACCGGTATGCACATCCGCGAGATCGACGAACCGTCGCTCGGGAAATTCAAGATCGATCCCGCCGGGGCGTTGTCAACAGATTGCGATCCGGGCTGGGTGTACGGTCAGCCCGATCAGCTCGTTAAGGACGGCTGTGCTTTGTATCTGGACAATCAGGCCGTCGTCGTTTGTCCGCTTTTTGTGTGTGACGATCCCGCCGCCGAGACGCTGGCAACGCTTTGTGCCGAGCGTCTTCCTGCCGTCAGCCTTAAGCGCGAAAACGGCTTTTATACCGTATTTACCGCCGCGAAGTGGCTTTCCGCCGACGTTTTTCGTGCGATCGGGCGCCTTGCCGGCTGCCACGTCTTCGAAGATTCCGGCGACTTCGTATTTGCAAATGAGCGCTTCCTCACGATCCATGCGCGGACAACGGGCCGCAAGCTTATCCGCCTGAAGCGCCCGGCGAGCCCCTGGGAGGTTTACGAGAAGAAGTACTACGGCAACGGCGTCAACGAGTTCGAGCTCGATCTTATCCGCGGCCAGACTCTGATGTTCTGCCTCGACGGGGAATGCTGAGGTAAAAGTTAAGCGCTTTGCCCAATCTGCGCTTAACTTTTCTGCCGGGCAGCGCCTAGTTTAGATTGCCCCCCGCCACATTATATTTCTAGAGCGTTTCTCGGGAGTTAAGCCATCAAACTCTCGTGGTTGACATCGTGCCGGCAATGTGGTAGTATTCCCGTCGCACCGTCGGGGTGTAACTCAGTTGGTAGAGTGCGTGGTTTGGGACCACGATGCCGCACGTTCGAACCGTGTCACTCCGACCAGAAACAGCCGGTATCGGGTAATATTTTACCTGATACCGGCATGTTTTTTATTTCTTCATCGCCGCTTTTTCCGCGGCTATTCTCGCTTTTACTTCGACGATCATTTCTGCAAGCTTCTTTTCGCACTCTTCCCGGGTCTGGGCATAAACGTTGAAACCCTTGCGCTTTCCATCAGGCAGTCTCGGCGTAAAACGTCCCTCATACAGATGATCGTTCAGCTGATAAACTCCGCCTGTTCCCGACTCCCGACACTTCGATTCCTTCGGTTTGAAAACTTTTCTTTCATGCTGCTTCGGCCTCGGGACGGCGCTTTCGTCAATGCTCATATCGGTATTACCGAGTCCGCGTTCGATTGCATTCGCGGCGTTCTTCTGCATATCGGTCGTTTTTATCGTCACCGTTTTCTCGTCACCTTTTGAGAAAAGTAACGATAAAGTCGTTCTGTCCGGTTCAAAGGATTGGATAAACGTCGGTTCCGCCCAGTGCTGATCGTGCCATACGCGGTATATGTTCGGTATGCCGCTGCCGGCGCGTTCGCCTATATCTATCATGTTCAGCATCTTGAGCATCGTTCCGTTTTGATGCAAAGCATGCTGTTCTTAACAATACAATAAACTCAACATATGTGTTTACCAACTATTGTGTGAAAAACATAAAAAGGTTTTCAACTTGCCAACTACTTGCCAACTACTTGCCAACCACTTGCCAACCAATGTGTGAAGAAGATCTGGAAGTCTGAAGCGCATTGACTCCACTGGCACGTTATATTATAATTTGGGTGCAATCCACGACGCATTTTTAACATCTATATAAGTAAAGAGCCCGGATAACGGACCGCGAGACTGACATACCAGGAGGCAACTATGAAAAAACAGAGTTTTTGTTTCAGGATAATATGCGTTGTGCTGGCGGCGTTGTGCGTCGCAGCGTTCACGTCGTGCAGGCGCGGCGTTGATGACGATAGCGAAGCGGCGGAGATCAGTACGTACGAGATAAATAATATCTCGGCGGTCGGCATACAGGAAGCAATAGAGTTCTCCGAGAATTACGGCTATTCATATTTTCACGGACGTTATACCAGATACGAGGACGAAGCGGCGGAAAGATGGGTCGTTAATTACCGCGACGCGCGCACAATTGGTATCGAAAAACTGCAAGGCGAGGTGCGGACGGATCTTATTTCGGTCAAAAATGTCGATATTGACGGCCTGTTTCAGAAGGACGGAAGATGCGTGGCGTACGGCACAAAACGCCTGGTCTACTCGGAAAAACCATGGATCATGCTAGTCGATGAGAACGGTGCCAAGACCGAAAAGGTGCTTGATCTCCCGGATGCGGAAACGATCGTGCGCGTCATTGACGACGGCGGCAGCGGCTATTATATATTGACCGCGATCAACAAATACGAGCCGTACATACTGCGGCTGCGGATATCCCACATCACCAAACGCGGCCAATTTCAAAAGAACCCGGCGGTAAAATTTAAGATCGACGGTTACAAAGGCGCCATTCATGATTTCAGAATGTGCGAAGACGGGTTTACCGTGACCGTCGCAGCGGACCGATGCTCGGCTGTCGCACTCGATAAAAACGGCGGTTTGATCTGCAATTATATATGCGGCGAGAAAGACGGTCATCAGGATATACGCTCGGCCGTGATCCGGAACGGCGTGCTGTATCTTTCGGGCGTCGTTTACGAGAAAGAAAGCGAACGGTCGTCTGTTTATTCGTACATCGATGATACGGAACTGCTGCGAACCGACGAAGAATACGGTTCCACGTTTTACACCAGCGAAACGGTCACGGAGGCGATCCGCAAAGCACTTTCCGCGTTTCTGGCAGCAGTAGATCTGGAGACCGGCAAAACGCTTAAATATTATAAAGAGAGCGGCGCGGTCGGAGGGGCATTGACCGACGGCGGCAACGGCATCGTGTGGGATCTATGCATGGTTTCGCGTGCCTATTATTCACCTTTCACGTCTTCGTTCAGTTTTGAATGTCTGTGCAGTGTCGTGCAGTGCCGCATCGGAGACGACGGCGAGCTT
>JAGCTF010000070.1 GCA_017963755.1 Clostridia bacterium | reverse complement strand
GATGAGGTAACCGGTGCGGTTGACACCTCTACCATCGGAACTAAAACTATTACAATTACCGAAACTCTCGCGAATAAGACTCTTGCAGAGAATACGGTTGAGGTTGAGGTCTACGGTCTTGAGGTTCCAGCTGTTGAATTCTTTATCAAGCTTCGAACCGGTGAGCGTGTTCAGATCAAGATGAGCGTAGCTGTGGCAGCCGAAATAGAAGCCGTGTTCTTTAAGGTACTTTATAACTTCCCTTGCCTGCGCACGCTCTTTTTCGACGTCATAACCTTTCGCTGCGTAACTGTCGTCAGTTCTGTAGCCGAGGATCCCTGCATTGCCGCTGCATGCAAGCATCAATCTCGCGCCGGCAAATGAAAAATCAGGATGTTTAAGGCAGAACTGTTCCGTTATATCGCACACGTCACGCTCGTACGAATATTCCTCCGTACCATCGTCAAAATACGTATATGATGCTATATGCCCGTTATAAACAACGATTTTATCGACACGTCCGGTACCGTGCTCATTCTCAGGGAAGCAAACGTTATCACAAGAGATAACGACGCCGATCTTCCCTTTCGGAAGCTTTACAGACTTTTTAAGATTAGCAATAAGTCTTCCGTCCCTGTACTGATAATCGAAAATATAGTTCGCGTCAATAAGTACGTATCCTTTTTCGTAAATACTGTCGAGCAGCCTTACGTATTCGACGGTGGTGTTGTTCCAGTCATGCCATGAACTCTTTGGATTTATCGCAAGGTCAAGCTCCGGGAAGGCAACGAGGTTATGGACAAATATATGTCCGAGCTTGCTGACGGGACAATCCCAATATTCTTTATTTTTATCGAGTGTCACACAGTAAACTTCTTCTTCGCGGCCCGGTATAGATACCATCTGGGCAAATTCAGAATCGCCATATTTTGGAGTATTATCAGGAATGCTGCCCTGCGGCCCGTCAGTAGGTTTGACGGTAGGAGTAGGTTTATCTGTCGGTTTTTGAGTAGACGGAACGTCTGTTGAAGGAGCAGATGTATTTACAGGAGTATTATCGGAAGGGCCCGTAGCTGAAGGAACGGTCTCAGTCGGAACAGCAGGTCCGTCAGTATAAAGACCGGGTTCGGTAGCAGTCGGATAAGTATTATTCCCCTTTTCGGGAGTAACGATCATAAGATTATCCGAACTGTTCCACGGAGCGTATGTTTCAACAGGCGTCTCCGGCTTAACTGCGCAGCCGCCAAAAACGGAAGCCAACAATATTATCCCCATAATAAGAGGAACGGTTCTCGTGAGTATTTTAGAATTATTTCTCATCATTGGAATGCCTTTCAAAGCAAAAGCAGTCTGGCATAAACTGCCGGACTGCCTTAAAAGAAGTTCAGGACTTCCAAACCTGTGTCAGAGTCCGGAATACTTTCTTAAGATCCGAGTATAACGGATCATTCTTCGGATCCATCATCCTCATAATCGAGCCATTCGATATCGATCTTTGTGCCGCATTCAGGGCAGCGGAAAGAATCAACGTTCTCATCGATCCCGAGCTCGTCAAAATCAAGTTCAGCTCCGCACTCAGGGCACGTGAGAGGCTCGTCGATATCCTCATCGTATGAATCTTCGTCAAATACTTCGTCTTCAAGATCGGTGATGCGTTCTTCATGTTCATCGATCGCGTCAAGGATCTGATCCTGAGTGTCTTCAAGATCTTCAGACGAGATAACGATATCTTCAACGATGTCAACGAGTGCTTTAATAAGTTTTCCTTCGTCGGTCGAAGCGTCGAACTTCATACCTTCCATAAGGCCTTTAACATAATTAATGCGTTCTGCAAGATAACCCATAACAACCTCCGGTAAAATAACAATTACTCTGCCGCATGACTACGGCATATCCTTCTGCGCCGGATCAGGCACGTCCGAGATATTCTTCGGTTCTGGTGTCGATCTGGATCCTGTCGCCGATATTGATGAAGAGCGGAACTTTAACCTGTGCTCCGGTCTCAACGATAGCAGGCTTCGTAGCGCCTGTAGCGGTATCGCCCTTGAATCCGGGCTCGGTGCTGGTAACTTCGAGTTCAACAAAGAACGGAGCTTCGATACCGAAAACGTTGTCCTTGAAGGAAAGTACTTTAACGACTTCGTTCTCTTTTACGAACTTCAAAGTATCGCCGACAGTAGCCGCTGAGATCGGGATCTGCTCGTACGTTTCAACGTCCATAAAGTAGTAAAGATCTCCGTCGCTGTAAAGATAAGTCATATCCTTGCGGTCGATGCGCGCGAGCGGCATACGGTCCGTAGGGTTGAATGTTTTTTCGATCGTAGCGCCGGTAATTACGTTCTGTATCTTGGTGCGTACGAAAGCAGCACCCTTTCCGGGCTTAACGTGCTGAAACTCTTTTATCTGATAAACGCCGTTATCCATCTCAAAGGTAATTCCGTTTTTAAAATCTCCAGCTGATATCATCGTAAAACCTCCGTAAAGTAAATTTTTACACGGAAATTATACTCGCATACAGTTTCAAAAGCAAGATAAAATTTTATACTAAGAAAGTATTTAAAAGATAGTATCAGTATGATAAAATATAGCAAACAAAATAAATAAGGAGCTGATCATAATGATTAGAACTGATGTTGTCAAACTTACCGTAATCCCTGCTTCAGCATTCAGACAAAAACTGCCTGCAGGCGGTTCCGGAATTGTCATTATGCGCGAAGGCATCGCGCAGCCCGGTCTTGCTTCGATAAGCAAAACTTCAGGCGAACCGATCTTGTCCCCTAACACCAAAGAATCCGTATATCCAGCCGAAGCCTTCAAAGAAGCTATCGAACTTACTGCCAGGATGCCGTACAAAAAGCAGAGCACCGTTCGTTCAAAGAAATTGACCGCTCCTAAAGAAACGAAGGAAGAAGCGGATGCGTTGAAAGAGGAAGCGAAAGTTGCCGACAGCGAGGAATACCGCTGCATTATCAGCGCTTACACTGATAAATACGGAAAGTTCTCGTACGAACTTCTGAACAAGGATCTTATCAAATTTGCTCATACGAGCAGCGTCGCACGTAAAATGTTTGCCGATATGGCTTCCGCAGCCGATATCCGCAAATACGTCGTAAGAACAAAGTTCAGGAATATTACGGGCAATTCAGAGCTTTCCGACGACGAGGTCAATAAAATAGCCGCTCTTCTCGACGAGATGAACCCAAAGGGACTGTTTAAAGACCTTAACGACGATATTCGCAAAAAGCTAAAAGAAGCGAAGGGCAAGTAATTCCGGATCCGTAATCGTTCTTATCAAAAAAGCTCTTGCACAGCGTAAAAAAATATGATATACTTCGCATACGCTTCAGGGAGACCGGAGCGGGATCGGAAGTATAGCTCAGCTGGTTAGAGCATTCGCTTGACGTGCGAAAGGTCCAGAGTTCGAATCTCTTTACTTCCACCACAAAAGCAAAAAG
>JAGCTF010000069.1 GCA_017963755.1 Clostridia bacterium | reverse complement strand
GTAGCCTGTGGCAAAATTGAAATGCCTCTCCGCAAGCCCGTTTTTCTGCATGCTTCGGAGCACTTTTAACTGATTGTAATCTCTTACGCGGTCAATTTCTTCAAATACGTCTGTTATCTGTTTTTCGCATTCTTCGGCGAGCGCACATATATGTTCGCCCGCTCCGTATTCCGCTTCTATCTGTTTGTAAACTGTGTCCATTCTAACCCGCCTGCCGCCTTCCGGCCGCCTTTATCTTTTGTCCCTGTTTTCCGTTACGGATTTGACGTCAGCAGATCCGTTTTTATGTCCTCGTCCGAAGCCGCGTTGACGATGATATTTTCCTGAATGTCCCAGGTACACGTTGTCCCCGCCAGGTCGCGGATCTGGAACACTATGCCCGAGCCGCCCATCGTGATGCCGCTGTAGAGATTTGACGCCTCTCCGATCGCGTAAATATCGTACGGGGCAACGAGCTGTCTGGCGCCTACCGATATGTACTGGTCGCTGACAACGCGTATTTCGGTCATTCCGAGTATCCTTATTCCGTTGATGCTGATGGCCTGTGCTCCGCTCGCGCGCAGTTCGTTTATGAGCAGCAGGAGCCTGTTTTGTATGCTGTTTATGTTCGTGCGTTCCGTGAAGTTCAGCTGTACGTGTATTCCGCGTCCTTTTACGCTCGTAAGTCCGGCGAACGTGCGTACGCGGTTCAGTTCGTCGCGCAGTGAAGCGATCTGTTCGTCCTGTGAGGATTGTTCTACGAGGTCAAGTCTGTTTTGCAGTTCGTCTCTTTCGGCTTCGAGCGATCCGAGTTCGGAGTGCATGTTGTTTATCGTGCTGAGGAGCTCTTTTATCTGTTCTTCGGAGTCCGGTTCGGAGGCGGTTTTTGAGGCGATCGTCTTGAACTGCAGCGCTGCGACGATACCGACCGCAAAGCATAGGATCGTTATGAGTGCAGTGCGTATGGCTCTGCCTGCTCCGCCTTTTTTTACGGCCGCAGGTTCGGTGTACGTGCTGTTTCTGCTGTCGTAGGCGGTGCCGGGAGTACGCCAGAGCTGCTTTGCCCAGTTTACGAGAGAAGGGTCCGGAGCTTCGGCGCCGGCGTGGTCAACGGAGTTAACCGCGTCTGCCGCTTGGGCGGCGTCAACGGCTTCAGGTGCGTTGTCATGTTCCGGAGTGCCGCTTTCGTCCGGCCGCCCGGATGCCGCACCGAGGATATGGCGCAGCTGATCGTTCGCATTTGTCCCGCGGTCAATTTCCGCCCTTGTCCCGGACGGTTCCGTGCCGTGCGTGCCTGCTTCTCCGGAAGCAAGTTCATCCGCTATTTTGTTGAAGTCTTTCTCGTCGATCGTCATGTTATGCCAGCCGTAATTTTCCAGTTAATAGTTTATTTGCAGGTCGCGTCAATGCAGGTTGGATATTAGTTTTTCCTGGTTTCCAGTGAAGGATCCGATCACGATCCTGTCCGATTTTTGTACGTCATAGAGCAGGTTCTGCGTTACGATCGTCGCATAGATCCTGCTTTCCTGGTACGCTTTTAAGAGTGTGTCCGCGTCGCCAACGGCGCTGATCCTGTAAGGAGCAAACAGCCTTACGCCGTTTACCCTGATGCTCGGTCCCAGACACAGCACTTCGCTCGTGGGAACTATGCGCTCGCCGTTGATCGATATTGCCTGCGCACCGGCCTCTTTCAGAACGTTCAGTATTTCGGTGAGGTACGTGTCGTGTACGAGTGCTCGCTGTACGAGGCCGGAGTCGTCAAGTTTGATTATTATTCCGCTGCCTGCAACCGTGGTGAGTCCCGCGCGGAACCGCAGCGTTTCCAGGTCTTTAGTGTACATATTGAGCAGGTTGTAGAATTCGCGGTCTGTTTCTTTGAGATCGGCAAGTACCGTACGGTATCTGCTCTCGATGGATTTCAGGTCTGCGCGGATGGATTCGACTTCGGCGCCCAGCTCTTCCGCTTCTTTTTGATACTGTTCTATCAGTGCTTTGTTTTCGCTGCTTTTTGCGTTCGCAGCGCGCCGCGTGGTGATTATTTTGCTCGTGACGATGGCGCCGATGGCAACGAATATGATAAGCAGTGCCGCGTAGTATAATCGCCTGTCGATTTTTGCTTTTTTTGCTCTTTCTGCGGCCAATTTCGTCACCTCCGTACATACGTTTTTTTGCGGCGCAGTTCACACCTGAACATACACTTTTATTATACTGATTTTTGGCAATTATGTCAAACGCGAAACGGGGGACAGAGAGCGGTTTGGGCTGTGCGAAACGGGGGACAGAGACGCGTTCCACCCGCGCACCATATTATGTACTTATTAAGGGCGTGGCATCGGGCATGGGACGCGCCGATGTGATTATTACGCATTATTACCGGATATTTCCGGACATTTCCGGCTCCGGTAAAAATGCGTAATAATTTGGAACGCGTCTCTGTCCCCCGTTTCGCACAGCCCAAACCGCTCTCTGTCCCCCGTTTCGCCCCCGGTTCAGCCATACGCAGTATGCCTCTTTTAATTCGGAAGAGAATATGGTAAGATTTGCACCGGGTCTATTGACCAAGAAAGAAACGGAGGAACGGCAGATGGGATT
>JAGCTF010000068.1 GCA_017963755.1 Clostridia bacterium | reverse complement strand
CACGAATTTTGGGTCTCATGCGAACCCCGGAATCGGTTCGCATTTCGGTCAAACAAAATTCTTAGCTATTCATTCGGCTTCGCCAAAGATCAAAAGGTTGAAAAGCGGCCTTGTTGCTCATTTAGACGGCCGCAAAAGGGGAAAAGGAGGAATGCGGCCGTACTACCTTCCTTGCTGATACGGCCGCAATTGAAAAAAAGGCGAACCGAATGATAGCACGAATTTTGGGTCTCATGCGAACCCCGGAATCGGTTCGCATTTCGGTCAAACAAAATTCTTAGCTATTCATTCGGCTTCGCCAAAGATCAAAAGGTTGAAAAGCGGCCTTGTTGCTCATTTAGACGGCCGCAAATTGGTAAAAGGCGAAATGCGGCCGTACGTTCGGCCGTGCGCTCCGCTTCCTCGCTCCGGCCGCCAAATTGCAAATTCTTGAAACTCTTCGCCCAAACGTATATAATGCTTACGTTCTTTACGGAACATAAACCCGGTGCCCGGCGCGCTTATCCGACCGGCGCATAAACAAAGGAGTGACATAATTAATGAAACGCAGCGAAATCAATAAAGCGTTAAAAGAACTCGAGGCGATGTGCGAAAAGCACTGCTTTAAACTTCCTCCGTTCTGCAATTTTACACCTGAAGAATGGGAAACCAAAGGGCACGAATATGACGAAGTGCGCGACTGTATGCTTGGCTGGGACATCACCGATTTCGGCCGCGGCCATTTCGATAAAGAAGGTTTCTCCCTTATAACGATCAGAAACGGAAACCGCAGCATGCCGGATAAATATCCGAAAGTCTACGCCGAAAAGCTGCTTTTCCTCAAAGAAGGCCAGTATTCGCTCAATCACTTCCACTGGTATAAGACGGAAGATATTATAAACAGAGGCGGCGGAAATATACTTATCCGCGTATATAATTCACATCCGGACGAGACGATAGACTACGAATCAGACGTAACGGTCCATACCGACGGACGCACCTTCGTTGTCCCGGCAGGCACGCAGGTAAGATTGACGCCCGGCGAGAGCATCTACATCACGCAGCGTATGTATCATGATTTCACGGTAGAAGAGGGAACGGGCGACGTGCTCCTCGGCGAAGTCAGCCAGTGCAACGACGATAACGCGGACAATCATTTTGATCCTCCGGCGGGACGTTTCCCGGCGATCGAAGAGGATGAGCCTCCGTACAGGCTCCTTTGCAACGAGTATCCTGCGGCGAAATGACTGGAATCGCCCTGATTTATACTCTGTACTTGTTTTTCTTATCGTAACTCATACGAAAATCTATTGAACGCGGCGGGGGACAATCTTCCTCCGCCTTTTCTTTTAATTTTTCGAGTTCGGCTTTATCGAGCTTCGCGGGGTCGATCCCCTCGGCTGCAGCCATCTTTTTTGCGCACAAATCGAACCACATATCCGTGAGGCTGTTTTCGCCTTCGCGGATCGTGGCGTGGTCTCTCATGATCAACTCTTCGGCGATGTCGAGCCTGCACGTTTTAACGGCGCAGATCGCCGCGTAAATGGAGACCCTGTCGGCATTTTTGATCGGAACGGGCATAGAATCATATATTGACCACGCTTTTTCGTATTGCCTGCGCCTGCATAACTGATCCATATATTCCGCGCAAAACGCAAAATCGCTAGTTGACGCAGGCAGCTCGAACACAGTGTCGTAATATGCCTCCGCGGAATCGTAATTGTCCCTGACGAGCTCTAAACGGGCAAGGTTCCGCCTGGCCCATACGTTCGGGCGCAGCCTGTCGGATTCCTTCCACGCTTCTTCTGCAAGCGCTTCGTAACGCTTCTGCTCGCTCTCCGGCCAGTTCACGGCTTCGTCCGCGGTAACGGTGTCGTTCCAGAATTCGTACAGCATATTGCCGTAATGAAGCAGGCTGTACCAGTTCCTGCCGCCGGGGCGGTCAAGGCTTTCTTCTAACAGTTTCATCCATTCGGGCGATACCATCCATGATACGGGGATCTCGGCCGGATCGCGTTCGGACAATATCCCTTTTTCGAGCAGTTCGAGCCACGGCGCCTGTTCATTGCCGAGGCTGCTTTCGGGGAAGCAGAGTGTGGATGGGAGCGGAGCTTCGCCAAGCGCGGACCGGCGGCGCAGTTCGAGTGCGCCCCAGCCGGATGCGGTATGGACAACGTCTTTTTCTTCCGGCTCGATGTCTGCAGACTTGCGCAATCTCAAGTCTTCCGCTAAAAGCTGCTCTTCGGTGATCGCGCGGTCAATCTTTTCAGCGGCGTACGCGTCAGCTTCTTCCAGCGACGCATTGTGGACCCTGTCCGGTTCAAGCTGTATCCCGCCGAAACACTGCGTCCATTCGGAGACAGCTCCCGCCGGGAACGGTTTGTCATGCACCTGGCTCATCGCGATGCCCGCCTGTAGCTCGATATAATCGCCTTTACCAGGGACCGAAAGGTAATCCTGCCAGCGCCTGCCTCCCTCGTGATTACCCCAGCAGAACATTTTATGATATATCAGCGGCGCAGTTGAACGGTCGAAAAATGCGTATCCGTCGATCGCCGCTCCGGCTTCCCACGTCGTTTTAACGCCTTCGGGAGGGTAGAAAAAGTAATCGAAACTGCGCGTCGCATTTTTGGGGTAGGAAAGGTCGCCGTCCATTACAGAAAGAAACGGTAGTTTTTCGAACGTTATCGTTTGATGGCCGCTGAAAGCGATCACGTCCTGCGTGTCCGCGGGCAGGCTGCCCGTGGGGATCGACAGGAGGCTGGAGTAGGCCCGCATCTTCTGCAGCGGCTCCCCGTTTATCGTGATCTTGGCCGGAT
>JAGCTF010000067.1 GCA_017963755.1 Clostridia bacterium | reverse complement strand
GATACGTTTAGGGACGGAAAGTACACTTCCTTCATCGTAAACAAAATCAGCTTTTCCTCCATAGAAGCATTCAAGAATTTTACGGAGAATCATTCGGGACTGCTTCTAAAATCCCTGAAAGGCGAGAAGTACAAACAGTTTGAAAATGATCCCCGCATGGAGAGCTTGATTGAAAGGTTAAGGCCGGTGGCGATTCTTTGAGTTTTGCTTTACAAAAAAGTGTTGACATCGGTTCTGCCGCCTGTAGGTATCTATCTTTTGGCAGTTTTGCGCATGGCCAATCCAAAAAAATCAAATCCGACCCTATACCACATAAGACCTGTACAAAATGAATTGGGTCCGGAAAACCAGCGATTTTATCCGGTTTTTGCTGTTTTTTGTTGACAAACGGCCGGATAC
Source organism: Clostridia bacterium (assembly GCA_017963755.1). Lineage (GTDB taxonomy): Bacteria > Bacillota > Clostridia > UBA1212 > UBA1255 > UBA1255. Next base: position 6,943 of record JAGCTF010000067.1, on the reverse strand, counting down.
GTATATAATTCAAGATGGACAACAAAGCAATTTGTTGAGGAGGATACCATGATGAAAAGAATACTTTCGATCGCGCTGGTTTTCGCGCTGTTTCTCGGATGCATGACGGTTTTCACATCAAAGGCTGCCGGCGAGCTGCCGTTTCAAGTCGTTGCTCCCGCAAACGTTAACGCAAAGTGGCTGGAGGGCAATGATTCGCCCACGACCACGCACATTTCGTACAGCCTGAGCAACGAGATGACCGACTTTTTCAAGAAGCTGGAAAACGCAAACCTTGACGGAACCGTCGAGACTTTTCTGGCGCAGTGGGGCATTGAAGGCATCGCGATGACGACGCAGGTCGACTGGGCAATTGACGACGTAAAAGACAGCGTATCCGGCTGGCACGCGAATGATTACTGGAAGGCAGACTCCGTCCACGGCCTCGGCCACGACAGCGAGGGACGCCCGCGTTACAGTGAATGGGACGTTGTAGACGGCTGGGTCGGCAACGCTACCGAGACCGTAAATGAGATCTGGGCCCTTCGCGGCGTGCCGAACGACGAACGCTGGAACGGCAACCCGGAAATGCTCACACCTGGCGTAAAGGAGCAGCTGAAACCTGACCAGTACACCTACAACACCGCGGACGAAGAACTCCGGATCGACTTCACGAAGCACACCGCGTATTTCCGCATGCGCTTTGTTGTCAGCGTGTGGAAAACGGTCGGCGGTGAGACGAAAACGTTTTACTACTACTCAGACTGGTCGAATATTGCCTCTGTCGGAAAGGACGCGGAAGTCTTCAAGCCGCTCACCAGGGACGATCTGATCGCGCCGGTGATCACCGGACTGCGTATGACCGATCATGACTTCAACGATAATCCGGTCGTAGCGTTCACGCTGACCGTGCCCGACAAACTGGCTCAGGATGCCGCGAAAGTTGCCGCAAACCTCGGTCAGATAACGATCGAAGTCCAGGGCCGCGTCAAAGGCGACACCGAATTCATACCGCTCCAGGGCGACTGGCTCATCAAGGCGGGAGAAATGGAAGCCGCGCTTTTTGCGCTCGCAAACGCTGAACGGCCGAACGTTCCGAAGGATGCGATCATCGAGCTGCGCTGCCGCTACGTGTACGAACATCCCGACTATTTTGACGGATCTATCTATTCCGACTGGTCGAAGATAATCTCCTTCGGCACCGACGACATCAACTACCACACCGATCCCGGAACAGACGGCACTCCCGGTCCGGACGACCAGGCGCACGCGCCGAAGAAGACCTGCCCGATCTGCCACTTCTGCCCGCAGCCGCTCGGATTGTGCATCTTCATCTGGCTGCTCATTATTCTGGCTGTGATCATCGTGATCGTTGTGATAATTGCGGTCGCGAAGAAGAAAAAGAAGGACAAAAAATAATACTTTTCATTGCTGATTATTTCCGCCAAACGGGCCAATTGATCGAAACGCGACATGTGCAGCACGCCAGACTCGAGTACAAATACAATGTCACGGAGGACAAAAGGTACAATATTTTTCGCAAATTCGAAATCGGACCAGATTTGTTGACAACAAAGAGCCCGCAATCTATAATTGCAATTGAGTTTCCGACAGGTCCGCGTGTCCGGGCACTAAAATACCTGCGTAACGGTTAGGGTGCAACTCGCCTGAGTGTTTATAAAGAAAGGATTGCATAACGTTGAAAAAGTGTTGCTTATTTCTGGCGATAATTCTGCTGCTTGGTGCATTAGTCTCCTGCGGAAAAGCCGCAAAAGAGGTCGTTCCTTCTGCAAACGGAACAGGAAGCGCGAAGCCGGCGGAAAACCGCACCGACGACGCGCAGAAGACGCCGGATCCGTCCGCCTCAAAAGACGCGAAAGAATTTACCGCGCTCGTTAGTTTAGATTCATATTTCGTTGAATTCTGCCTGCCTGAAGATCACGACGGAGCCTTTTTCACTGATATGGGCGCAAACTGCGCAGTTACGGTCGATCTGTACGGCAACGACGTAGCAATATATCATGAATATGATAAATCTGCGGAGATCGAGAAGAAGACGGTAGGCGGCCACACGTTCGATTATCAGAAATTCAACAACATGGGTCTGCCGAATTGGCGGATGTACGTTATCCGGATCGAAAACAGCTATGGGTATTACAGATTTATTTACAACGTCTATGCGGAAGAATATGACGACGCTCAGGTCGAAAAATTTATGAGTACGATCCGCTTTATGAACGAAAAATAAATTAAAATTTTGATCTTGTTAAAGAACTGTAATCTTGATTATGGGACTTGTTAATAAGAAGAAAGATATGACGCCTTTCGATATGAAGCGCAGGCCTGTAAGGCAATCGCTGCTCCTTATGCCGCTGTACTATGCCGCTGCGGCATTATCAACGCGCGGCATGAAGACGAAAAAAGTATGTATGAAAGGCATCAAGCCGCCGTTCCTGGTATATTCGACGCATCAGGGGTTCCTCGATTATTTCATTGTCCCGAGAATGCTTTTTCCGTACAGGAGCAATTACGTGTCAGACATGGAGGGGTTTGCGGCGTACGGTATCGGCCCCTACCGCGCGGGAGGTTGCATAGGGAAGAGGCGCTACGTCGCGGACGTATCGGTATTGTCCAACGTCAGATACGCCTTAAAAGTGCTTAAACAGCCTGTGATTATATTTCCGGAGTCCCGCCATTGCGACGCAGGGATCACGTCGACTCTTCCTAAAAACCTCGGAAGACTGGCTAAGCTTCTGGACGTGCCGCTCGTCATAATACGCAGCCACGGGGCCTATCTGGCAAATCCGTTCTGGGACGAGGAGCACAGGCGAAAAGTGAAAATCGAGAGCACGGCGGAACTTGTCTACACGGTTGATGAGCTAAGAGCCGCCGGAGCAGATGAAATACAGCGCACCGTCGAAGAAAAGCTCGCGTACGATGAATATGCCTGGCAGAAGGAAAAGGGAATAAAGATCCGCGGCAATGAACGGGCCCGGGGCCTTCATCTTCCTCTCTACCGGTGCGTTTCGTGCAGGGTCAAGGGGAAAATGCGAAGTTCGGGCACGGAGATGTGGTGCGACGCGTGCGGAAAACGCTGGACATTGACCGAGGAGGGAGATCTGAGGGACAACGGATCCGGCAGGCTTATAAGTATTCCTGAATGGTACCGGGGCGAGAGAAAAGAAGTTGACGCGGCGGTAAAGAACGGAAGTTACCGGGGCATTGACGTCGCCGTAAATGTTGAAGCGCTTCCGAACGAGAAAGGTTTCGTCCCCCTCGGAACGGGCCGCATGATCCATAACGCGGAAGGGTTTACTCTGACCCTTGACAACGACCCCGGAATTACCATTGACAGTTTTCCGCTCAACATTCCAAACAAACGGCTCGAATCGGTCCAGACAGAGTATAATTACAAAAAACGGGGCAAGTGTATCGTGCTTTCTACCTCAAACTGCTGCTACTACGTATACTCTAAAGACGAATCGTTTCTGGTCACGGAACTCGAGTTTGCGGTGGAAGCATTTAATAATAGACCCGAAATTTTACGCTGCTGCAGGTGATCTGATGACAATAGAGGAAAAAGTATTCGGAAGAAAAAGATTTGTTATTGACCGCCTGGAACCTGCCGGATTCCTGCGAACCGAAGCGGGTTTTGAATTGTATTCCGATTTTATGGACGGAGATTTCAGCGCGACCCTTTTTGTGCCGGAAAACGGGCCTGCTTCGGGGAAAGTCATTGACAATATGAACGGCGAGGAATACCTGCCTCTCAGGGTCGATAATTACAGCGGTGCCTACGTGAATTCCGTAAGGGCAGCGTATGAGAAATTGCTCTCAGACATCGCAGAAAAATGCTGCGTCAACGTGCTGTTTGTTTCCGACCAGGCGAACCGGATAACAGATGCGATATTCGACCGGTATTCAGTCAGCCCGGATTTTCCATGGGGGCAGGGTCAATATGAGTCTTACGGCACATTCCGCCATCCCGAGAATAACAAATGGTTTGCGCTTATTATGGACGTGAAGTGGAACGTCCTGCTGAAGAACGGCGATGCCAGCTTTGTTGATATTGTAAATCTTAAGATCGAGCCATCGACAGGGGAGGAATTGCGCAAAATTCCGGGTATTTATCCCGCATATCATATGAATCATAAAAACTGGATCTCGGTGACGCTTGATGACCGCCTTACAGATGAAGAAGTCATGTCACTGATCGATTCGAGTTTCATGCTGACAGGGCATCGCGACGAATTGCCTTAAATCGCCGTATTCGCTTGACAAAAAAATTCCTTATTTAAAGAATGCCGTTCAGCAGGCCGGAAATGGCTCTGAGTGCTTCTAAAACGGCTTTTGCGGCGGTTTCGCTGTGAAGGGAGGGTAAAGACCCGTTCCCGCTTTTCGCGGCCTGCTGCGGCGTTACAGGCACGTGTATGAAGCCTGCACGCGTGGAAGAATTTTTAAATCTGTATAGGAGTGAGTAAAGCAGGTCGTTGCACACGTATGCACCGGCGGACAACGAAAGTTCGCCCGGAAGGCCTGCTTTTTTTATTGCCGCAGCGGCCTCTTTCGGGCAGGCGGTGGCAAACAGTGCATCCGGTCCTCCTGGGACGACAGGCTCGTGATCCGGCGCCGCGCCCGCATTGTCCGGGATACGCGCGATCCTCAAATTTATTCCGACCATCTCAGGCGTGACTTTTGAACGCCCGGCCGCCTGACCCAGCCCGATCACAGCAGCGGGAGCAGCGCCTTTTTCGGCCATTGATTCCGCCTTTTTTATCGCGACTGACGCTCCGCCTCCGAACGTGACGGGCAGTTCAAGCTTCACGATCTCCCGCCCGTCGATCTCATCCGGCAGCAATGCAGCGGCAAGTGCGGCGGCGTTCTCCGTTTCACCTCCGAACGGTTCAAAAAAAGTTAAAAGTATGGGGGCTTTATGGTCCATGACCGGATCCCTCCCGAAAAACGCAGACCTCTTCGTTTCCCTCCGATTCTGCGCCGGCGGACGAGATGCCGGGTAGCGCGATGTTAAATGCTGCCGCAGCGCTGACAATTAATGAGAAGATCCGTAGAAATGTCTTTTTCATCGTCCGACTCCGTTTTTTCAAAAGCAGTTAATTCAGGTTTTCGTAACCGACAAGTGTCTCGAACAGTGTGTTTGCATACAGGCGCGCCCAGAAATCGTTCGGGTGGTTGATGTTGTTGCCCGAGAAATCCTCAAACTTGATATGTTCAAGCACGGATGCAGTCATCGACGTGATCCCGCACACGGCGCAGGGGACGCCTTCGGCCCTCAGTTCCTCGGAAAGTTTCACTAAATATGGCTCCTGGAGCGCGTCGTTGCCCGCCCAGTTGGAGCCGGGTCTGTTAAGAAGCGTTGACATTATAATGATCCCGGCGTCGGGGGCAAGCTCGCGTGCTTTGTCAATGATCGCCTTGTCGTTTTCAGCGGTTCTTTCAGGGGGAAGGCCGCCGTCGTTGCCGCCGAGGTCAACCACAAAAAGGTCGCAGCCTGACTTCTCAATAAACGGTTTAACGTAGTCGTCGAAATTGCTTACGCCGTCCGACGTTGTCCAGCCGCCAACGCTGTTGTTGATGTAGGTTATTGTCCCTCTGTCGCCGGCAACGTAATCTTTCTTCGGCACAGGTCCCGTGCCGGACAGTTTTGATTTTTCGTGGTGGACCGTATATCCGAAGATGTCCGCGAGCGCGTTCGTTACGAGCAGCGCGTATGAATACTGGAAGGGGGGATAACCGTATGCGAACGACGATGCGGCGCCGTACGTGCAGCTGTCGCCGTAGAATACGATGGTGACGTCTTCGCCGGCCTCGAACTTGTTATATAGTTTTTCGTAGATGCCCGCAAAACATTTTTGCTTGTAGCCGTTCCAGGTGTCGGAGTGGGTGTATTCGACGTTAACCTGGTAGTTCGTCATAACCGTGCCTTCGCCCCAGTGGATGGATCTTGTCTCGCCGTCAACGTCGATCCGGAGCGTGCCGTCGCCGGAATAATATTTTTTGCTCGTGATGCACGGGATCTTGCTGTCTTCGGTCACTCTGAGCTTTCCGTCAACGACTTCGTAATCGCGGCCTTCTTCATACGTTTTTTTGCCGTTATACGACGTGACCGAAATGACTTTATCAATCTTATACAGCAGCTCTTTCGTGTCGCCTTTGTCGATGAACATCACTGTTTCGTTTTTTACATGGTCGCCGGAAAACACGTTCTGGAGTTCCCAGGTAAGGTCTTCCGCTTTAAAATCAAACGGTCTGTGGCCTGTCATATCATCTGTCGCCTCCGCAGGTTCTATCGTACTTACGATCTGGCCGGGCAGATCCGGTGCGCACGAAACGGCGCCAATCGCCATAACTATAATAACCAGAATCGTCAATGCTTTAATAAATCGTTTCATAATTACCTAATTACCTCCGGCAGATTTTGTAATGCTGTTTTACACAGTTTTTTGGAAAATGTCAATATGCGTCCATGAGGTTTAAAGTTTTTGGCGGCAATTGTTTTCATTTTTCTGCTGAGGCAGAGGAGGGGTGGCACACGAGCCTCGATTCCTCGCAATCTGTGTCCCACGGATTGGCCATTATTCTCTGGAGTCGATGAAACACCGCCTGAAAATCAAAAACTGAGATCCAGGCGGTGTTTTGCGCCCATTTTCCGCCGTCAGACGGCGCCTTCACCCAAAATACTACCTCATTAACACTGCACGAAGCCGGATAGATGGCTAAGAATTTTGTTTGACCGAAATGCGAATTAAAGCAGGGAACGCATGAGACCCAAAATTCGTGTCATCATCCGGTTCGCCCACTTGCCACTTGCCACTTGCCACTTAACTCTTAACTCTGAACTCCCTGAACTCCATTTGAACTTCTGCGAAGCCGAGTGAATGGCTAAGAATTTTGTTTGACCGAAATGCGAATTAAAGCAGGGAACGCATGAGACCCAAAATTCGTG
>JAGCTF010000066.1 GCA_017963755.1 Clostridia bacterium | reverse complement strand
GGACTCGGCGCCAAATTCGAATCCGACGGAATGACGCTCGATCAGCTTCGCGCGGCGATAAACGCACTGGCGGAGCAGGCGGGCAGCTCAAATGACGTGAAACAGGCGCTGGATATTGCCGGCATTTCGCCGGACCAGCTGCTGAGCGAACTTGACTGGGTCCCGTACGGGGACAACGGGTTTGCTAAAGCGAGACGTTTTGCCCAGGAGGGCAGGACTTTGCGCAGCGAAGGAAAAGACGCCACCGCGGCACAGGCTTTCTTCAGATCTGCGCTATATGGCAATGCGGAAAGCGCAAAAGCGTACGCGGCGTTGACAACGGATCTTTTCAAGCTTCGCGATAGAAAAGCCGAGCTCAAAGCGAATAAAATATTCAAAAGAACTCTAAATAAAGCTGAACGGGCGGGCAGATCCGGCGAACCGGACGAGAAGATCAGCTCGCTTTTTGAAAGAAGCGAACTCCTCGAGCATCCGGGCGCGATCCTTACCCGCGCCGAACTCCTGAAAAAATCACGGAGCCCCGGAGAAGTGCTCGAACTGCTGGAGCGCGCGGCCGATAAAGGCGATTATACTGCGGAACTGACTGCCGCAGACTATTACAGCAAATACGATAATTTCAACTTCGACAAAATGATGCGTTTCCTGTTCGAAGGACTTGTAAATCCGGGAAGCTGGTACGCATTCGGAAAAACGCGCGTGCCTTTCAACCTGCTTGCCCAGGATCACAACGAAAAAGCCTACGAAAAGCTGGGCGAATTACTCGCCGGCCTGTGCTACGAACGCGACATGATCGACGAACTCGAAGAATTATCGGAACCCGGCGCCATAAAAACGCCCGAACTCACGGAAGAGCAGCAAAAGGCCGTATTTATGTGGTTCCTTTGCGATCCGGGCTCTGACGAAAGACGCGAGGTGCTGGCGAGGTTTTACGCGACGGGTTTCGGTACCGAGAAGGATTACTGGCGGGCAACGGAGATAAGGAAAGAGCTTTGCGAAAAATATGAGGCGAAGGCGGCGGACAACGCGGCTAAGGCTGAGCTTGTCATAGAAACAGCGGAGCCGGATGAGGAAACCAGATCACGCTCCGAAGCTGCAGAAGAATCAGAGGCCGCAGAAACATTGCCCGGTACGGCAGGGGAGGAAACTCCTGCAGCCGAAGCGGAAGAAGCGGCAGATACGTCAGATACGGCTGAAGCGGAAGGAACTGCAGATACGGCTGAAGAGGCTGAAACGGCTGAAATGGTTAACAGTGAAGGATCCGGGGCGGAAGTTACGACAGAATCCACTGCCGAAGTCAAGACAGAGCCTGGAGCACAAACTGAAACAGAGCCCGTGACAAATAACGGGACGGATGACGAAAACCTTCCGGGATCGCGGGACGAACTGTTCAATATTGACAGCATTGACGATGATGCGGATGAAGCGGAATATCTTCCGTTCGAAGCGTTTTACACGTACGCACTGCACCTGATCACCGCAGAAGGCGCAGAACGCGACACAGAGCGCGGTGTGAAACTCCTCAAACTCATCCCGGAAAAATCGCCCTGGAGCCGCAAAGCATCGAAACTGCTTGCCCTTACCGAAACCAAAACTTCCGAACTGCTCAGGCTCGGCGCTGTGTTCCATAAAGAAGGCAACGACGGGGCGATGTGCAAAATATATGAAGCTGCGGAAAAACTGGGCGATCCCGTTGCCGCCAGAGTCCTCGGACGATTCTACTCGCTTCCCGAAAACGGCGCGGACAACGACGCTGCGCTTCGCCACTTTGGGATCGGTGCCGCCCGCGGCGATATCCAGAGCATGTATTTCGCCGGAGCAGCCTGTCAGGAGGCGGGGGACTATTCCAAGGCGTATGAGTTTTATAAAAACTGCGCCGAAAACCTTGAAAAAGCGGAAAGCGAAGACGATAAAGCCGTTTGCGCAAGAGCGATGCGCGACAACGCAGAACTGTATTACAGCGGTGCGTTGACCGGCGAAAAAAACGTTCCTAAATATCTGTACTGGCTTGACCGGGCCGAAAATTCAGGGTTTAAACTCAGCGACGCGGCGATCGACAAGCGCAGGGCGGCGGAAAATTATTTCAAGCCGGCGCAATGGCAGGATATTTTTGATGAGTCGATGAGCGATTCTGACGACGCCTACAGGGAATGGGCTGCAAAGACGTGCGCGGAACGCAAAGTTTCGGCTGCACAGGAAGAATACGGCGTCATTCTTTATAAAAAATACAGACAAAGCGACAGAAGCGACAGTAGCGGCAATGCCGGAAGCGCAAAAAACGGCCGGAGCGCATACGCTCAACTGAAAACGCCCGCGTTGTCCTCGCCTCGAGCGCAGTATTATACAGCGTGCGCGCTTTATGTTGGCGCCGGATGTGAACCGGATATTGACGCTGCCGAAAGAATGCTGCCCCACGAGAGCGAATTCGGCGATCCGGAGCAGCTCAGACATGAAATTTCGGGTATGGCGGCGTACGTAAAGGCCGGGGAACTCGCTGAACGCAAGCCGGAGGAAGCGGCGGAGCTGCTGAAGAAGGCGGATGCGGAGTTTACTGCGGTATTTGAAAAGTACGGTAGGGACAACGTTCGTTTTGAGCTTGCAGAGCTGCTGATCAGGGCGTACGGCGTGCCGGACAAGTTTTCACCCGAAGAGCTTGATTCGCTCTGGAGGCGCGGCTATGAGTATCTGCTGGGCGGATATCAGAAGGACGGTCGCTGTACTTCGCAGATCGACGCATACTCGGCGGGGAGGATCTGTGAGATCGCCCGTATGTATGACGATGACAATGCGCTTTCCTGGTTTGAGATCGCGTCTGCGCGCGATGATGCGGCTGCGCAGTACGGTGCGGGGTCGATCTATTTAGCGCGTGCCAAGAACGAAGAGAATGGTAAAATCGTTGACAACGACTCTTTTGTGAAGGCGAAAGAGCTGATTTTGCGCGCGGCAATGCAGGAAAATGCTGATGCCGAGTTCGCAATGTACGCTGAAAGGCTGCTGTTTGACGTCGATACCGATGAGGCCAGGCTCTATCTGAAGCGTGCCGCTATCCACGGAAACGATCAGGCGCGCGAAGTATGCCGTGAACTCGAGATCGCTTTCTGATATTTAATTCAGGTCATTCGTTTCAAATGAGTTACGATTTTGATGTAGAGGCAGAAAAACTGCTTGAAAAATGTATGCTCTGCCCCCGGATGTGCGGCGTCAACAGAGTCGCCGGCGAGACCGGGTATTGCGGTGCGGGGGCTTATATTGAGGTCGCGAGGACAATGCTCCATAAGTGGGAGGAGCCTTGTATTTCCGGCTCTGATCCTTTGCGCGGTTCCGGGGCTGTTTTTTTCAGGCATTGCTCTTTAGGCTGCGTGTATTGTCAGAATTACGAGATAAGCGGGACCGGGAACGATGGAACCGGGGGCAGAGAGAGGTTTCCCCAAAAGCGGGTCCCGGCGGAAAGACCGGTCTCCGTACCACGTTTCGAATTGACCGAACCGCTCTCTGTATCACGTTTCGCTGGTATGCTCCTTCAGCTGCAAAATAAGGGCGCTTATAATATCAATCTTGTCACACCGACGCATTATATGCCCCTGATCGCACGTGCCGTAATTGAGGCGAAGAAGCAGGGGCTCAGCATACCTGTCGTTTATAATACGGGCGGGTATGAGAGAGCTGAAATGATAGAAAAATTAGAAGGAATTGTTGACGTCTTTTTAACGGACTTTAAATATCTCACGGACGGAACGGCAAAAAAATACTCAAGCGCGGGAAACTACGTTGACAACGCTTTCGAGGCGCTTGAGATGATGTTTGATATTACTGGGCGGGGGCTTGAGTTCGACGGCGACGGGATGCTGAAGCGGGGAGTTATTGTCCGCCACCTCGTTCTGCCCGGACGTTCGTACGCGGCGTCGAAGATCATCAAAAAACTTTATGCCAAATATGGCGACAACATAATTTACAGCCTTATGAACCAATATACGCCATTGCCCGAAGCGAACCCGCGACTGGCGCTTTTCCCGGAACTGCTGAAAGCAGTTGACGACAGCGAGTACCGGCAGGCGGTCGAAACGCTCGAAGAATTGTCGCCCAAATATGCGTTTATTCAGGAAGGCGGCACCATCAGTGAGAGTTTCATTCCCGACTGGAACGATACTTCTCTGACCGATGCGGATGACTCAGCCTCCGGCGAGACGGCGGGCGGTTCTTGACAGTTCCTGACGCTTCCTGAGAAGTTCTTCGGGCTCGAGACCGTTCGGTTTCACGTTCGTTTCAAGAGAGAATACGCCGTCGAACCCGATCTCGTGCAGCGCGGCCGAAAAGTTTTTCCAGTCGATCACGCCGGTCTCGGGAAGCCAGTGGAGGTCGCTGACGCCGTTGTTATCGTGGACGTGCAGTACTCGCAAATATTGTTTTCCGATCTCGCGGACGGCCTGGCCGGGGTCAACTTTCAGCATCGTGCAGTGGCCGGTGTCAAGGCATACTCTGAAGTACGGTGAATCGATCTGTTTGGCGAAATCGAGGATCTGGCGCGGGGAGGCGAGGGTCAATGCGGGCATGGGCATGTTTTCGAAGTCGATCGTTACTCCGTATTCACGCGCTTTCAGGGTCAATCTATTGAAGAATTCTAAATTGATTTCCATGAATCGTTCCGGGTCGGGGTTCTGGTTATCGCCGAACGGCATGACCGGATGGATGACCATATCTGCGCAGCCGACCATCGCGGTGCCTTCCAGCGAGCGCACCATTTTTTCGAATCTTTCGCTGCGGTCTTCCTCCGTCGCGTCCTGAGGCGGCCAGCGCCACGGGCCGTGGGTCTGTGAGATCTCGATCCCGGCGTTTTCGGCGGCAATTTTGACTCGCTTCAGCAGTTTTTCCATGTCGCGTACGGTTCCGTCAAAGAAAATGTTTTCCGTGTGGCAAAACGACTGAAAGTCGACACAGTCGTACCCAAGCGCTCTGATCTCCTTTAACTCTGCTTCGGCGTTGTCAACGCTTTTTTCGGGGCACCATTCAATTCCTGTTTTCATTGTTGTTCTCCGTTATTCTCCTGACTTTTATTTTTGTCCCGTAAACGAAAAATACGATCCTTTGATCAGGATCGCATTATTCTTCTTCGCGATATAAGCTTTTGTTCATCAGCCGGCGACTTTCTGCTCTTTTACGGCTCTGTCAACTTTGCCGGATCTGAGGCATGCTGTGCATACATATGCGTAACGGGGTGTCTGTCCGTCCATGATCTTTACGCGGCGCACATTGGGCTTCCAGTTTCTCTTTGCGCGTCTGCTGACCTGAGAACGGGTGATGCTGATATGGCGGCCGTAAAGCATTCCTTTTGTACAAAACTCGCACTTTGCCATTTAAAACACCTCCTTGAATCTTTAAACAGCAACGCGTATTCTACCACGCCCAAACAATAAAAGCAACCACTTTTTTTTACGGGCTTTAAATTGCAGATGAAACGGGGGACAGAGACCGGTTTCGGTTATTTCCGGGATATTACGCGTCCGGTAATAAGCCGCAACGGAACGGGGGACAGAGACCGGTTTCGGTTATTTCCGGGATATTACGCGTCCGGTAATAAGC
>JAGCTF010000002.1 GCA_017963755.1 Clostridia bacterium | reverse complement strand
ATTGATTTAAGGCTCATTTGACTACCTTATTTTTCGCCAGCGAAGCCGAGTGAATGGCTAAGAATTTTGTTTGACCGAAATGCGAACCGATTCCGGGGTTCGCATGAGACCCAAAATTCGTGCCATCACTCGGTTCGCCCATTTGCCACTTGCCATTTGCCACTTATCACTCGCCGCCAGGCGCCCATCCTGGATACTTCACCGCAAAATCACTGGTTTTCATCACAAAATCCACAAGCCTGGAATCACTGAACGAATTGCCGTCGAAGACGAAATGCATTGACCTTATTGCCTCATGCAGGGCAGAAGAATAAACGAATTCGATCTCGAACGGATATGCGACGTCCGCGGCAACATTGTAATTATTGTCCACAAGTTTCAGAGAATAAGATGATGTCAAGCCATCGTCGCCGATATCCTGAGCATTGTCAACTTCTACGGCGTATGTGCCGGATCCAAAGCTGCCTTCGGGCGGCAGGGCGACACCCATTTTTGCAAGCACGTCAACGACGGAATCGCCATACTTGATCCCGAAAGGCAATTCAAGACCTTCAATTTCGACAGAACTGCGAAGCACGAGATCATTCATTATCGCTGTCATACCGGCGTTAAATATCTTGCTCTGTTCATGATGGGAAACGCTTAAGATATATCCGTCGCCCTTGTAATAATGTTCCTGCCAAAGATCACCCGCAGATCCACCGCTGCTTTTGCAGAGGCCGCCCAGTTCCTTGAGCGTCTTTCCGCCGAGCTTATACTGCTGAGCAAGGCTGTCAAGGCTGTCCGGATAATCGACGTTGGCGAATCCTTTAGTGCGCATGAATGTGTCAATGGCGTAAAGCAGCGTCCCTTCGGAAGGCGTGTCAAGTGATTCTGTGTCAAGTGATTCGATATAATTTAAATAATCTTCAGGCTGAAGCGCGATATAGAAACGCACATTGACGTCACCGTCGCCAAACGCTTCGAGGAGTTCTTCCCTGGTGACATTGTCGATGCCGGCCAGTTTGGTAAAATTCCAGCTGTTTTCGTCGTAATAGATAGTTATCTGATTGCCCTGATAGAGAATGACATCTCCCGGCTTCGTCGTGATCTGCGTGTCGTTTCTGGTTATCTCCCAGGGAAGCGCTCCGACCTTTTCGAAATTGCCGTAATCGTGCATATTGACCGTGACCGGCTCGTTGATAAGCTTCTCGATCAGCTCCTCAGCCGATGAATTGTCCTCGAAATTCGCGATGAACGTGTGATCGCCAGCTTCGATGATCAAAACCTTTGTCGGCCGGACTGTATCCGGCACGTTCCTGTTTTTAACTAAAAAGCGGTCGCCGTCTTCTACATTGACATACGAGAAGCTGTTTGAACCCTCCGAAATAAATACCAGTTCATCATTTTTTACGGAAAAGCGGAACATGAAGCCATAACTGATCTCGTTCATGGTCAATATTCCGTCTTCGACCGTCCATTTTCCCATGCCTATATAGCTGCTGATAGGGCCAGCGTAATACGAATATGTGCCGTCATTCAGCAGAACGATTGTGAAATCGCCGCCTGCGCCTTCCTTTTCCCAAACGTAAACTCTGCCGCCTATCTTATCATTTGACTCCGTTTCTGTTGCCTCCGGACCGGGTGTCGCGTCCGTTCCTTCATCGGCAGGGCCGTGTACTTTTTTGCCATTGTTTGAAATGATCACCATCGTCGTTATCGCCGCGATCAGCGCCACCGGGATGATAATAAGCGGCAGCAGGTTCCGGCCCCGGCCCTTGTCCCCGGCGCTCTTTCGTGCCGGGCGTTTTCCGGCAAAGGATTCGCCGGTCTCGGAGCGTGCCGCCAGCGCCGGGTCAATATCTCCGAACGCTTCGTATAATATGTTATTGTCCGATCTATCGTTCATTTCTGTGCTCCTTAAGATACTTCTTCAGCTTTTTGCGGGTGCGGGTCAATACCGACCGGACGTAGTTTCCGCCTACGCCGTACCGGGCGCCGATCTCCTCCGCCCTTTCATGGAACCGGTACCGCCGCACAAATATGTCGCAGGTCCCGTCCGGCAGCGTTCGCAGGAAGCCGTTCAGCAGCCTCGCCGCTTCCATTCTGTCGCCGATCCCGCCATCAGGCATGCAGCCTGACAATTCCTCCATTATCACGTCTTCTTCGCTGACAATGTTTCCGGCCTCTACATCCAGGGCGTCCGCAATTTTTTCGACCATCTTATAGTCCGGCCTGCGTTCGCCGTTCTCCCATTTGCACACCAGTTCTCTCGACACAAAAAGTTTCCCGGCCAGTTCCTGCTGGGTCAATCCTTTTGCTTTTCTAAGTTCGGCTATTTTCGCCCCGGTGTCCATCCTGTTTTATCCTTCAGTGATCACTTTATTTGAGAAAGCACTTCGCGCGATCCGGCTTCCTCTCCGCTTGCGTCAACATAATTATACTTCTGTCTCGTCTCTCGGGCAAGGTACAAAGCGCAACTTCCCACTTGCAACTTGCCACTTGAAACTTATATAATAGTTTCAAAGTAAGACACGGGAGCACGGAACCATGGACGAGAACAAAGCAGCACAGCCTCAAAAACCACAGCACCTCTTCAGAAGATTTGTCCAATACTACAGGCCGCATAAGAAGCTGTTCGCGCTTGACATGCTTGCCTCCCTGCTGATCTCGCTGATCGGCATGGTCTATCCGATCATAACCAACAGGATGCTCAACGACCTCATCCCGAACAAACTGTACAAGGCGATAATAATTGCCGGACTCACGGTGCTGGGGCTGTATATTGTCCGTATGCTGCTCCGTTATTTCGTGCAGTACTGGGGACATATGATCGGTGTCGGGATGCAGGAGCAGATGCGCTCCGACCTTTTCGCACACCTGCAGAAATTGCCGTTCTCGTTTTACGACGACCACGAGACCGGTAAAATAATGTCGAGGATAACGAGCGACCTTTTCGACGTCAGCGAGCTTGCACACCACGGGCCGGAAAACCTGTTCATCAGCGGAATAATGATAATCGGCTCCTTTATTTACCTCAGCACGATCGACATCATCCTGACACTCATAATATTCACCGTTGCCCCGCTGCTCGCCGTCGTTGCCGGCATCTGCCGCAAAAAGATGCGCGACGCTTTTGCGGAGAGGCGCAAGACTACGGCGATGATCAATGCTTCGATCGAGAGCTCGGTCACGGGCATTCGCGTTACGAAAGCGTACACTAATTCGGAGAAGGAGCAGGAAAAGTTTGAAAAAAGCAATTCGCTGTTCCGGGAGGCCTGCCGCAAGTCGTACAAGGCGATGGCGCGCTTTCATTCGTCCACGTCGTTCATCACCGACGCGTTCAACGTAGTGATACTTATAGCCGGCGGCCTGTTCCTTTACGCCGGGCGCATAAATTTCGGCGATTATTCGACGTTTATCGTATCGGTGAACCTGTTCATCTCCCCCATCACGACGCTCATACAGTTCATGGAGCAGTACCAGAACGGCGTGACGGGCTTCTCGAGATTCCTTGAAATAATGGACGTTGAGCCCGAAGAAGACGCACCGGACGCCGTAACGCTCGAACGCGCAGAAGGCAATATCGATATTGACCACGTCACGTTCAGCTACGGCGCTGGCAACGTTCTTGACGACGTCACGCTGCACGTTGCCAAAGGCAGGAAGCTTGCCCTCGTCGGACCTTCGGGCGGCGGCAAGACGACTCTTTGCCACCTTATCCCCGCCTTCTACCCGCTCGCGGAAGGGTCGATCAGCATCGACGGTCACGACATACGCACCCTCAGCAAAGAGTCGCTCAGGCGGAATATCGGGATCGTGCAGCAAGACGTGTTCCTGTTCGGCGGATCGATACGGGACAATATTATGTACGGCAGGCTTGACGCTACGGAGGAGGAAATGATCGAGGCGGCGAAGCGGGCCAATATCCACGACTACGTGATGACGCTCGAGAACGGGTACGACAGTGAGATCGGAGAGCGCGGCGTTAAGCTTTCCGGAGGCCAGAAGCAGCGGCTGTCGATCGCGCGCGTGTTCCTGAAAAACCCTGCAATACTGATACTCGACGAAGCCACGTCGGCGCTTGACAATACGACCGAAATTCTTATTCAGCAGTCGCTCGACGAGCTGTGCAAAGGGCGGACGACGATCGTTGTCGCACACCGCCTTTCCACTATCCGTAACGCGGATGAGATCGCGGTGATCGCAGGCGGCAGCGTGATCGAACAGGGCACGCACGACGAACTCATGCGCAAAGACGGCGGCGTTTACAAAAAACTGTATTCCCTTCAGTTCAGGGAGGGTGACAATACTTATTTAAGTGATGAAGATTTTGAATTCGGAAAGAGAGGAATTGCAAATGGAGATTAAGGGCAAGAAGATCAATTTCTTAGGTGACAGCATTACCGAGGGCGTAGGCACGGACTACAGGTTCGATCAGATGATCGCGGATCGCGAAGGGGCTATCTGCCGCAACTACGGCATCAGCGGCACGAGGATCGCGCGTAATAAAGGGCAATCCGAGAACCCGCGGTTCGACCTGTACTACGATTCACGCGTTGACGAGATGGACCCGGACGCTGACGTTATCGTCGTATTCGGCGGAACGAACGATTTCGGCCACGGCGACGCACAGCCCGGGACAATGTCCGACCGCACCGTTGACACTTTCTACGGTGCGCTTCACTGCCTGATCACGCATTTGAAAACGCGCTACCCGAAGGCCGAGATAGTTTTCCTCACACCGCTCCACCGGCTGTTCGAGGACAATCCCGCAGGCGACGGTTTTAAGCCCGTCGGTACTTTCGCTCCCCTTCGCCGCTACGTTCAGATCATCCGCGAAGTATGCGATCATTATTCCATCCCTGTGCTCGATCTCTGGCGCAATTCCGGCCTCCAGCCTTCGATACCTGTCGTTCAGGAGATGTACATTCCCGACGGCCTCCATCCCAACCGCGCCGGCCACGAGATCATCGCGTCAAGGCTCATCGCTCTCCTTAAATCGCTGTAAAGAGCTTTTGCTTATATGATTTGCTGAATAAAAACAACGGGCCGCGATCACTCGCGGCCCGTTGTTTTTAGTTAATTGTTTCTGCTTGTTTTATAGAATCAGAAAGCTTTCTTCTTCATGAAAACAACAGCTGCGCCCATAGCAAGAACAGCAATAACTGCGAACATAGCTACGGAGAAGTCACCGGTCTGAGGAACGGTCTCGGGCTCGGTTCCGGGCTCTGCGGGAGCGTCGGTATCAGCCGGGTTAGCTACGAAGATAGAGCCTTCAATAACTTCAGCGTTCAGAACGATGTTGAACGGATCGTTTACATACTTGAAGTTCTCTTCGCTGGGATTATCGATCTTCGGCAGAACAAGGTAAGGCTTTTTATCCTTGGGCTCAGTCTCGTTTGCAGCCTGAAGAGATTCAGTATATTCAGGATTCGTGATCGTGAAGACTGCGATATAGGTGCCCGCGGGCATCTCTTCTTCAAGATCGAAGCTGAAAGCAGGGTTGTTGTCGCCGTCGGAAGTTACGCTCTTTGTTTTGACCGGAGCCTTGGAGAGCGTATATTCAGCGTTGTACTCGAATTTGTACAGATCAAATCTCCACTCAGCTTTCGGGCCGTTGCCTACTACGGGGTTGGAAGCCCAGTAGATACCGAGGCCGATCTTATTGAAGGCAGCGGCTGTGGTGAATTCTACGCACGCGGTCTCTTTACCGGACTGTACCCATGTGCCGATCGCGCCGTTTCCGGTGTCAACGATAGCGGTGCTGGCGAACTGTTTTACGTTGGGGTCTGCGGGAGCGTTGAAGTAAACGATGGTGTGAGCCTCTTTAGCTTCGCCGTTTGCAAGTTTCTCAACGAATTTGAAAGTAACTTCGCCTTCTGCAAGAGCAACGTTGAAGTTGAAACGAAGAGCGTAAGTTCCGCCGGTGAGGCCGATGATAGCCGCGTCATAAGCGCCGACGCCCCATACGATCTCTCCGCCGTTGATCTGGTATCCGATATCGGTGAACTCGTCGTTATCGGTGAGCCAGCCCTGGAAATGGATGTAGGAATAGCCGAGTCCGTAAATGTTTCCGAGATCGCCCGCTTCCGCTGCTGTTTTTACGTCTTTCTCTTCAGCGGTCGGAACGTGAGTGGCAGCTGCGTCATTGTTCGTGAGGAACGCGCCGTCAAAGCACTTGCCCATATAATCAGCGCCGTGAGAAACCACTGCGAACATCGAGACAAGCATCGCCATTGCAATAATAGCAACTAATACTTTTTTCATTGTTTAAACCTCCTAATGATTCTTCCGGCAGTATACCTGCCGATAGTTGTTTGTATTATATAACAAAAATCTAAAGAATGCAACAGTTTTTTATCGCCGCAGCTCTTTACGAAATCTTTATTCATGATTAGTTTTCAAGTAATTTCACGATCTCCTCCGCCGTCGCCTTCATATAATTCGCTTTAATATAGCGCGGCAGAGACTCCTTGTCCGTGACCGAATAGAACAGATAAAGCCATTGAACGCCGCTGCCGTCGGTAAGCACGAACGTCTGAGGCAGATGCGAACCGAACTGCTTGTCCTCGGGAAGAATGCGGCCCAGAACGCGCCAGTCCCAGCCGTTGTCCGAGACTGCCATCACAAGCTGCCTGTCATTCTGCGCGCCGCCCCTCGAAATACCGAAGCCCGGAGCGTCGGTAAAAGCGTAATACCTGCCGCCCAGTTTGACAACTTCAGGATTAGGCCAGTCGCGCAGCTGCGGGGTCTCTTCGGCGTGGATAAGCTGCCAGTTAGCGGGGTCAAGGAATCCGGAATTGTTGACCGCGTAACCCATCGATAAAAACGTGCCGGGAAGGTAGTAGTCGAACCAGAGCTTCCACTTGGACTCTTCATTGTCCCAAAGCAGCGAAGGCCTGTGATAGCCTCCCGTCGACGGCGGAGTCGGAGTACCGGCCACCCAGCCTTCCGTGTATTCCCTGTCCCAGATCAGCAGCGGCGCTTCGCTTTTGACCCAGTGGATGCCGTCGGTCGATTCCGCTCCCATGACACAGTTCACTATATACGTTACGCCGTCCCTTTCGTCAAATCCGACGCTCGAAAAGGCCATATAATACCTGCCGTCTTTGTAAACGACGGACGGATCGCCGTTATGGATCGAGTCGTAGCTTTTGTTGGAGCGCTTCATTACCGGCTTCCACAGCGCCGGATCGCCGCCCGCGTCCCAGATGCTCCCGCCGCCTTCTTCGCCGCACCACATTTCCCAGTGCTGAAGGTCACTGCTCCTGCCGTGAAAAATCGAGTCATATCCCGTGTTCGGGTCTTTCGCGCTGCCGGTGGATTCGCCGAATATCCACATTCTGTACGGGTATTCGGGGTCGTCGCAGCGCTCCACTTCGGGGTTGTAAAGATTGTAAAAACCTTCAAGGACCGGCGTTTCGTTTCTCTCGAATATTTTAAGCGTTTTACTGCGCAATCGTAGGCTGTCTTCGGTATTCGTGATTTCGGGGACGATTTCGGGGACAAATTCCGGGCAAGACGTTGCCTCAGGCGGCTGGCCGGTCGCGCCGGGCAATTGATCGCCGGGCTCGCGTGTTCCTCCGCATCCCGCGGCTCCCGCGACGCATCCGGTCAACATCAGTGTCAATACCGTTTTTACCACTTTTTCAAAGCGTTTCATCGTTCCTTCGCTCCTTTCGGGCAAGCGCCAGTCCGAACTAAAAAAGCAGGCCGAGTTAAGCTCCCGGCCTGCTTTCTGATCTAAACAGGATCAACTCATGCGTTCCTTATCAGAACGATCTTTTTTTCATAAAGACAACAGCTGCGCCCATAGCAAGAATAGCGATTACCGCGAACATAGCCACGGAGAAGTCGCCGGTCTGCGGGATCGTAGCAGGCTCGGTAGCGGGCTCAGTTCCGGGTTCGGTAGCGGGTACGGTACCTTCTTCAGGGTTAGTACCAAAGAAGTCGTTGAGGCTGACTTTGGCGTTTCCGAAAACACCGAAATTGAAGCTTGCGCTTGCGTTATAGTATTCGAACTTGGTTCCGTCGATCTCGCTGTTTACTGCGGGGAATACAACGTATGCGGTCTCTTTATCAACGCCGGTAGCGGTATCGCCAACGATCGTGAGTTTCAGAACGTATGATCCGGCCGGAAGGTTCTCTTCAAGGCGCCAGTTAAAGCCGGGGTTGTTATCGCCTGCCCATGCATGCGTCTTGGAAGCTACGGGAGCTTTGCTGAGAGAATTCTCAATGTTGGTATCAAACTTGTAAAGTTCGCCTTTGAACGATCCGAGAGGGCCGTTGGAACCGTTGGAAGCCCAGAAGAAAAGGTCGATTCCCTGGATCTCGTCTGAGGTCGTGAACTTAACGGCACAGAACTCACCGTCTTCGTTAAGCCAAACGGCGTTGCCGGGGTTACCGTCGTTGCCGGAGATAGCTTTGAGCTCGTAAGTGATTTCATCGGACTCTTCGTTTACGTAATTGATAGTCTTGATAACTTCCTGTCCGTCTGCGGTCTTCTTGTAGAATTTCATTTCGATTCTACCGGCCTGAAGCGGAACAGTGAAGCTGTAACGGTTGCAGTATGCCCAGCCTGCTGCTGCGGGAAGGCCTGCTTCTCCGGGAACCATAAGACCCCAGGTGATGTCTCCGTCATTGTACTGGATACCGAGGTCGGTATAATCTTCAGAATCGCCCCACCAGCCCTGAATATGGAAGTGAGTGAAACCGAAATCATAGATGTTTCCAAGATCTCCGGCTGCTACAAGGCCCATTACGTCTTTTTCGGGATCAACAGGGATCCACGGTGTAGTTTTCGCATCTACGCCCTCAGGATCGCTCGTAAGGTATGCTCCGTCGACCTGGAAGTGACCGTTGGCAAACGATACTACTCCGAACAACGTGGCAAGCATAGCGATCGTCAGAATTGCAGCTAATACTTTTTTCATGTTTTTATCCTCCTAAAATGTGCTCCGGCAATATAATTGCCGATAGTTAGTTTTATTTTACATCATTTCGTAAATGAGCGCAACAATTTTTTCGAGTGAAGCGGGATAGATGAGCAAAAGGTCAATTGATGAAGTGAACGCACGGCCGCTTTTAAACCTTTTGATCTTTGGCGAAGCCGAATGAATAGCTAAGAATTTTGTTAGTATGTTGTGCTCAAGGCATCTATTCCTTCTTTCGGTCACGCACGAAGCCGGATAGATGACTAAGAATTTTGTTTGACCGAAATGCGAACCAATTCTAGGGTTCGCATGAGACCCAAAATTCGTGTCATCATCCGGTTCGT
>JAGCTF010000065.1 GCA_017963755.1 Clostridia bacterium | reverse complement strand
CTTTCTATCCGGACACGACGTTCAGGAAGAAGATCTACATACCCGCTACGCCCAGGCCTACCGCGACGAGCACGCCAACGCCTACACCTACTCCTACTCCCACTCCGACTAAAACGCCTACTTCCACTCCAGATCCCACTAAAACACCGACGCCCACTGCCACCCCGACGAAGACACCGACGGCGACGAATACACCGACTCCTACGGCGAATCCGACAAAGACGCCCGACCCTACGCGGACACTGGAACCCACTGGCACAAATATCCCTACGCCTTCCGAACCGGCGGAAACACCGACACCGACCTCGATAACGACCGCGGACGCGTCGCCCGGCTACACAGATGATCCAAACGCTCCAACAAATGATCCCGGCGTTCCCACTGCGGATACCGGCACGACAGGCCCCGGGAAAACACCGGACGCGTCTCTGTCACCCGTTCCAACAGCAGATAACGGCACGCCTGCTCCCGGCTCTGACGTTCCCACGGCGGAGCTCCAGCCTACAGCGGACCCCGGCACGGAGCCTCCAGAAAAATCAGTTCCGACGCTTCCGGGCGCTGATTCCGATCCGGACGGCGGAAGCTTCCTGATCACAAGAAGAAACATGATGCTGTGGGTATTTGCCGCGTCGATCGCCGGTATTTGGATCGGCGTTGCGGTCGGATTTTTAGTGTGGGGAAGAAAAGGCAGGAAAGGGAGCAAAAACGATTCCGGAAAGAGCAGAGGTCGGGACGTATTTATTCTCATTCTTGCGGCGGCAATGCTGTTCGGCCTCGGCAGGACGGGAATGTTCATTAGCGGAAACACTAACGGATTCGTGGTCAATGCCGCAACAAATTTAGATGCGCTCAAGGAAACCGCTGATCCTGCCGCTGAAACACCGCCCGAAGAGCCCGAAAACACGCCTCCGGCCACCGCTCCTGCGACTGACGTTCCCGCAACGGAGGACAATACGGACGATCCTGCGCATACCCCTTCCGATGCTACGCCCGATAGCACGCATACGGAAGACACTCCGACGCCGGACGCTGCTACTCCGACTGAAACTGCGCCCACACCCGGGCAGGAGGAAACCCCCACGCCCGGCACAGAAGAGACACCGACAGAACCTGCGGACAATACCCCTACGCAGGGGGAAACGTCAAGTGCGACTCCTGACGTTCAGGACACTCCCGGACCGGACGAAACACCTGACGTCACCGATACTGAAGCACCGGCCACCGAAACACCTGAGCCGGAAATAACCAGAGCCCCGACAGAGGTACCCACCCGCACACCTTACCCAACGCGCACTCCGACCGCCGTGCCTGACGCGACAACGCCTCCGACGCTCTCGAAATTAACGCCCCCTCCGCTCAATGACGCCACGCGCATTCCGACGACGGACGAAAAGGGCAATATAATAAACGTGACCGATGCTCCGGTGACAACAGCAAAGGCGGAGCACGTCGGGATGAATGAGGAGAACACGACGTACAGGCTCTCAGACTTCATACAGACGCTCTGTTATATAGCGTACGGATTGGCGGCAATTCTGTTGCTCATCGGCGTTATAAGGATCATATGGCTGCTCATATTCAAAAAAGATATTGTCCCGCCCGCGCCGAAAGAGGATGAGGGCAAAAAGAAAAAGCGCCGTCTTAATAAGAACGTCAATACTGACGACGTCGAAGTCAGCCACGATAACTGGAATTAATTAAAGCGAAACGGTGGACAGAGACCCGTTCGGGCACCTCATCATAATATGAAACGGGTCTCCGCGTGCCGTTCCACCGGTACGAAACGGGTCTCTGGCACCCGTTTCATGGCACCCGTTTCATAGCACCCGTTTCACCCTTTCAGCCAGGCAGTAGTTACAGAAAGAATATGTTTTGGTATATCTTTATAATCGTAATATGCGCACTGATCATTGCCGCATCGTTCCTGGCAAGGGCGATGCACAGGCGCGCGTCAGAACTAAACGTTGTCGAAACAGTATTTAAAACCTCACCGGAGGCCGAAACTGACGCGCCCGGCAGCGCAAAAACAGAAACGGCCCGTCCGGAAAAAAGCCGGTTCTGCTTTATTTCCGACGTACACATATCGATGATGCCGGTAAGATGGGGAGACATATTGACCGCGGTAAAAGATGCGGAACCGGAATTCCTGCTGATCACGGGCGATCTGGTCAACAGACCGGGCGACATCGAACGCGCAAAACAATTCATATTCACGTTGTCCGTCGGAGCGGAGATCCCCGTAATAATAACGCTCGGAAATCACGACAACGACGTTGCCGCCGGACTTCCGGGCGGAAAAGCTGAATTCAGGCAGGAATTCACTTCGCTCAAAGGAGACGTAAGAGTGCTTGACGACGAATATACCGTCGTGGGCAACGTCCTTATAGGTGGTCTTAACGATGCGAGTGCGCGTGAGATGCCGTGCGCGCCGCTGATTGCCGAATGGGGAAAAACCGCGGCTGAGAAAGGCCTCGAGTTCGTGCTGGCAACGCATAACGCGGATCTTCTGCTCGAAGCGGATGAGGGCGCCGGGCAGGAAAAGCAGGTCTCCGGCAGCCTTTCTGTAGTTCCGGAAGGGGAGAAACCGGTCTCCCGCAACCGTTTCGCTTTTTGCGGGCATACGCACGGCGGCCAGATCCGGCTCGTACGCGGCATCGAATTTTCATTGCTTAAAAAAGACAAATTGCCGAAACAGGGCATATTTTACGGGCGGCACAGCGTACGCGGCTTTGACGTTTATATCACCTCAGGGATAGGCTGCGCAATGTTTCCCCTCAGGTACGGAACAAATCCGGAAGTTGTGGTTGTAATTCTCTCCCGAATGTGATAAAGTATAGTCACCAAAAATTGGGAGGCGATTGCAATGATAAAGGTATTTTACGGAAAAAAGGGTACCGGCAAAACCAAACATATGCTCGAGGCAGCTAACGCCGCTTCGAAAGAAACAAACGGCTCGGTCGTTTATATTGACGACAGCAACGAATTACTTGTTAAACTGTCTCATAAGATAAGATTCATCAACATTCTTGACTACCCGGTATTCGGTTCCGATGCTTTTCTGGGATTCATCTGCGGCGTCGTATCGCAGAACTATGACATTGAAACAATATTCATTGACGGATTAACATATATAGTACATCAGGACGTTGACTCGCTGAAAAAATTCTTCGACGGCATCGCGAAGATCTCCGCGGAACACACCGTCAGCTTTTACATCAGCATTAACGGCGACGAAGAGACCATGCCTTCGTTCATAAAGCCGTACACCTGATCCTGCCTTGACCCGATCCGGCATTGACCGGGTCCGGCCCGCGTGCATAAAACTGAACGCCGGGCATAATTCAGCACTGCCACACAGAACATATGACGGTAACTCTGAAAGTATATCTTTTAGACAGCACGCTTGCATTTGACAAGCTTTACACTTACCTCGCCGACGAGGAAACGTCCGGAAAAGGGCGCACTATCAGGCGGGGTATGTTTGTCATTGTCCCGTTCGGGTTCGGAAACGCAAAGCGCGAAGCGGTAGTGTGGGAGGTCGAACGAGGGGGCAATGCTTCTGTCAGCGGTATGGATGCTGCGGTCAATATCGAGGGAGCCGCGCCTTCGGAGGACGGCGGCGGGATGCAGGGAACTGCCGGTAAAAAACAGATAGTTCTGAAACATATCTTCGAAACCTACGACGACGAACCGCTTACGGATGAAGAATTTGAACTTTGCGCCGGACTCTGCCGCCTGTACGCATGTACTCCCGGGACCGCGATCCGCTGCATAAGGCCGTTCAGAACTCAGAAAAAACCGAAAGCCGAAACGGTCGAGACCGTAACGCTCTCCATTTCAAAAGACGAAGCGAAGCGTATAACGTCCGAAACGGCGATCAAAAACATCTTTCAGCTGAAAATGCTCGAAGAACTCAGCTCGGATAATTCTTCCGGAACGATAGACACCGACGTGCTGCTTCTTCGGACGGGCGCGAAACGGCCGCAGCTGAAGGCACTCGAAAAGAAAGGCTATGTAAGGCTCGGAAGCCGTGAAGCGGGCGGAGAAGATATTGCCGCCGGGCTGAGCGGGAGCAGTGCTGGCGGACTTTCGACGTACTCCGAACACACACTTAACGAAGAACAGCGCGCCGCGTACGAAGCGGTCAGAACGTCGGTAGACAGCTCAAGACCTGAAGTGTTTCTGCTTCACGGCATCACCGGAAGCGGGAAGACCGAAGTATATATGCACCTTATTTCTCACGTGCTCGCGCAGGGCGGGGACGTGATAATGATGGTGCCGGAGATCGCGCTCACGCCGCAGATGATATCGCATTTCACGTCGCGTTTCGGCGAAAACGTAGCGCTGTGGCACTCCGCGTTGACCGACGCAATGCGCAGGCGCGAATGGTACAGAATGAAAAAAGGGCTTGCCCGCATCGCCGTATGCACGAGGTCGGGAATATTTGTCCCGCTGAAAAACGTAAAGCTTGTCATCGTTGACGAAGCACACGACGGCTCGTACCGCTCGGAAGAGACGGGCCTCAGGTATAATACGTGCGAAGTAGCCGAACTGCGTTTCGGGGAAAAAGCGTCTGTCATTTACGGCTCAGCCACGCCTGACGTCACGATGTACTACAGAGCGCAGAAAGGCGAAATACGGCTGCTTGAATTACGTGAGCGCGCCGGAGCCGGAACGCTTCCGGATATGCGCGTCGTAGACATGCGTGAAGAACGGGCCGCACTCGCAAACGGCAGTATGTTTTCATCCGCGCTGAAAAAAGCGCTTTCGGACAATTATTCGAAAGGCGGTCAGGCTATGCTGTTCGTCGGACGGCGCGGGTACAGTTCGCGCCTGTTCTGCAGAGAGTGCGGGCGGACAATGATCTGCGGCGCCTGCGGTCTTCCTATGACGTTTCACAGGAGCGCTAAAAGACTGCTTTGCAGCTATTGCGGAAAAGCGGCTCCTGCGCCCGAAAAATGTCCCGCATGCGGCTCTGAAACGCTGGGTTTCGGGAGCGCGGGAACGGAACGCGTTGAAGCGGAGATACGCCAGCTTTTTCCCGGTGCGGCCGTGCTGCGGATGGATTCGGATACGGTAAAGGGAAGAGACGGACACGGAGCGATACTTAAAAAGTTCCAAAAGGAAAAGGTGCCTTTTCTCGTAGGCACGCAGATGATCACCAAAGGGCACGATTTTCCGGGGGTGACGCTCGTAGGAATAATCGACGCTGACGGACAGATAAACCAGCCGGAATATTACGCGGGAGAAAAAGCATATCAGATAATAGCGCAGGTGGCTGGAAGAGCCGGAAGAGGCAGCGAACACGGACAGGTGATAATACAGACGTACAGCATTGACGACATGTCGATCAGGGCAGCTGTGAACGGAAATTACAAAGAATTCTATGAGAAGGAACTTTCGTTCAGACGTACGATGCTCTATCCGCCGTTCTGCTCGCTCTGCAGCATCCGCGTCTCCGGTACGGACGACAGAGGAACGTACGATTATCTTTCCGCCCTGGCGTCGGCAATGCGCGCTGATGCCGCTGATAATACGTTTATCCTCGGACCTTCGCGCGAGAGCGTTCCGAAGATAGGAGACCGCTACCGCTGGCAGCTGACGATAAAATCTCAAGGCCGCGACCAGATTATTTCACTTTTTCTGCGTCAATATGATAAAATAAAGGTGCCGCCGGGCGCAAGGCTCGCAACGGTATTTGAAAATTAGAAAACTGATAAATTAAGAAAGCTGATAGACGGGCCCGCGCGGCACATAGAAAAAGCGGCGCGGGAAACAGTTTCGGGAGGTATTAAAATGGCGATCAGAAGGATCAGGACCGAAGGCGAAGATATACTCAGAATGAAGTGCAAACCGGTCAAGGAAGTTACCGACAGCACGAGGAAACTGATCGAAGATATGTTCGATACTATGTACGACTCTAACGGCGTCGGCCTGGCCGCGCCGCAGATAGGCATCTTACGGCGCATCGCGGTGATCGACGACACGCTGGGCAACAAGATCGCGCTCATTAACCCTGTAATTACCTCGATGGAAGGCGAGCAGACATGCACTGAAGGCTGCCTGAGCCTGCCGGGGTACCAGGGAGAGGTCGTAAGGGCAAAGAAAATACACGTTGACGCCACGGACGTAAACGGAGAGCCGCTGTCGTTCGATGCCGAGGACTTTTTCGCCGTCGTCTGCCAGCATGAAATTGACCACCTCGACGGCGTGCTATATAAAGACAAAGCGGAGAACTACCGCAAGCAGGAGGAGCAGAAATGAGAGTTATCTTCCTCGGTACGCCCGAATTTGCGCTTCAGACGTTTGAAATGCTCATAAAAGAGCATGAAGTCGTGCTTTGCGTTACAAAACCTGACGCGCCTAAAGGCAGGGGCGGAAAACTCGCTATGCCCCCGGTAAAGGAGATGGCTCTCGCAAACGGGATAGAGGTCTGCCAGCCTGCGTCGTGCAAAACTGACGAATTTTATGAGAAGATCATAAGTGCCGGGGCAGACGTGATGGTAACTTGCGCTTTCGGAAAGATCCTTCCCGCGCGCGTTCTGAGCGTTCCGCGGTACGGCTGTGTGAACGTACATGCGAGCCTGCTTCCGGAATACAGGGGTGCTGCTCCGATATGGCACACGGTCATAGACGGAAAGAAGGAGAGCGGTATCACGACTATGCAGACTGACGCCGGCATGGATACGGGCGACATACTGCTCTGCGATAAAACGCCGGTCGGACCGGATATGACGATGGGAGAATTGCACGATATATTGGCCGCGATAGGGCCTCTTACTCTAAGAAAAACGCTCGAAGGACTCGAACGGGGGTGCATTGTCCCGGTAAAGCAGGACGCCTCTAAAGCGACGTACGCGCCTATGGTCGACCGTGAAACGGGGCATATAGACTGGAACGCGAGCGCCCGGAAGATCCACGACCTTGTGAGAGGCACGAATCCGTTCCCGACGGCGTATTCCGTACTCGACGGAAGGCGCGTGAAGATATGGAAGACGGAAGTCTCCTGTGAAAGTTTATGCGATCGTTCGTGCGAACTGCCGTCCGGAACGCCGGGCGAATGCCTCGTTAAAGACGGCAGACTGTTTGTTTCGTGCGGCGAGGGAACTATAGAGATCAAAGAGATCCAGGGCGAAGGGAGCCGCAGGATGACTGCGGGAGAGTATCTTAATGGACACGGCGCGTCTCAATTTGAATGAACTGTCTCCTGAAGAGCTGCATACGGAACTATCACGTTTTAACCTGCCCGGGTTCAGGGTGAGGCAGATCGAAAAATGGCTGCGCGAAGGCGCTTCTTTCGATGAAATGACCGATCTGCCGCTTCAGCTCCGTTCAGAGCTCAAAGATTATTATTCAGACGGAACTCTGAAAATAATAAACAAACTTACTTCTAAGATAGACGGCACCGCAAAATACCTGCTTGATCTGGGAGACGGGAACATCATCGAGTGTGTACTGATGAAATACAAATACGGTTACAGCGCGTGCGTATCCACCCAGGCAGGCTGCAAAATGGGCTGCACGTTCTGCGCTTCAGCTAAAGCGGGATTCGGGCGTGACCTCACCGCGGCCGAGATCGCAGGAGAAATAAAAGTAATGAGCCGCGACGCAGGCGTTAATATCGGCCACGTCGTGATGATGGGCGTAGGCGAGCCGCTCGATAATTATGACAACGTAGTGGCGTTTATGCGCTCTGCGCACGATCCCGAAGGCCTCAACATAAGCTACCGTAAGATGTCGCTGTCAACGTGCGGCCTTATCCCCGGGATCGAAAAACTTATGAAAGAGGATCTCCCGGTCACCCTGAGCGTATCGCTCCATTCTCCTTTTCAGGAAGAAAGAGCACGCATGATGCCTGTCGCGAAGAAATACAGCCTTGACAAATTGCTTGAAATATGTAAAACTTTTAGTTTGGAGACAGGCAGGCGCGTAACGTACGAGTATGCCATGATCTCCGGCGTAAATGACACGGACGGCCACGCCGCGGAGCTCGTAAGGCTTCTGGGCGGGACGCTCTGTCATATTAATCTCATACCTGTTAACACTGTAAGCGGCACCGGGTACAGGCGCGCGGACAGGGAGAGGATCGACAGGTTCAGAGGTTTACTTGAAAAAGGCGGCCTCGCTGCCACTGTCAGAAGGGCAATGGGCAGGGATATAGAGGCGGCCTGCGGTCAGCTTAGGCGCAAGGCAATGGAGGATAAATCCGGACAGAACTGAACGGAGCGGGATCTATGAGATACGGCGCAAAGACGGATAAAGGAATGATGCGTCAGCAGAACGAGGACAATTTCTGCATGGCTAACCTGCCGGATATGCCCTTTTCGTTGTTCGCGGTGGCGGACGGCGTAGGAGGACACAAGGCGGGAGAAGTTGCCAGCGAGATCGCTGCCGAAGTTTTTGCGCGCAAATATCAGGCTTGCCACGAATCTCAGAAGAAGCCCGAAGCCGTAGAATTCCTCCAGCACACGTCGCAGGAAGCGAACGAGGAAATAATCAGACAGGCGTACGGCTCGGAACACACGGATATGGGAACCACACTCGTTGCCAGCGCCGTTACCGACCGGGAAATAATAACTATAAATTTCGGCGACAGCAGAGCGTACCTCTATTCGCAGGGAAAACTGAGGCAGCTCACCGTTGACCATACGATATACGCGGAATTTGTACGCAGCGGAAGATTCACCGCTGACGAAGCAAAAAAACTGTACGGCAGCAACAGGATCACGAACGGACTCGGCTTTTTCGCCTGCCCGTCCGGCGACGTATTTACGGATCCGTACCTGCGCGGTGACAGACTTATGCTGTGCTCGGACGGCCTGTCCGGGATGCTCAGCTTTGAAGAAATAAGAGCCTGCCTTTCGGAAGAAACGGATCCGTCTTCGATGGCGGATAAAATGGTCGAAATGGCGAACGCCAAAGGCGGCAGGGATAATATTACAGTTGTTATCGTCCAGCTGTAAAAAGGCTAACGGAGCAGAAGAACAATGCAGACAGATGCGGCAGACAGAATAATATTGGGAGGCCGGTACAGGCTTGAGAGTAAAGTGGGTACGGGCGGCATGTCGGTGGTATACCGTGCGACCGATCTTCAGGAGGAACGCACCGTTGCCGTAAAGATGCTCAGGGAGGAATATGCGGAAGACGAGGAGTTTCTGCAGCATTTCAGGAACGAGATCAACGCCGCTAAGGACCTTCACCATCCCAATATCGTAGAGATATACGACTTTTCCCAGGAAGACGATCTCCCTTACATAGTGATGGAGTACGTCTCCGGAATCACGCTGAAGGCGTACATCAACGTCATTCAGTCGATGGGCTGGAGGGACGCGCTTAACATATGCGCTCAGATATTGTCCGCGATCGACTGCGCCCACAGCCACGGCATTGTCCACAGAGACATAAAGCCTCAGAACATACTTATTACCGACGAAGGCAGGGTAAAACTCACAGACTTCGGAATTGCCCGCGCCGTTACCGAAGGCACGAGAAAAGCCGGAGGAGACAGCGCCGGATCGGTGCATTATCTGTCACCCGAGCAGGCGAGGGGCGGCTTTACCGACGAGCGCTCGGATATTTATTCCATCGGTATCACGCTGTACGAAATGGTCACGGGCGTCGTACCGTTCGATGGAGAGTCGCACGTCAGCATCGCACTTAAGCATATAGACGGAAACATCGTGCCGCCGCATACCGTCGATCCGGATATACCGTACGGCGTCAGCGACCTCGTAATGATGGCCACGAAAAAAGATCCGGCCGAGCGTTTCCAGACGGCGAGGGACATGTACGCGAGACTTAAGATGGTCTCAGCGAATCCCGGCTATTCGTTCCTTACTCCCGAGAACAATCTCGACGACGGAGCCGCCGACATTCAGAACCTCGAAGCGACCGAGTTCTCCGCGCCGCTGATCATACGCCGCGAAGATATCAACGAATACGAGAACGGCGACGGAAACGCATCGCGCTCCGCTCCGGGCCGCAGGGCTGCGGATTACACAGACAGAGAACTTGAAATAAACCGCGCCGAGATCGTGCGTAACGTCACGATGACTACCTTCGCGTACGTACTTGCGATCATTCTCGGAATAGTTGGCATCATCTTTATGGTGAACAGGTTCAGGAACCTCAACGCGAACATGGGAAAATTCACTTCCGTTTCCTATAAAGTCGAAGATTACCACGCGATGAAGGCGCAGGATGTGATCAACGAACTCACGGCGAAGGGAATAAACGTCGCACAGGAACCGGCTCTTAGCGAAGACTATCCGCTCGGGTACGTGGTAGGACAAAGCGTTGCCGCCGGAGAGACGATCACACTTAAAGACGTGCTTACGTTGAAGGTGTCAAGCCTCAGCAATTCTTTCGTTCTGGAAGACATGG
>JAGCTF010000011.1 GCA_017963755.1 Clostridia bacterium | reverse complement strand
CTGCCTTTTTTGTTCATATTCCTTCCCGTCTGCCTGATCCTCTACTATGCGGTTCCCGGATGGGTCTGTGAGAAGACCGGCGACGGGGCCGGCGGTGTGGTCAAGCGGCGGAAAAAGGACCTAAGGTTCAAGAACGCGGTTCTGCTCGTGATGTCCCTCGTGTTTTACACGGCGGGCGAGCCGGTCTACGTTCTTTTGCTTGTTTTTTGCGCTCTGGCGGGCTGGGTGAGCGGCTTTCTTATCGAAAAATACAGGGAGTCGTCGCCGAAGAAAGCAAAGGCTGCCGCCATAGGCTGCGTTGCGCTCTGCCTTTCAATACTCTTTGTTTTCAAGTACCTCGGGTTTTTCTTCGACACGCTGAAGTTGCTTCCTTTTGTCGACCTGCCGGCGGTGAAACTGACGCTGCCCATAGGCATTTCCTTCTACACATTCCAGACGATTTCTTACGACATTGACCTCCTGAAAGGGCGGACCGGCCTTCAAAGGAATTTCGGCAGGTTCCTGCTGTTCGTGTCGCTGTTCCCGCAGCTGATTGCGGGGCCGATTCTCCGCTACAAAGACATCGAGGCGCAGCTTACAGACCGCGCCGCGACAAAGGAGAAATTCTGCGCAGGCATCGTGCGGTTTCTGTGCGGGTGCGCCAAGAAGGTCCTCATCGCCAACACCCTGGGCGAGCTTGTGGATTTCACTTTTTCCGGAGGGGCGGAAGGCGTTGCCCGCGCGAACGTGTGGTTCGGCGTGCTGGCGTTTTCGCTCCAGATTTATTACGATTTTTCGGGCTATTCCGACATGGCGATCGGGCTCGGAAAGATGTTCGGCTTTGACTACGCGGAGAACTTCAACTATCCCTACGTTTCGCGTTCGATTACTGAGTTTTGGCGGCGCTGGCACATCTCGCTGGGAACGTTCTTCCGGGACTATGTGTACATTCCCCTCGGCGGCAACAGGCGACACCGGGTGCTCAATCTGTTCGTCGTGTGGCTGTTGACCGGGCTGTGGCACGGCGCCGGCTGGAATTTCGTTATATGGGGGTTGTACTTCTTCGTTCTGCTCGTCGCGGAGAAGTTTGTTCTTAAGGGCAGGCTGGAGAAGATTCCCGTACTGTCAAACGTTGTCACGCTTCCGCTGCTCGCCGTCGGGTGGGCCGTTTTCTATTTTGAGGACATACGCCAATGTCTCGCGGCGCTGGGTTCGATGTTCGGTATCGGCGGCGCGCCGCTCTGGGATCCTGTGGGTGCGGGAATGTTCCTTGCGAGACTGCCTGTGATACTGGTCGCCGTGGCGGGTTGCGTGCCTGCCGGCGCGGCTGTCGGGAAGAAAATGGCCGCTCTCAGGACGCAAAGACCGGTGCTGTGGTTTGCGCTGATGCTTATTTACTCGGCGGCAATGCTATTCCTGTGCGTTTGCGCGCTTGTGAGTTCGACGTACAATCCTTTCCTGTATTTCAGGTTTTGACGAACCGGGTGAGTGTATGAAGAAAGACGAAAAACGTTCAAAAAGAATATCCGACCTGCTGAGTACGGTCATCATTTCGCTTTTCATCTCGGTTCTTTTAGTTGGCGGCGCGTTAAGCCTGATTTTAAAGAGCGGCGACGTGTCCGAAAAGGAACAGCGGGCGCTGAAGAAGTACCCCGTTTTTTCATGGAGTTCCTTCTTTGACGGAAGCTTTTTCAAGGAGGCCGAGGAGGCCTACAACGACCGTTTCCCTCTGAGGGACTTCTATATTGATACCGCCGCCGGCATACGCGAGTTCATGACCGTAAAGACCGGCAGGGAGTTCATTCCTATTGACAATGAAGACGAGGACTACTTTAACCCGGTCGGAATAGGCACGCCGGCAGCTGAGACAAATTTAGCGCCTTCCGCCACTCCCGAACCGGCTGAGAATGATCCGCGCCCCACCGGAGACGTCGCGTCATCAACCCCTGAGCAGACTCCGGATGAGCAGGGAACCGCTTCTCCCGGCGAAACCGCAGGACTTTCAGAAACGCCGGCAGACGCAACTCCTACGCCGACACCTACTCCTTCGCCTACGCTCACTCCCACTCCTACGCCTTCTCCTTCGCCGACCCCGACCGCCGCGCCGTCTTCGCCGGCTCCATTTGACATCTCAGGCTACGAGGTGTTCACGGGCGGCCGCACGCTGAGCGGTGTCGTAATTGAAGGCGGCTGCGGGATGGAAGTCTTCAACGGCACTTCCGAGGCTGCGGAAGGCTACACCTTGTTCATGAAGCGTCTTGCTTTGAAATATCCCGGAAAGAACGTGGTGTCCGCGGTAACTCCGAACGCCTGCGCGTTTTACGCCTCGAGCGAGTACACGACCGAAAACCACGATCAGAAAGCATGGCTCGAGCTTGCCGCGAAAAACATGCAGGGAGTCATCGTTCCCGACCTCTATAACGCACTGGCGGCGCATAAAGACGAGTACATTTTCTTCAAAACCGACCACCACTGGACCGCGCTCGGCGCATACTATTCGTATAAAGAAATCTGCCGGAATCTCGGGATGACTCCCGTCGACATCAACGCTCTTGAAGTCCGGAAAATCGAAGGGTTCCTGGGTTCAATCTACAAGAAAACCAACAGTAAGACTCTCGAGGCTTCCCCCGATACGATCTTCTGCTATATGCCGAAGGTGCGCACAAACGCGCTGTGCTGCTGGAGCAGATCCACTCTTAACCTGAAAGAATTGAATCCGATAGACGTGGTGAATCCGTACTACGGCGGAAGCAACCTCTACGTCTGCTTCATCGCGGGCGACAATCCGTACACTGAGATTACGACCTCCGCGGGAACGGGAAGAACGTGCCTCATAATCAAGAACTCGTACGCAAACTGTCTCGTTCCGTGGCTCTGCCACAATTACGACAAGCTGTACATTCTCGATCCGCGCCACGTCAACACAACCGGCGACAACCAGTTCAGTCTGGGAGGATTCCTCGAAGGTCATGACGTCGACGACATAATCGTCGTTTCGCACACGCTTTTCGCGGCAACGACCGACAACGTGTTTTATGCGGGGCTTATGAGGCTTTCGTTTTAAATAAAACGCCGGCGGTTTTCGCGACTGGAACGTACCATTTTTATTGATCCGGATAACCCTTGGCTAAACTAGAAGAACTGGCAGTCTTTACTTTCCCTTAAATCTTGTGGACCGGACCGCGCTGAAAAAGTGACACATAGTGATATAATAGTCATATGGGTTTTAATAAAGAGGCACACTTAGAGACAGAGAAGCACAAACGCGATATTTGGCATTGGTTAATGCCATTTCGATTGGCAGTAATCAATGCCTCTTTTATTTCAGATTGCGCGTTGCTTCAACGAGATATGCATAAGACTCGGCGTTTTGCTTTTTGATATAAGATAGTTTTTTGAAATCATTGCCTTGAAGACGGGCGGTTAAATACTCTTCCGGTGATTCGATTTTCCGGTACGGATTGCCTGAAAGCAAGCATGAGGCAAGATATATGACTTTGCATGCTCGCCAGGTGGCATCGTCGGTGTTATATCCTTTGAGAAGGATATGATTGCCGAGAGACTTAATGCCTCGCAGATATTCTAAGTAATCGTCTCCGTCAAAAGCACCGCGGCTTATGATACTTTTGCAAGCGCGAATAGTATCTTTCAGAATATCATCGCGTGACCATGAGCCGCCACGGAATTCTGTTTCTTCCAGCGCGGAATTGGCGTATGTTTCTGTCAGCAAATTAAAATCTGATATATAGTCTGTGAGTGTTGACGTATCAAACAGTTGTTTCGCTATTTCAAGTTCTCTGCCTGTTCCTAAGAGAATTCCGGTCGTGTGAGGCGCAAAAGCGGTGAGTTTGTCGCCAAGGATGCAGTCTGCGGTTGGCATTTCAACAAATAGATTATTTTCGGTTGTGAGGAGAAGATCATTTTTAATCTCCTTCCGCATTGTTTTTGCATAGGGTATGCGAGAAAATACAACATCAAGGAGAATGTAAAACTCCTTGTTTCGTACCGGTGAATGATAGGTGAACTTGAAATGTCTTTTTACGATTCCGTTTCTTCCCTTGCGAATATCTTCGAATTTGTCAACAAACGGGAAAATGGATGATGCTTTCTCTATATAGCCGTCCACGTCTGTTCCGGGTTCAACGATAACATCAATATCGGTGGACAATCTGGCCGGCTTATCCAGTATGAGCATCAGGCTGGTCCCGCCCTTAAAGCAAAAAGGCATACCGACACTTGCTATTGCTTCGAGCAGACCAAATGCATAGATGGCTCTCTCAATGAGCCCCGGATCCGATGAAAACTTTTTTTGAAGATTACGGATATATTCTATTTCGTAGACTTTTTTATCTATCATACAGAGTCTCCAAATCAATTTCGGTCTCTTCGTCGATAAACCTTTTGATTTTTTGTTCGACACCCCTTCGGCGGGCATAACGTAGCATTTTTTGAAAGTTGATGTTGTATTTTCGAAAGGAATCCTCGTAAATTGCAGGATATTCCGAGCGTGAAATAACAGATCCCGCAATATTGCGGCCGAAGAGATCTACCAAAAGCTTTTCGAGCGGGCATTGGTTATAATCGCCTACGGCAGCAGGGGATTCGGTAATCAGTTTTTCAACTACGATTGTCTCGTCACCGGAATATCTGTAGTAATCATCAATGCCGGGATTCAAGAGAACATGGGGATATTCACTAAAAATGAGATTGAAAACAGTCTCTTCCTGCATGTTCTCAATGTCCAGGAAGATAGTGTTTTTCGCAATCTGGTGGTTGACAAACTCATTCATTTGGTACAATTCCCAAATTTGAAAAGTAACCAGTGGGTAACCGGATTGGATGGCAGTAACAATATCTTTGGCGGTGTCAGAGAGGTTATACGTATAATTGATTTTGTGGGAAACCGCATAGTGGCCCCGTCGAACTCTTTGAATGCAACCGTTTTCGCGTAACGTTTTAAGCATGTTGAAAGCTGAAGAGCGTCCGAACTTTTCCGGAGACGAGCGAAGAAATGCCACAAATTCTTCCGCTGAAAATGAACTGTGTTCATTAACGAAAGTGCTCACAGTTGAATTCGTTGAAATCACCCCCTTTGTTTTGGATTATCGGCAATATAAAGGTGCCATTGCCAAAAGTCCAAATTTATTATACCATACAAATCCAAAAATGCAATAGACTAAATTCAGGTGATGCAACCGGCATCGTGAGTTATTTCGGAACAACGCCGGCGTTCTTGAGCTTTTTCATGTTTTCTGCGTAGGTCTTGTTCAGCAATTCCCTGAAACGCATTATGTTGCCGTCGTTGAAGGCGTCGATAAGCGGATTTTCATACGCTATATTATTCTCGACGGCAAACATTTTGTCCAGCTCATACATCTGTCTTACATCCTCAGAATAACGTTGCGCAACATCGTCGTCACCGGCGAGAAACGCCTCAAGCCACAACCTTGTATGATCTATTCTTATTGCAGGATTCTCTTCATGGAGTTGGACCAGCCGCGTTTGCATATATGCGGCTCGGCAGGTTTCAAGATTAACTACGCGGTCGAGCGCAGGAAAAATCAACCTTTCCAATATAGGGCGGAACTGCTCAGGGTCATTAAACGGCAGCACTCTTTCATGTTTGCCGAGCTCCGGATCCTCTACTTCTTCATAAAACAGGCTACTGTCAACGGTTCGTGTATATTCAAAATGCGCTTCCAGCCAGTAAAGATCATTGTCGTGATGCGGATAATACTTGTCGGAGAAGACGACCGGACAAAACAGCGACTGAAATCCGTAAAAGACCTCATACCCCCCGTGATGCTGGGTGATAACAATGCTCAGCATCACCTCGTTGCCGGCGTCGCCGACGAGCTTGTGCCAACGCAGAGGGGAATTCTTAAACCGGTGGAAGCCTTTTCCGGTCAATTTGTCTGCGTACTCGGTTTCGATGAAATCTGCGGCCTTCTCGAGCAGCGTGCGTGGACGTTTGGCGTCGTCCATATCGGCGGTCGATGATAACCAGAGCGTCAGGCCAGCAGGTACGCCTTCATTTGCATCGGTAACAGGCGGGGCGAAATGCATCAGTGCCGCGAGCGGTTCCAGGCCTTCTTCCGCAAAAACATAATCGCCTTCGAAGATTTCTCGAAACTGCCCGGCGTTGCATTTCCACTTTTTCTTACAGGCACATGTCCACGCATTGTAATCGGGCTCGCCGGGGTAGGTATACGGCTCTCCCAAACAGGCGACCGTATCGGTTCCGTTCGTGGAATCCAGCAGCCTGCAGCTGACAAAATCGCTGTCAACGCAGGAAAGTGAAAGCATCGGAACGCGCGATTCACGGGCCAGAGCGGTTAAGAATGGCTCAGCCGTTTCGGAGGTTGGGTCAAGCAGCGGTGACGCAATTTCGTACCACTCACTATTCTCATAAATCCCGATGCTCACAGGAACGCCGCTGCCCTCTGTGGATTCGGAATATCCGACTGCCGCAGCTGCCTTAAATATGCCTGAAATCAGCGCCGATGACCCTGCCATTCCTTTATAAAGAGCGAGGGTTCGTTCAAATGATAGTCCCATGTGTGTTCTGCCTTTCGAGCGATTTGTTTGTTCGTGCTAATTGTGACATAACCGGCATCGAAAATCAAGAGCGGAGGAGTTTTTTATAAAAGAAGGGCTGTCCCGCCGCGGCCTTGCATAAAAAGCATGGTTACGGAGGAACAGCCCATTCCGGCATTTCACGCCGCTACGTTAACGTGTGCGTTGACCGTTTTTATTTGATTGTTAGCCGTTCTTCTTTGACTTGAGCGCGACGAAAGCGGTCGCGGCGGCAAGAATCAGAGCTGCTGCTCCGCCGAGGGTGTTCCCGCAGCCTTTTTTGCCGGAGGGCTTGTCGGTGGCAGCGGGTTCGGCTGTCGAGTCAGCGGGCTCCGGAGTTGCGTCGGAAGGCGCGTCAGTTGCGGGGGCTTCCGTTTCTGCGGCAGGCTCGACGGTTTCGGGAGCGTCGGTCGGGGCGGGCTCGTCGGTGGGATCGGTCTCGCCGGTGGGTTCTTCCGTGGGCTCGGCAGGGGGTTCGTCAGTGGGAGCTTCGGTAGCTTCTTCGGTTGCCGGTTCGGTTACTTCTTCGGTGGGCTCGGGTGTTTCAACCGGGGCTTCCGAGGGTTCGGCAGTCGGCTCTTCGGTGGGTTCTTCGGTGGGCTCGGCAGTCGGCTCTTCCGTGGGAGCGTCGGTGGGCTCTTCGGTCGCTACGGGGGCGGTGCCGGAGGCGCCCAGAGTTACGTAAGGATAGGCTTCGACCTGCCAGCTGTCGGCGCCGCTACCGGTTGCCGCGGAGTACTCGGTGGCCCAGTGGAGGTTACCTTCCTCGTCCTTCACGTCGTTGATCTGGAAGTGGATGCCGATTTCGGAGCCGGTGCCGGAGAGAACGTTCTGGCCGGCGGTCTTGAGCGGAATCCGGAATTCGGCCTTGTAGCCGTTGGTGGAGCGGGAGGCGGCGTAGCCGAACGCGTTACCGACCTTCGCGGAGCCGTAGTTGGCGGTGCCGGTCTTGGTGTAGACGCTGGGCCAGCCGGTCCAGTCGATGCGGTACTGGATGACGTCCTGTTCATTGGCGCTGTTCTTTTCGTTGATGAACACCTCGCAGGACTCGGTCTTCCAGGGCGAGCTCTTCTGGAAATCGGGGTTGGGGTCGTAAACGGTATCCTCGTCGATCACCTCGAAAAACACGTAGAGGTAGCCGTCGGTGCAGAGAAGGGTGGCGAAACCGGTGGCGCCGACCGACTGTTCCTCGGATTTCGGGTACTTGATCTCAATTGTGAGGCCGTCGTTGTAGGCGGCTTCCTTCATCGCGTCGATAACGATTGTCGACCTCACGACAGGAACGTCACCGAGAAGGCCGCCGTCTTTATGAGCCGAGACTTTCAGGCCAGCGGAGGCGACAACGAGCGCCAGGCACACAGTGAGAAGCAACGCGATGTTGAAAATTCTGTTATTTCTGTAATGTTTCATAGGAAAGCATCTCCTGTCAAGAATGTTTGCGGTTTTATTATATAACGCGGGGGCGCGGTTTTCAACAGTTGTACCCGTTTTTTCGCCGCGTGCCGTTGAAGAAGCGGCGGTTTAAGGGTATAATATATTTGACAGTTGTGCGCAGTTGTGCTGCTGCGGAAGGAGAGTCAGATGACGGACTACAAAGAACTGAACGCGTGCGCGAAGGCTTTAACCGAAGGCGTGGGCGACAACATCGCGAATCTGGCGAATATCAGTGCGCTTTTGTTTCAGATGATGGAAAATGTCAGCTGGGCAGGCTTTTACATTGCGAAAGACGGCGGGAAGCTCGTTCTCGGACCGTTCCAGGGGCGGCCGGCGTGCACGGAGATCATGTGCGGCAGGGGCGTTTGCGGAACCGCGATGGAGAGGAAAACAGCCGTTGTCGTGGAGGACGTTCATCTTTTCCCGGGGCACATTGCGTGCGACCCGCGGAGCAGGTCGGAGATCGTCATCCCTATATTTAGGGAAGGAACGGTTTTCGG
Organism: Clostridia bacterium; assembly: GCA_017963755.1. Taxonomy (GTDB): domain Bacteria; phylum Bacillota; class Clostridia; order UBA1212; family UBA1255; genus UBA1255. Next base: position 687 of record JAGCTF010000011.1, on the reverse strand, counting down.
GGTGCTTGATATAGACAGCGAGGAGAAGGGGCGGTTTACGGATGCCGACCTCGAGGGGCTGACCGCACTTGTTAAAACTTTGGAGGAGGTTCTGGTATGAGGACTTCGTATTTTGCGGGAGGCTGCTTCTGGTGCATTTGCGGCGCAATTGACGGAACGCCCGGGGTAATCTCGGTGGTGAGCGGCTACAGCGGCGGCGACGAGGAAAATCCTTCGTACGAGGACGTGAAGGCTCAGAAAACGGGCCACAGGGAGTCGATCAAGGTGGTTTACGACGAGTCGGTAATTTCGTACGGACAGCTTCTGGACGTCTTTTTCGACAACATCGACCCGTTCGACGCGGAAGGGCAGTTCATCGACCGGGGAAGATCGTACACGACGGCCGTCTTCTTCGCGAATGAAGAGGAGCGCGAGGCTGCGGAGAGGAAAATTGCCGGAATCGAGGCGGAGACCGGGAAAAAAGTGAGTGTCGCTGTCGAGCCGTTCAAGAGCTTTTACGAGGCTGAGGAGCGGCACATTGATTTTCACAAGAAGAACCCGGAGCTTTATGAGAAGGAACTCGAAGAGTCGGGAAGAAAGAAGCCGGAGGTGTTTCCGGGGGAGAGAGGAAAAACGATGGATGTCGTAAAACGTTTTATTGAATACGTCAAAATCGCTACGCCGAGCGACGAGTCGAGCGAGAACACG
>JAGCTF010000064.1 GCA_017963755.1 Clostridia bacterium | reverse complement strand
TTTCCTTCGTGCTCGAGTATCCCTACCGCGCATGATGTTACTGATTTCGATAAAGAGTACGTGTTATGAGCTCCTGCACCGAGCCTGAAATATTTCTCCTGATAGCTGTTTTCGGTCATTTCGGCTGCCATGTACGCGCCGGGGGCGTTCTTCTCTAAAAGTGCTGTCAAAGCTTCAAAATTTGTCATTTTATTATTCCTTTCGAGTGCCGGACGGTCTCTTCGCCGCTCAGCACGGTATGAATTTATCGCTTTCACTTAGCTGCAGAGTATCGGCGATCTCCCTGAAATTATTGACCGCGTTCTCCAGCTCTTGTGGATGATGTGCGTCGCTTCCGAAGTAGAATTTGCAGCCGCATTCCTTCGCTATGCGATAAGGGCGGTATTCGGAATCCTTGTCCGCACCGGTCCGTGCGAAAGCGTCGAAGTTCAGTTCGATACCGAGCCCTTTGGATGCGGCGGAAGAGAACAGTTCACGGAAAGTTTCGTCTGAAATGCCGTCAAGCAGCCGGATCATTCCGTCTTTGGGTCTTCTGCATGCTAGCGTGCAGGTGAGATGGGCAATGCCGGTCTTGCGGAACGGGAGGTCTGCTTCGAGCAGCCGTGCAAAACGTTCGACATACAGGTCACGCCGCCGCTTTATTCCGTCTTCGTCGTAACCTATATCCGCATCTAACGTGAACCCTTCCATATGCAGGTGGGTCGTGGGGACAATTATAAAATCGAACTGATCGAGGAGCTTGTCACTGACGCCTACCGTGAAATATTTGTCCATCTCCGTTTCGCATCCGAACATGAAACGCACTTTTTCAGACTGCGGCAGGGGCAATGCTTCTTTTATGTGATCCAGGTTCTGCACGTTGTACCATTCGGTCGCACCGGGTATAGCCGGATCCCAGAAATGGTCGGTAAGGCAGATCGTGGTCAATCCGTTTTCCTCCGCGTATCTGAGGATGCGTCCGGGCGTCTGGGCGGGGTCGGACGAGCAGAGTGACAATTGCGAATGTATATGCAGATCGTGATCTATAACGTATGGCTTCATGGTGATTGCCCCCTCCGGGTTTTTGTGTATTGTACCACACGGCGGGAGGAAAGTATATCTTTTCCCCCGGACTGACGCAGTTTTTAAGCTGCTTATGCGGTATTGAAAAACGAGCTCCCGGCGAATATAATTGTCACGTATAAGACCGCCCGGGAATCGACGGCGGGGGAACACTTTTCAGGAGAAACAGATGTACGAAAAATGAGAACGATCAACGTAGTGGCAGCAGTGATTTTTGACGGCGGACGTATTTTCGCGACACAGCGCGGGTACGGTAAATACAAGGATTTCTGGGAGTTTCCTGGAGGGAAGATCGAGGAAGGCGAGACGCCGGAGGAAGCGCTCAGACGGGAGATACGCGAAGAACTTGACACCGAAATAGCGGTAGGCGGGCTGATTGCCACCGTCGAGTACGACTATCCGGATTTTCACCTCAGCATGAAGTGCTACCGCGCAAAAGTCACAGAGGGAAAGCTGCTTCTGAAAGAGCACGAGGCGGCGCGCTGGCTCAAAAAGGATGAGCTTAAAAGCTTGAACTGGCTTCCGGCGGATCTTTTGCTGATCGACGAACTTGAAAAAGCGCAGTAGATTTATAGAATAGAACTAACAGTAAAGACAAGAGAAGAGAAACATTATGTGGAAAAAGCAAAACTTTCGCAGGTATAAGAGAGGCGCGCTTATCGCAATGATACTGGCATTGCCGGCGCTCATTCTGTCAGGCTGCGCCGGAAACGATTCGGCCGGAAACGGCGGGAAAGTGACGGAAAACGTTCAGGAAACCGAAACACACCGCCCTGAGGCAACTTCTGCGCCTTCTCCGACAGAAAAACCGACGCCTGTGCCTGATCCTTCGACCGTCACGCTGATGATCGAAGATTTCAATAATATCACGAACGTGAAAAAAGCGATGAACCCTGTTGATCTCAGCGCTTTCGGGATCGTTGACCCCGAATTTTCGTTCGACAGCGAGTACGCGCAGGAAGGCGTCGCGTTAGTAAATACGTTGTCATCCGCAGCGTGGTGCCAGGCATTTGAACTTAAAGGCAAACGACTGGACGCTTTTGACGAAGCGAAGCCTGAATACTACCTGCGCATATGGGTCGCGCTTCCGGACAATTCCGACGTTGCGCTTACTTTCTGCCTCGGCAGTAAAAATGGAAAGAACTGCAGTTATATTGCCGCTTCCAAGGCGATCGTTACCGACGTTCGCGGATACCGCGAGCAATGCGCGACGGGCAATGCCTCTTCCGATGCAGGCGAGGATTCTTCCGTGCTGTTACCCGCTGGATTTTGCGGCTATCTCGCTTTTCCACTTAGCGAGCTGGTGCCCTGGCGCGGTTACAGCGGTATTTCGTCGCTGCCTGACGTGGATTATCTGAAGATCGATGCGCGGCCTTCCGTCACATCCCAGGGCGACAGGTACGTACTTGACGCGCTGTGCATTTCCGACAGCCCGGTCGCGTTTCTGCGCCCAGACGGCATTGACCGCGACGATCCGCAGGAATTGCCGGAATTTGCTTCCAAGAACGAGGAGCTTGATTATATGCTTACCGAATTGCTGAATAAAGACGCTGCGTTTCAATATTGTCCCGAATACGACCCTGCCGGATATCCGGGGATCAAAGCCATCTGGATGGACGGTGTGAAATTCGGCCGGAAGGACACTAAAGTTTTCGCGTATATCGGTTTTCCTGCCGGTGCATCGGAATCTAAAAAAGTTCCGGGTGTGGTGCTCATGCACGGCGGCGGAGGTTTTGCGTATCCGAACTGGGTCAAGATCTGGAACGACAGGGGATATGCGGCGATCGCGGTGTGCAATACCGGTTATTACCCGGCGTCAACGTCGATAACAGATTTCTTCGGGGCTGCTTCCTGGACACATAGTGTGCCTGCGGACGTGCTCGCGAAAGATCCGCGCGTTATGCCGCCGGACAATGACGGAATGTACTCTTCCACCGGCAGTGTTGACCGTATGTGGATGTACCACGCCGTCGCCCAGACTATCCTTGCGAACAACATTCTGCGCGCAGATAAGCGCGTTGACGCCGGAAAGATCGGGATCACCGGGATCTCCTGGGGTGGTGTGATCACGTCGATAGCGATCGGCTATGATCAGCGTTTCGCGTTTGCCGTGCCTGTATACGGGAGCGGGTATCTAAACGAAGCGCATTCGTGGATGAAGGATAATTTCAATTCGGCAGGGACAAAGGAACTCTGGGAACCGTCGCTCAGGCTGAAGAACGTCAAGATGCCTGTGCTCTGGCTCTGCTGGGCGGATGATAACTGCTTCTCCGTCAATTCAAACAGCAAGTCTTTGCTCGATACGGAAAACGGCGTTCTGTCGATCATTCAGAATATGAATCACGGCCATTTTGAGGGCTGGGGGCGCGAAGAAATATACAGATTTGCCGATCACGCCGTAAAAGGAGGGCAGCCTCTTGCAGTGCCCGAAACGCTTCCGGGAAAAGGCCGCGACGTTTCGTTTAAAGTCACACTGCCGCGTGATGCTTCTAAATTTACGGCACGTGTATGCTATATCGACGAGCCTCTCAGCTATTCTTCCTCCGGCCGCCTGAAGATAAGCGGCCAGAATACGATCGATCAGGAGTGGCATTTTATTGAGTGCAATGTGGAAGGGAACGTTGTAACAGCAAAACTGCCCGAGGACGCGTTCAGCTATTACGTTGAACTAAGCGTGAGCTCGGGCGGTGTGAATTATATCAGCTGCACGCCTTTTACGGACGTGAACTGACAGCAGGTTTTATTATTTCTTTTTGCGTTTGCTGATGATTATCACAGCAGCGATAACTGCGGCTAAAACGACAGCGACGATAAGGATAACGGGCCAGGGGAAGTTCTTTTTAGAACCGTCTTTTGGCTCGTTTTCTGATGCTCCGCCTTTTTCTGTAGCTTCAGGCGCTTTGGTGGTTTCAGGCTGAGCAGTGGGTTCTTCAGTTGCGGGTTCTTCGGTAGGCGCGTCGGTCGCAGGTACTTCAGTGGGCTCGGCAGTTGGCACTTCTGTGGCGCTCGGATCGACCGTCGGGGTAGGTTCTACGCCGCCCGAAGTTTCGACTGTCCAGAGCAGTTCGAATTCGTCATTTGCCTGCAGATAGACTTCGATAGTATGCTCGCCGGGCTGGATCGGTACCTTGACCCAGAATCTGGCCGCGTCAACGGCATCTTCAAATTTAGACATCTGGCCGCGAATCGCGTTGTAATCAGCTTCGATCGTATTGACGTAGTCGGATACGACGAATTCGCCGCCGTCAACGGTGTATCCGTAATGCTGTATTTCGGCATCCGTGACGCACCAGCCGGCTATCTCGATCGTGCCGCCGAGATATTCTTCGACGTCAACTTCGTCGTCGCCTGATGAGTGATTGGCAAACATTCCGGCAACGTCCCCGTTGAACAGTATTCCGTCGCGGTTGATGAAGAGTGCGTGTTCTTCGTCAGCGGAAACGGTTACGGCAAGCGCCAGCGAGAGTGTGAGTATTATCGCGAGCGATGCGGCAATGAGTTTTTTCAGATTTATCTTTTTTCTCAAAATATATCCCCTCCATTCAAGGAATGCGCGTATGTTAGCACACTGCGTCTTAAAAGGCAATAAGAAATCGTCCTTGAATTGCACTCGCGTTCTGCGCTATACTTAATCAGTATTTCGAACGCTGTTTCGAGCAGGAAAGAGAGAGTTCAGTATGAATCCGTTACTTCCAAGAACGTTTTTTATGGCCGACGGCGAGGCGCACGTGATGCCTGACGGCAGATTATATATGGTAGGTTCGACGGATCATTCCGGGAGCAGGGACTATTGCGGGCACGATCATCATATATGGTCAACGGACGATCCGGCACTTGAGAACTGGGTCGATCACGGTGTCGTGTTCAGCAACAGCACGTCCGACTCCGGAATTCCGTGGGCGCCGGGAGTGCCGCTCTATGCGCCTGATATGATATACAAAGACGGCAGATACTACCTATATATGTGCGGCGCGAACAACTTTGAAGCCGTTGCCTTTGCCGAAAGACCGGAAGGGCCGTATAAAGACGCCCGCCGGATAGAAGGAGCGGACGGTGACGGGATCGATCCTACCGTATTCGTTGACGACGACGGCACCGCGTACCTTCTTTGGGGGCAGTTCCACCTGCGCGGGGCGAAGCTCAGGGACAATATGTATGAGCTTGACCGCGAGTCTTTTACGGACAATATCCTTACCGAGCAGCTTCACGGTTTTCACGAGGGTGCGTCGATGCGCAAGATCGGCAGCCGCTATTATCTCGTTTATACCGATATTTCCCGCGGGCGCGCGACGTGTATGTCTTACGCTGTTTCGGACTCGCCGCTGGGGCCGTATAAAAAAGGCGGCGTGATCGTTGACAACACGTATTGTGACCCTTTAACCTGGAACAACCACGGATCGATCCAGTTCTATAAGGGCCGCTGGTTCGTCTTCTACCACCGGTCTTCGCAGAACGGTCAGACGTGCAGGCGCATGTGTGCCGAGCCGATCGAAGTGCTTCCCGACGGCAGTATTCCGGAGGTACGTATGAGTTCGAACGGCGCTTCCGCACCTATTGACCCGCTCGGCGTGATCGACGGCGCGTGCGCGTGCAGGATGAAAGGGAAAATGTATATTGCCCCGGATCCTGACGAACCAGGGAAAGAGCTTTTGATGGATTGCGTAGGCGGAAACTGGCTCGAGGCATGGGCGGAATACCGTACGCTTGATTTCGGAGGGCTGAGCGCTGATCGCGAATATGAGTTCTGCGTCAATGCTTCCGGTTCCGGCAGGATCGTTCTGATGACGGAGAAGGAGGGCAGGATCGCGGTCGCTGAGCTTGCTGCAAACGGCAATTCAGCATCCGGCGATTGCTGCGCGGACAACGGCGTTTTCAGAACAGTCTGCTACCCGCTTTCTAAAATTCCTGAGGGAAAGCAGACGGTGTGGCTGCTTTTTGAGGGAGAGGGTATGAAAGTAAGATTTTTCTTTATTAAAGGGCGATTATGAATGGCTTTGATCCAAGGCCGACGAAATATCCTTATCCGGAGTGTACGGACGGCCATTATCTGAAAATAAAAAAAGACGACGGAACGGTATTTGACAGCGACTACCCGTATATTGACGACAGCCCTGCGTTTCTACGCAAAAGGAGGCTGTTCGATATTGTCCTGAGGCTTATCGTGTTTCCCATGACGCGCATCCGCCTCGGGCTTAAAGTCCGCGGAAAAGAAAACCTGAAAAAGTATTCTGATGCACTGAAAAACGGAGCGATTTTGTGCTCCAACCACGTGCACCTATGGGATTTCCTTGCGATCCGCAGTTCAGTGCTTCCGCATAAACCGTACGTGCTGGTGTGGGCAAAAAACGTTTCAGGCGAAAACGGTAAAAACGTGCGGCTCGTCGGAGGGATCCCAATACCCGAAACCGGTCCGGCGGCAACGAGGGCGCAGCTTAAAGCGGTGCACAGAATGCTTGACAACGGAGGATGGCTTCAGATCTATTCGGAAGGCAGTATGTGGGAGTATTACAGACCGGTAAGACCGTTTAAGAAAGGCGCTGCCAGGCTCTCTGTTATGTTTGAAAAGCCGCTCGTTCCGATGGCGTTTTCATACAGAAGACCGGGCTGGATCAGACGCACGATACTCAGGCAAAAAGCGCTGTTTACGTTGTCGATCGGCGAGCCCCTTTGTCCGGACGCGTCGCTCGGGGTCAGGGAGCAGGAAGAAGAGCTTTGTAAGAGGAGCCACGAAGCGGTTTGCAGACTTGCCGGAATTGACCCGTCTGAAAATATATATCCGCCCGTATTTCAAAACAACAAAAAAATAAATTATTGATCCGCTCACGGTCGCACCGGAATAGCCGAACTGTTTGTCGACTGTATAAGTGAGAGCACTTATCTCACGAGGGGAAAACGGATGGACAGAAACGATCACCTAAATAACAGCGATGACGCTTTGACAGAAAGCTTTCTAAGACGCGACCAGCATGCTATAGAAGACCTTCACGCACGTTATGGAAACTATCTGCTTTCCATCTGTATGAACGTACTTGGGAATCGTGAAGACAGCGAAGAATGCCTGAACGACGCGTATATGCGCGCATGGAACAGCATTCCGCCAAACAGACCTGCAGATCTGAAAAGGTATATGAGCAAACTTGCGAGGGCGGCCGCCATAGACAGGCTCAGATACGACGGAAGAAGTAAGCGTTCCCCGGATGAAGGGATCGATCCTTTGGACGAGCTTGGGGATATCATTACCGACGGACGCACTGCGGCCGATGAGGCGGAAACTCATGAACTTGCGAAGGCGCTCGACCGTTTTTTGAGCGGATGTACTAAGCGGGAACAGATCTGCTTCGTGAAAAGATACTATTTTTGTGAACCGGTCTCGCAGATCTCCGGGGAGACAGGTATACCGCTCAGTACGTTGTATGATATCTTGCATACGCTTCGAGAAAAACTCCGGAGTGCTCTCACGAAGGAGGGTTTCATATGATCTCAAAAGAAAATTTCAGAGACGCATTGTCTATGATCGATAACAAATATGTGGAGCAGGCTGCCGGGCAGGGAACGGCAGTCGAAGAAAACTTTCAAACAGATACGGTTCCGGGAAGAAATGTTCCGGATAATACTGTCTCAACGGCATACGGGGATATGTTCGCCGCAGGGCAGCCAGTAAATAAAAGAAGCGGTCATAAGAAAGAAAACGGTATTTTCAGTACCGCGGGATCTGTTGCCGCGGCTGTACTTCTTATGGCAGGAGTTCTTGCCGGCATTATTCTCGCATCAAAGAGCAGAAACCGTTCACCGGCAGATTGTACCGAATATTCTGTCGTCGAAATTATTGACCGCATCTATTTTGGATCTGACGGACCTGCAGCACCTTCCAGCTACGGCTCCGATCCAACTCAGGCTCCGGGCGCGAAGACGGATCCGGTTTATTTAAGACAGGCATCTCAGATAATCGCCGGGGAAAAGATAGCAATAAGGTTCGGAAAATATGACAGTAGTCTGGGTTATGGTTTCACTCCGGTTTATTCATTGCACAGGGATATTAAGGACGGAAAAATGCTCGACAGCGGGAGCATAGTGCTTATGCTCAGCCGGGAACTCCCTGACGATGCTAAGTTTGACGGAGGAAAAATCGCCTCTGTTTTGATCGAAGGCCATGTAGACGATGTTAAGAACGCGGTGATTGTGGAGGAATACAGCAGAAACGTGCTGGTAGGGCCTCTTGTTGTCTCCGGGGTAAGGATAATAGACTTTTTCGACGGAATGTATCCGTTCAATTCACTTTATCCTCTTGCGTTCGGTAAAAAGGCGCTTTCGCTTATAGACATACCGATGTACGTTTACAACGGCGGTCTTTATAATGGCGATTACGGAAAGACTGTCGTCAATACTTTTGACTGCTCGGCCGATTTCGCGGGCTTGATTTTTAATCTGCCTTCTGGTAGTACTGACAGTGCCTGGGCAAATCTATGTTTTGATGCATCAATATTTAAAACTGATGCGTTTAAGGATACTTACAGGAGGTTCGGACTGAACTATTTCGAAGGTGACAGAGTCGGAGAAGCATATTCCGGAACGGTCGAAAATCCGTCGTCCAGTTTTGAACGTATGAAAGCGTATCTATACGGTTATCCTGCTTTCGGATCGTTTGAGGACTATTTGCGCAGCGGAACCTCATTCGACTACGTGGGTATAAAACGGACCGAAGATACAGTAGTTTATACGTTCCTGTTCAGATTTTCCGACGACATTGTTTTAGTTACTACGCCTGAACTCAGAAACAGCCTTTACGAGAGTAACGGTTATTACGAGTTAGTATATGACGTAAGCATCGGAGGAAGTATTTATACAGTTGCGAGTCCTGGCAACACTTCATCAGATCACCCGATATTGTTAGATCTGTATCGCGCACGACAGGCTGACGAGGAGCCTTTTACGGTCAGGAAGCTTTCTTATGAAGAATATGAAGTGCTTATCAGAAACGCGGAGAATTCTCCGAAATTCGACGAGTTCCTTTCCTCTGGTGACTATTACACTAAAGAACAGCGCACCAGACTAGTACAGGAAGAAAAAAAGGATGAGAACATGACGCCTCATCCTTGACTCTGAACTTTGGATCCAGGATCCTGTATCATTATTTGTTAATTAAATTCCACCATCGCGGCTTTGCAGTTGTCCAGTACGAATGAACACTCGAAGCCGCTTTTTCCGTCGCGGCAGGGAACGATAGAAAGACCGTCGGGAAGATTGCCGCCGGTGATACGTACGTTCTCTGTTAACGATCTGAACTTTACAGTTTTCGGAGCGGGAGCTTTGTCAAGATAATCGGTGGCGTTGAGGATAAGGAGCGCGTGGCTTGACGGGTCGTCTTTATCGGCCATTTCGCCTACGACTAGCGCACCGCCGTCTTCGGTACGGACCTCTCTTACGAAGCCGAGATCGACAGACTCTTTCACTGTGATGGCAGGATGATCCTTGACCGCGGAGACAGTGCTGAAACCGATCAGATGCGTGTTCACGTTCCTGTATTTCATATATTCTTCGCTGAATGCGTGCAGCTCCGCATTCACTTTCTGCAGCTTCTCATATTGAACCGTTTTATTGCCATCGTCGTCAAGTATATTATTGCACCACCAGCCCTTTGTCCAGCATGCCCAGTTTATAGCGACTGCGCCGTACGCGAGCGCGCAATATGCCTGAAAACGCATCTGGTTTACGGACGTGAAGTCGTCTTCGTTGCGCCCGTTGCACTGTGGGATGAACCAGAAATCGCGCCCCGTCCTGCGGCATGCGTCAGCGACGATATTGAAATTATCATACATCATCCCGAGCCCGGCGCTGCCCATCGGGTAAACGTAAAAGTCGTAGCTTATGTACGGAAGACCGACTTTTTCAACGTATTCTCTTATGTGTTCTGTGTAATTAACCGTGCCCAGCTGATTAAGAGTCTGGCTGTCGGTGTTTTCCGCGACGGAAGCGTAATTCGGATATAGATTTAAATACGGGATCTGGTTTGGGAAGAGGCCGCGCATAAGGTCTACTACTTCGCCATAGCGGTCAAAGTCAAGTGCCGATGGCTCGTCGCCAATATCGATCATCCAGACAGCGGGATGGTCAATGAATTTAGCGGCCGCTTCGATATATTTTTGCGTCGGATTGATCTCGCCGAGCTTTCCGGCTCTCTCTCCGTCGCCGCCCCACCAGCCGGGGACGATTCCTCCCGCGCAGCAGCCTATATCATACTTTTGCAAGAGGTCAAGAAGTTCTTTGGAAGGCCTCTGCAGGCAAACTATCATATCGATCCCGCATGCTTTGATGTCTCTTACGTGTGCTTCTGTTCTCGCGTAGTCTGCAAGGTTATACGCCCCGATAAGTAGTTTTCTCCGGTCGATCCGTGTGTTCATTGTTACTTTCCTCCGTTCATATATTCACTTGTTTGCTTATTTAATTACTTTGCGGATGATCTGCGCGGTCTGCTCTGCGCAGCGACGGTAACCTTCTTCGGTAAGATGAAGCAGATCGCGGCATTTAAAGTAATGAGGATCGGCAAGGCAGAGAGAGTAAAGGTCATTGACAACGACTCCCTCTGATGCCATTAGTTCTTTCGCCGCAGCGTTATAGCGCACGACCCACTCATTGTCATAATTGATATTGTCCGCGCCTGTGCCGGTGACGTCTGCCGCTGCTCCAGGAGAAAGTATAGGTGTAGTTGTCGCAAATATCGGTACTGCACCGTTCCTCCGTATCTCGGCAAGTATTCGTTTTAAGAAGCGTACGTATTCATCGACGGGGTGTATCGCTTCCGTCATCGGCGCTTCGATGTTCATATCCCAGTAGCCGTTGTTCCAGTGTACGATGTCGTAGTGGTCGCGCTTGAATGCCTGGTTCGCCTGCCATAGCGTGTAGGCGGCGAAGCGGCCGTTATCGGCGTCGTCGTAATATACGTCGAACTCGCCCTGCAGCAGTTCCTTTACGTAGCTGTCGTAGCCCATACGGATCGAATCGCCGAGCAGCAATACTTTTTTCATGAAGTGTACGCCTCCTTTTTTTCTTTGCCTTATTTTACTACTTCGTTTAGAAATTGGCAAATTGCAAGTGTTGCGACGCCGGATTTGACTTTGTGCTTTTTCGGTGTAAAATATTGAACGTGAGAGAACGGGAAAGGCGGGGTACGTAATGAATGAAAAATATGAAAAGCTAAAGCGCTTTATCGACGAGTCGGACAATATCGTCTTCTTTGGGGGCGCGGGGGTATCTACAGAAAGCGGCGTCCCGGATTTTCGCAGTAAGGACGGCCTGTATAATCAGCACGACGTCCGGTTTGAAAAATACAGGCCGGAATATCTGCTCAGCCATTCGTGCCTTGTGAACGAACCGGAAGTTTTTTTTGAATTCTACCGCCAGAAGATGGACACGAGAAACATAAAGCCCAACGCGGCGCATTACGCGCTCGCGCGCCTCGAAAAGCAGGGAAAACTCAAAGCGATAGTCACGCAGAATATTGACGGCCTGCATCAGAAGGCTGGAAGTGTGAACGTATACGAGATACACGGAACGACGGCGAAGAACTACTGCATGCGTTGCCGCAAAGCGTATCCGGGGGATCATATTTTCAAGTCGCGGGAAAGGATCCCGAGATGCGATTGCGGCGGGATCATTCGCTGCGACGTGACGCTCTATGAGGAGCAGCTTCCGGAAGAGGCAGTGGAAAAATCGATACGCGCTATCAGAAACGCGGATCTCCTTATAATCGGAGGCACTTCTTTAACTGTCTATCCCGCAGCATCGTACGTAAGCTATTTCAGAGGAAGCCATCTCGTGATCATAAATAAAGAGCATCTATACTACAAACTTGACCCGGACAATGATCTGGAGATCAACGCGCCGATAGGCGAGGTGCTGGCGGAGGTTACGGCAGGGGATAATTAAACGGTATCGCGAAAGACATTGCCCTGCCGTCAGCGGGGTGCGGAAAAGACAGCGCGGTGGCGGAAAGCGCTATCGGGGGATAATTGTCAGCCGCACCGTAACGCCTGTCACCTAAAAGCGGCAGTTTCCTTGACGCAAACTGTACTCTGATCTGATGCGTTCTCCCCGTATCAAGCTTTATACGTACGTGAGTGGCGACGTTTCCTTCGCTTTCCGGCAGGTCGAACGATTCAACCGTTTTGTAAGATAAAACTGCGCGCTTAACGCCTTTGCGCTCGCGTTTAACTACGTATACTTTAGACGTGCGCGTGTCTTTGAACAGCAGGTCTTCTAAAACCGCTTCGGGCTCAGCGGGTACTCCGTGGATAAATGCGTCGTACTCTTTAACAAACTGCCCGCTCTGTATCGATTCTGACAGCGCAGCGGCGGCGGATGACGTCAACGCGTATACCATTATCCCTTCTGTTTCGCGGTCAAGGCGGTGTACGGGATAAATCGTTTTGAGTGACAGAATGGACTTTAAAGCTTCGGGAAAAGACTCGCCGGGTTTTCCGGAAAGCTCGCTCACCATCCCGCGCGGTTTTACGGCGACGGCAATGCTTTCGTCGGAATATAATATTTTAATCTTTTCGGCCAATATTGACATACCGTCTCCTCCGGGTGTAAAATACGCTCGATGCTGATGTGGCGAAATCGGCAGACGCAATGGACTTAAAATCCATCGGACCCAAAGTCCGTACCGGTTCAAGTCCGGTCATCAGCACTTGCGGCAGGCGTAAAAACCTGCCCTTTATTTTTATCACGTTTTAACTTTTTATAAAGTTTAACGCTCCTTATACCGTCTTTCTCGTCTATGACGCCGCTGCCGTCAGGCCCCGTGTTCACAGGATGAAATCCTATCTTGAGATAAAACGGAAACGCTGACGGCTCTGCGTTTACGGACAATCCTATAGACGAAGTTTCGCGTTCGAGCATTTCAACTAATCTTTTTCCGATGCCCCTCGATCTGTACGCGGCGTCAACAAAAAGCAGAGAAAGGTGCGACAGCGTGCTGTCAGCGGCAAGTATTCCGACCGTTTTCCCCCGTATATCATCGTACGCTTCAAAATACCTGAAGACAGGCAGAATGCGCGCGTGTTCGATCAGATTTGTGAAAGTGTTTATGCCTTCTTCCGTCCATGTGTGGGCAAGCGATTTTTGAAATACGTTTAAAACGAAATCGAGCGCGCCTGAAGGATCCGCGCCTTCCGGGACCGGTCTGAATTTAACGAGGCTGTGCGACTTGTTCGCGTTGTACGGCGTTCCACCGCGCTTTTCGGCGCAGAAAACGTAATACCCGTCGCCGGCTTCCTTGACCTTAACGCCTCCGAACACGGATGTGAGTTTGTTTTTATACCATTCGAGCCGCTTCGTAACCATATAAAGCGTGCCTCCGACGCAAAGATGCGTAAAAGCGCCTTCGATAAAACGCCTGGCCACAGAGAAATCCGTGTGATAAGGCGGGTTAGAGAGAATTTTCGTAAAACCTTTCTCGTTTATATTATCGAACGCGTCGGAGACAAACAGCGAAATACGCGCGGACTCGGCGGGGGACAGGTTGTTTGAAACGTTCAAAGAAGAATACCTGACAGCGGTCGGGTCAATATCGCACATAGTTACTTTTGCGCCGCATATTGCCGCAGTCATTCCGACGATACCCGCGCCGCAGCCGAGGTCAAGAACGTTGTCCGTCTCCTCAAAGCGGCATTCGCGAAGCATCGCTTCAGTCCCTTTATCCGCCCTTCGAGGCGAGAAAATGCCTTCCGCACTTTTTATGACCAGATCGCGGTCAAGACCTGCGGTCTTCAGTTTGTACTCATATTCCGTATTTATTTCTTTAACAGTTTCCAGCGTCAATTTGCTTAGCTCCTTTGCGTCTGTATTTTACTACCTTGGAGCGGAACGGTCAATATTTGCTTCCGGAGGGCAAATGGCAAATAGCAAATGGCAAATGAACAGTACCCCATAAGCTGGAAAGTGTTGAAAAATCGGCTTTTTCGTGCTATCATTGACGCAGAAAAACGTGCGAAAGCGGGTGCGAGTATATGCATGAGATCAAATGTCCTAACTGCGGTCAGGTGTTCCAGGTAGATGAGACTGGATACGCTGAAATTGTCCGCCAGATACACGACGTAGAGTTCGAGAAGGAACTTGAACAGCGCGTAAAAGAACTCGAAAAAAGCAGCCAGAATGACATGCGCATCGCGAAACTGGAACAGGAAAACAAGCACCGCGACGCTATGACGCGGAAGGACAATGAATTGTCCGAGAAGGATAAAATCATATAGCAGCTCAGGGCGATGCTCAACAAAGCGGATG
>JAGCTF010000063.1 GCA_017963755.1 Clostridia bacterium | reverse complement strand
GATGCTGTAAAGGAATAGAATTCCCGTGCGGAAACTATACAGGTCAGTTGGTGTTCTTCATATCCGTTTAAACGGGCATCGAAGAATTCCCCCATTTTTTCAAGCATAAAGATTCACCTCCGCAAATCCCAGGTTGTCGAGCTCTTAGGCCTATACTATTATAGCATTTTTTACCCCATAATTCAATGAATCCCATTCTGAATTTCGATTTGTCAAGTGTAAAAAGGCGCTTATTCACTTTTTTTGCCGCATGCGGCACTTTTGTAAAATAGAAAAACCTGACAACGGAATGACAACCGGTTGGCAAGTTTGGCGTATTTAGTATCAGAACAGTTTTCCGGCACTTATGAAGTCGATCAAATTTACGTTTGCAATCCCGCCGCGGTTCTGAAGCAGATAGTCGGTAGTCATGACATATTTCGGATAATTGTCTTTGATACCTTCCAGCGATCTGTACTCGCGATCTTCCGTATCCTTGCTGGCTGCAATAGTATATGCGACCTGGACGTAGGAGTAAGACAGGTTAACATCACGGAGAATGAAGTCGCATTCAAGCTTTCCGATCCTGCCGACGCTGACCGAATAATCGCGGCTCCGGGCATAGACAAAGACAATATTTTCAAGCACTGGTCCGTAATTGATACGGTTGTCGGTATTTTCTGCAAAGAAGAAACCGAGATCGGACAGATAGTATTTCTTTTCTCCCTTAAGGGATCTTCTGGATTTAAGATCGAAACGGGGACATTCGTAAAGAATCTTGGCGTCGACAAGGGCTTTGACATATTTAGAAACAGAATGCAAAGTTACAGCGCTGCCGGTCTTGTTAAGCTCGTCGACAATGTTTCTCAGACTTGTAGTCGAGCCAAAATTGTTGATAACAAAACGCATAACTGTTTCAAAAGTCTCTCTGCCGCGGATCTTGACGCGTTTGCGAATGTCCTTTTCGAAAATCTCGTCAATTACGCCTCTGACGTACCTGCGTTTGTCGGCGAGAGTATCGAAAAACATTGTCCGCGGGAAACCGCCTTCGGTAATATAGGCGTTCAGTTCCAGCATCGGATTCTGATTGATTTCCTTACCGTAAAATCGTTTCATTCCCTCGTATTCCTCAAAGGAAAGCGGGAACATTTCAAACTCGATATAACGCCCGGTAAGCTTTGTAACGAGTTCTCCGCTGAGAAGATAGGAATTGGAACCCGTGATGAAGATCGACCATCCGCCCTCGGTTCTGAATCCGTTGATGACTTCTTCAAAATCCTTGACGTTCTGGATCTCGTCGACAAACAGGTATTTTCTCCCAGGAGCAGTTCCTTTTTTAAGTATAAGCGATTCAAGCTGATCCGCCGTCTTTATGCCTTTGTTCGGGCGAAGATCAAGGTCAATGTATATTATATTCTCTTCCGGAACGCCGGACTGTATGATCTCATCTGCAACTGTAGCCATAAGACTGGATTTTCCGCAACGGCGGACGCCGGTTATGACTTTGATAATATCGTCCTCGTGATAGAATCCACGGATCTTCTTCAGATAGTTTTCTCTGGAATAAAGCTTCATAAGCACCTCCTGTTTTCAGGTCGACACTATTATACCATCAGTTACCCGAAAAGTCAAGTTATCGCACTCATTTTTATAAAAAAATCAAAAGTGAGTTCGTTAGCCCGCATTTTCGGAATAATAACATATATGCCTTCCCGGCTCTTCTGACCGGCCGGAGCAGGGCTTGTACTTATTCGGGCACCACCCGGAAAAAGTATGGAGGATCAATTCAGCGAGACTGAAAACCACAGATGATAAGGGGCAGAACTCATTTGACAGAAAAGACCCGGCATACAAGCTTATATATGCCGCACCCGATCGCCGCACCGGCGGTATTGAGGATCAGGTCGTCGATGTCGGTCACACTTCCCGGAAGGAGCAGCTGAATGATCTCGATAACGAGCGACAGCCCCGCACCGGCCAGAAGGACTTTCCAAAAGCTGTAAAGCCGCCTGTACAGAATCGGCATAATGATGCCCGTCGGTATAAACAGGCCTATGTTACCGATGATGTTGATGGCAGCTTCGCGCTTTGAGTCATAATCCAGAATGTTCACAAACGGAATCAGGTTGACCCGTGGCGGCAGCATGCTTTTCATGTTTATGATAAGGGGCTGGACCTGACCGTCGACGGGGAAAAAAGGATAAAAGACAAAACGAATCAGAACGGCAAGATTGATGTACATCAAAAGAAGGAGAGCCTCTCTTTTCCAGACGATCTTCTTCTGCCGTATCCATATCACCCCTCTGATTATGAGCCACAGCGCGGCAAAAACCAATTCTCCGGTCAAAAAGGATATCTTGATCAAGCGCCTTACCTCCGCGATTCTCAGTTTGTCGGGCTCTTAAGCCTATACTATTATTACCAACACAAAACCGTTAGTTTCAGACATTTGCGGGTCTCTCCAAAAAAGCATGGCCGAGTTCACTGTCCCTTTGATTTGATCTTTCTCTTGTACCGGCAGCCCGTGATCTTATAATTCGAGCATCCGTAGAACTCGCCGTAAACACCGCGTGCACGGATGGCGTCTGAAGCAGAATGAGCTCTTCTATTGATTACAGTTTTTATCCTTTAACCAATTTTC
>JAGCTF010000062.1 GCA_017963755.1 Clostridia bacterium | reverse complement strand
CTGCGCGCGTTGACGAAGCGCTCAGGCAGGTCGGACTTGACCCTGAAGACGTGCGCGAGAAATCGATTTACGACCTCTCCGGAGGCCAGAAACGCCGCGTGGCGATCGCCGGAATACTTGTAATGCGCCCCGGGATCCTTGTGCTCGACGAACCCGCTGCAGGACTCGATCCCGCAGGCCGCGACAGCATCCTCGACATATGCAGAAGGCTCAATAAAGAAAACGGAAATACTGTCATCCTCGTTTCCCACAGTATGGACGACGTCGCCCGTATGTGCGACCGCGTACTTGTAATGGAACACGGAAAAGTCAGCATGTTTGCAGAGCCTGCCGAAGTATTTGAAAACGAGCAGAAACTCGAAGATATGGGGCTCAGCGTGCCGCAGCTCTCAAAACTGTTTCACAGACTGAACGAAGCGCTGCCGGATATACACATTTCACGCAAAATATTCACGCTCGACGACGGCGTCAATGAAATACTTGCCCTCACCGGACGCGCCGCTCAGGGAACGGAGGTGTGCGGTCAATGAGGATCTCTTTCGGCCAGTACATCCCCGGCAACTCTTTCGTGCACCGCCTTGACCCGCGCACGAAACTGCTCGGCACGCTCGCATTTATGGTGTTCGTGCTGCTGATAAAAACATTTTCGGCTTACTTATTGACAGCCGTATTTCTCGCGGCGGTATTCATCTCCGCGCACATCCCGTTTAAATACGTGCTCAAAAGCTTGCGCGCGGTGCTGGTTATAATTGCCGTCACGTTCATAATCAACATATTCTTCTTCCAGGGCAAAGAACTTCTCTGGTCGTGGAAATTCATACACATATACAAAGACGGACTGATATTCAGCACTAAAATGGCGCTCCGGATCATGTCACTGGTCATAGGCGCTTCGGTCGTAACGTACACGACGACGTCGGTCAATCTTACCGACGGCCTGGAATCGCTGATGAAGCCTCTTAAAATAGTGCGTTTTCCGGTGCACGAGGCGGCAATGATGATGGGTATCGCGCTTAAGTTCATACCGATCTTCGCCGACGAGACAGACCGCATAATGAAAGCCCAGACGGCGAGAGGCTCGGACTTTGACAGCAAAAAGTTTATGGCGCGCGTCAAAAGCTATATCCCGGTGCTCATCCCGCTGTTCATAAGCGCGTGGAGAAGAGCCGACGAGCTTGCGCAGGCAATGAACGCCCGCTGCTACCGCGGCGGCAACGGAAGAACGAGATACCGCATGATGAAGTTCACGAAACTTGACCTGATCGCACTGCTCGTTTTCCTGGCGTACGGGGCGGGGATAATCCTGTTCACATACGTTTTCAAAACTTTTTGAACCTGATATTTGCTTTTTGTGATTTTTTATGGTAAAATGCATTTATTCTTGCCCGCATATACCCGGGCGGGAGCGATTATTAAAGAAGTATAAGCAGAAAACTAATGAGATTTTACGCAGCAGATAAGAGCGAATCTAAAAAAATAGTTGACAGACTGTGGATGGACGTTGCCGACGGACGTGTCAGCAAGCGTACCGCCCGCAGAGTCTACGTGCGCCGTAAAGCCTTTTCTTCACGTAAAATGCGCGAGGGGAGAGAGCACATTTTCGGTAAGTCGATGATCGAGTCTGCCGGCGCTGTTTTCGCGCTCGGACTCATTCTGGCTATAGCGATCGGTTTCTGCAACTTCAGAAAGACTAACGAAGAACTTCGCCTCAGCAATCAGACGCTTCACGAAGAAAATGAAAATATAAGGGATACGCTTACCGGTAATATCAATACTTTGAACAATATTATTGAAAAGTATGAGAAACTGGACGAAGAGCAGAAGGCCCTTCTGAAAGAAAAAGAAGCGGATATTTTAGAGAGTAAGGCGTACATAGAAGAACTTAAAGAGAAACACGAGCAGGATCTTTCGAACATTACAGAGGCGGAAGAGGCTAAACTGCAGGAACTTGTCGATATGATCAACGATCTCGATATTTTTGATTCAGTCGCTTCGAGATCGGGCGATATGTACGACGCGAGAATAGAGATCAGCGCCGCTAAAGAGACGATCAGAAACGTTCTGGGCGAAACCGAGATCGCGGACGGAATGATCAAACACCTTGACAGCGAATCACGCGAGATCAAATACTACCTTGACCATTATCCCGATTATTATCCGGTGAACGGAATTGCCGTCACGTCGTCGTACGGCTGGAGGCGCGATCCGTTTACGGGAGAATCGAAATTCCATTCCGGACTCGATATCGGCTGCGACTGGGGTTCATCCGTATGGGCTGCGGCATCCGGAACAGTTGTCGAGGCGGAATATCATCACTCCTACGGCTATTACGTCCTTATAGATCACGGTAACGGCTTTGAAACGAGATATGCGCATCTTTCCAAAATACTTGTAGACGTCGGGGAAGAAGTGCAGAAAGGCGAGCGTATTGCTTACTCCGGAATGACCGGAAGAGCGACCGGTCCGCATCTTCATTTTGAGGTCATTTTATACGGCGAGACTCAGTCGCCGCTCAAATATATCGGTGGTTAATTGTTAAAAGCATTTAATAATACAGAATCAGTTAATATTGAGATGTCCCGCAAGATCGCTCTCAGTGTGGCTCAGCACGGCGGCTGTGCCTATTTTGTGGGCGGTTTTGTGCGTGATATGCTCATGGGCAGGCAAACTGAATCGCCCGACATCGATATCGAAGTTCACGGTCTTAAACCGGAGGAACTCGAGGGCATCCTTTCGGAACTTGGCGAAGTCATTTCCATGGGGATAAGTTTCGGAGTATTCAGCCTGAGACATTATAATATTGACATCGCCATGCCCAGGATAGAGCACGCGACAGGGCGGGGACATAAAGATTTTACGGTATTCGTTGACCCGTTCATCGGGGCGGAAAATGCGGCCAGGCGCAGGGATTTTACGATCAACGCGCTGATGCAGAATATCCTGACGGGAGAGGTGCTCGACTTTTTCGGAGGGCGTGACGATCTTGAACACGGCATACTGAGGCACGTTGACGACGAAAGCTTTGCGGAAGACCCGCTGCGAGTTTTCAGATGCGCACAATTTGCTGCGCGTTTCGGCTTTGACATTGCCCCCTCGACCGTGAAGTTGTGCGGGACAATGGACGTGAGTGCGCTTTCGAAGGAGCGCGTTTTCGGGGAGACTGAAAAGGCGCTGCTTAAATCACCGGATCCGTCCGTGTATTTTGAGAGGCTTTCGCACATGGGGCAGCTCGCCGGATGGTTCCCGGAAATTGCCGTGTGTTTTAATATGGTGAAGGGCGACGGGACGCAAAGCAGGAAAAAGTTTTCCGGAGTACTGGCTGCGGCTGCCGCTGCCTCGGGCAGAGCTGCGGATAGACCGGGTTTTATGTGCGCCGCGCTATCGATCGCTATTGCCGCCGGAAACAGACCGGGGAGCACGTGGCTGAAACGGATCAGTGCAAATCACAAACTGTTGAGATATTGTGAGAATACGGCCGAGGCCGCCTCAAAGCTGCTAAAACGTTTTCCGGGGCGCAGCAGGTACGGAAAAAGCGAAGACAAGGAACTCAGGCTCCTTGAAATATTTGATGCTGCCGATGAGCCGGACGACGCTCTGCTGCTCGCCGAGACCGTACATTCTATTTCGGCCGGGACGCTTCAGAAGGGCGTCAGAACGGGCACGAAAGATATTATGATGGAGGAGAACAGGGCTGCGCTCAGGCTATATAAAGAGAGGATCGCTAGACCTGCCGTAACGGGACAGGATCTGGTCGCTGCAGGCGTTATCCCGGGACCCAGGCTCGGAGAAGCAGTGAAATTAGGAGAAAAACTCAGGCTTTCAGGCATACAGAAGGATGAGGCCATGAGAATAGTGCTCAAAACGTTCGAGGAAGGTGAATAGCGATGGTAGACGTTACTCTTATAGGGACCGCAGGCGCAGTGCCGCTTCCGGAAAGAGCGCTCAGCTCGTGCATTGTTACGCTTAACGGCCGCTCCGTACTGTTTGACTGCGGAGAAGGCACGCAGACCGCCGCCAGAAAGCACGACGTAAACCTTATGCGCACCGACGTGATCGCACTTACGCACTACCACGGCGATCATATTTTCGGCATACCGGGACTGCTTCAGAGCATGAACCTCGCCGAAAGAAAACGACCGGTTTATATTGCCGGCCCGGTAAGGGCGGGAGGGACAATATTCCAGGAACTCGCGCCGATATTGACGCTGGCCGGAAATCTCGATTTTGAAGTCAGGCCGGTGGCAATGCCTATTGGGGGTATCGTTCTTTCTGAACTGTTTCCGGAATGGCCTTCGCTTGCGAGACTCGATTGTTTTCCTACAGATCACAGAGTTACGAGCTGCGGATATGTTTTCTCGCTCGGCCGCAGAGGCAGATTCCACGTAAAAAAAGCGCTGGAGGCCGGAGTGCCTAAAGTACTGTGGCACGTGCTTCAGGAAGGCAGCGCGGTCACTTTTGAGGACGCGGAAGGTAACACTAAATCTATGGAGCCCGGGGAAGTGCTCGGCCCTGACCGGAAGGGGATAAAAGTAGTTTTTTCCGGAGATACGCGTTTTTGCAATTCTCTTTGTTATGCTTCTAAAGACGCGGATCTGCTTATGTGCGATTCCACTTACGGGTCGGACGATCAGGAAGAAACGGCATATGAATATTGCCATATGACGTTTTCACAGGCGGGAAGAACTGCCAGATTATCCGGAGCAAAACGGCTCTGGCTTACGCATTTTTCGCAGCGTATGAACGATCCGGAGGAATTTTTAGACAGCGCGCTGGCGGAATTTCCCGGGGCGGAATGCGGCTTTGACGGAAAGACCGTTTCACTCGATTTTGAATAATGCCATACTTGTGACCAGGCATCGTGCCTGCCCGGAATCGATCCGTGCAGGCATTTTTTTGAAAAGAAAGAAAAACCCACGCATAAAAATGAAGAAAAAAATCACGATCAAAAGGAAGAAAAAGATTGAATTGAAGCCCGAATCAATATATAATTACGATGCGTTGTCCGGAGACTGCCGGGCATGTGGGGCCGCAAAAAAGTATCCTCATTTTTGCTTGTTTTTGCGCCTTATCATTTAGAGTGTACGGAGTTAACAGGTGAAAGAAGCGCGGAAGAACGGCTCAAAACAGAAAAAGTGGATTAGGAAAAGGCATTCGGTTATTCGCGCTGTCGCAGGCGCTTTAATGAAGCCGGTTCTTAAACATAAATATCACATAAAGATCGATAAATTTGCCGAAAAACCTCAGCGCCAGTATCTCATTCTGTTCAATCACCAGACGCCCGCGGATCAGTTCTTTGTCTCTCTCTCTTTAAAAAAGCCCGTTTATTACGTAGCATCGGAAGATATTTTTTCAAACGGCTGGATCTCAAAACTGCTCAGATTCGCCGCCGCGCCTGTGCCAATAAAAAAGTTTACGGGAGACGCGAGGGCGGTACTTACCTGCGTTAAGATAGCGGCAGAGGGCGGTACTATAGCGATGGCTCCGGAAGGAAACCGTACGTACGGAGGCAGGACAGGCTATATTATGAGATCCGTGGTTCCTTTCGTCAGGAAACTGAAGCTGCCGGTCCTGCTCTACAGGATTGAGGGCGGATACGGCGCCGAACCGAGATGGAGTTCGGACGTAAGAAAAGGGAGCATGCATTCATACGTTTTCCGCGTGATCGAGCCTGAGGAATACGAACAGCTGTCCAACGACGAATTGTACGCGGTCATAAAAGAAGGACTGTTCGTTGACGAAGGCAGGGCGGACGGGCTCTACAGATCGGGGAAAAGGGCGGAATACATTGAGCGCGCGGCGTACGTTTGTCCGTTCTGCGGCCTTTCAGTTTTTGAAAGTAAGAAAAACTGCGTGACTTGTACGAAGTGCGGAAGAACGGTGGAATACGGTGAAGATAAGCGCCTTTCCGGAAAAGGATTTGACTTTCCGTTCGAGTTTTATGGCGAGTGGTACGATTATCAGAATTCTTTTGTCACAGGACTGGATGCCGGGGCTTACACTACCGAGCCCATGTTCAGGGATAAAGCTGATCTGTACCGCGTAAATCTTTATAAGAACAAAGAAAAAATAGCCGGAGACGTCGAGATCGCGCTGTTCAGCGACAGAATAGAATTGTCCGGAGAAGGCGCCGGACCCGGGACGATCCCGTTCGAAGAAGTTTCCGCCGCGGCCGTGCTCGGAAGGAACAAACTTAATATTTACCACGGGAAAAACACGTTCCAGATCAGGGGCGGAAAGCGGTTCAATGCTTTAAAGTACGTGAATATGTATTATAAATATCGATTGGACAATAACAAAACAGGAGAAGAATATGGACAATTTCTGGGACTTTAACGTATGGAGCAGTTTTAATATTATTGCCGTGCTGCTGCTCAGTCTGCTGGCGGCCAACGTTCTTAGAAGATCGATCCCGCTGCTTCGCAAATCTCTCATACCGACGTCGGTGCTCGCGGGAGGACTGCTTATACTTGTTGCGTGGATCTATAAGCTTATCACGGGAAACGTGATGTTCGATACGAAACTTTTCGGGAACAACGGCACCGCGGCGCTCGAAGTAATAACTTACCACTGCCTGGCGCTCGGATTTATTGCCTCCGCATTCAAACCGTCAGGAGGTAAATTGACCAAAAAACGCACGTCCGAAATATTCAATACCGGCGTTACGACCGTATCGACATACATTCTCCAGGGCATATTCGGGCTCGGCATTACTATTGTCGCGGCAATGATAGTTACCGGCTTTTTCCCCGGCTCCGGAGTGCTGCTTCCTTTCGGATACGGACAGGGAACGGGCCAGGCGCTCAACTACGGCGGTATTTTTGAGAATGACTACGGGTTTACCGGCGGCAAGAGCTTCGGTCTGACCATCGCTGCGCTCGGTTTCATTTGCGCATCGATCGGCGGCGTCATCCACCTGAATATTCTGAAGTTCAGGGGTAAGGTGAAAGTTCAGGATGCTCCCAAGGCTTCCGGCGAAGCGCACGCTCAGGCGACTGACCAGGACCTTCCGATGAATGAAAGCATCGATAAACTTACTATCCAGGTCGCCCTGATCGCTGTCGCATACGTTATCACTTATCTGCTTATGACCGGCCTCGGCGCGCTGCTTCCGGGCATGAAATCAGTCATTTTCGGATTCAACTTCCTGATCGGCGTACTGAGCGCAACTCTCATAAAGGCGCTGCTCAAGCTTCTGAAGAAAGGAAAGCTCGTGAAAAAAGAGTATACGGACAATTTCCTTATGACGCGCACGAGCAATTTCTTCTTTGATATCATGGTCGTTGCGGGTATCGCGGCGATCCGTTTCGGCCTCCTCGAAAAATACTGGGGCATCATCCTGATAATGGGCCTTACCGGTATGATAATCACGTATTTCTACAACTATCTTGTGGCAAAAGTGCTGTTCCCCGAATATCCGCAGGAGCAGTTCCTTATGATGTACGGAATGCTTACCGGTACGGCGAGCACGGGCGTCATACTGCTGCGCGAGATCGACGGAGACTTTAAAACCCCCGCCGCTGACAATATGGTCTACCAGAATTTCCCGGCGATCGTATTCGGATTCCCGATGATGCTGCTCGCTACGCTGGCGGCGACGAAGCCGCTTCTTACGCTCCTGATCCTTATCGGATTCTTTGCGGTCATGAACCTGATCCTTTTCAGAAGTATACTGTTCGGAAAAATTTTTAAGAAAAGCAAAAAAAGTGATTGACAACGCATGAATTTTGGTGCATAATGTCGGTGAAATTCGTTTCACCAGCATTGTGCACGGAGGTATTGACCATGACGTTCGGAGAGAAACTTAAAGATTTGCGCCTTTCGGCAGGGTATACGCAGGAGAGGCTCGCTGAGCTTGCCGATGTTACTAAGAGGACTATTATCAATTACGAGCAGGGCAGATGTTATCCGAAGCAGACTGAGATCATTTCGAGGTTTGCTATGATATTCAATACGTCTGTCGATTTTCTGTTTTCCGACGAGGACAGATACGTTCAGGAGGCTGCTGAGCGCGGCGGCGTGAGTGCTGCGAAAGAAGTTAAGAATCTGCTCGCCAGCGCCGGAGCGATGTTCGCGGGCGGAAGACTCAGTGAAGATGATAAGGATAAAGTTATCCGCAAACTGAACGAACTTTACTGGGATTCCAAAGCAAAAAACAGAGCAAAGTACAGAAAAAACGACTGAGCGGGAGCTGAAAAACAAGGAACAAAAACACTTCGGTTCACGGCCGCCGGCTTATAGCTGTCTGCTGCTGGTTTATTGTTAACCCTTAACTCTTAACTCTGAACTCCCTAAACACCATTTGAACTTCTGCGAAGCCGAGTGAATGGCTAAGAATTTTGTTTGACCGAAATGCGAATTAATGAAGGGAACGCATGAGACCCAAAATTCGTGCCATCACTCGGTTCGCCTCTGAACCCTTAACTCTAAACTCTGAACTGTTAGTTCTCAGTTGTTTTTATTCTCCATAAATGGTAAAATACCGGCGATCTTCCGCCGGAGGTGATTTTTTGGCAGTTGATTATATTGAGCAGAAAGCGATCGCTCTTTCAAAAAAATTTTACACTTCAGATCCCTTTGAACTGTGTGATTGCCTCGGTATTACGGTGCAGACTGACGACATAGGATCCCTAAAGGGCATGTACGTATATATAAAGAGAAACCGGTACATCGTACTAAGCGACCGGCTCGATACGAATATGCGCAGACTGGTATGCGCCCACGAACTTGGCCACGATCAGCTTCACCGGGAACAGGCTAAATACAGTTTCATACAGGATTCCGAAGTCGTTGACCTTATTGACCGGACGGAACTCGAAGCCAACCGGTTCGCTGCCACGCTGCTGATCGACGACGAAGAGTTTATGGAACTTGCCCGTGAAGGCGAGAGCGTCGAAAACGTTGCCAGGCGGCTTAATACCGATCCTAATATGGTCATACTGAAAAGCAGAATGCTCAAAAACAGGGGATACCGTATCACTGCTTTTGAACATAAAGCGAATTTTTTGAAATATTGATAAGGACGGCGCTTTATGAGATC
Source organism: Clostridia bacterium (assembly GCA_017963755.1). Taxonomy (GTDB): domain Bacteria; phylum Bacillota; class Clostridia; order UBA1212; family UBA1255; genus UBA1255. The sequence continues at coordinate 28,862 of JAGCTF010000062.1, read as the reverse complement.
CGTTTTTTTGGGTGACAGAACTCAGATAGTGAGAGTTTACTCGGCTGAAGTTTGCAGTGCTTTAACGGAAGAGGCTAAACTTGACGCCGGCACTGTTTATTCAGCGGCTGATCTTGGTAAAACCGATCTTTCGGACGTGGACCACATCTTCACGACGTGGGGATTTCCTTCTCTGGACGAGGAGACTCTTAATAAATATTTTCCTTCGCTGAAAGCCGTTTTTTACGGCGCCGGTTCAGTGCAGACATTTGCCCGTCCGCTCCTCTCTCGCGGCGTCAGGCTGTTCAGCGCATGGAAAGCCAATGCGGTCCCGGTAATAGAATATACGACTTCGCTTATATTGCTTGCGAACAAGGGCTTCTTTCATTCCGCTGTTTCTAAAGAGTCTCAAAGCTACCAGGATGCTAAAAAGATCTTCACGCACTTTCCCGGAAATTTCAGCTGCTCTGTCGGAATAATCGGAGCAGGTGCCATAGGCAGCGGTGTTATAGGGAACCTGTTAAAACACAGGCTGAACGTGACGGTGTACGATCCGTTCCTGAGCTATGAAAGAGCGGCGGAACTTGGCGCGCGTAAAACCGATTCCCTGGAAGAACTTTTTGCTTCATGCAGGACCGTCTCGAATCATACTGCGAATAACGCCGAGACACGCGGAATGCTGACAGGAGAGCTGTTTGATAAATTACCGCCGTATTCGACGTTCATAAATACCGGCAGGGGCGCCCAGGTCGATGAAAACGGCCTTTGCAGGGCATTAGAGGCACGGAAAGACATTGTGGCTATACTTGACGTCACCTGGCCGGAACCCCCCGAAAAAGGCCATTTATTCTACTCTCTGCCGAACGTGATACTGACGCCTCATATCGCAGGCAGTTCCGGAAACGAAGTTATGCGTATGGGAGAGTATATGCTTTCGGAATTCAGAGCGTTTGTTTCCGGGGAGCCTCTTTCTTATGAAGTGACGGCGGAGATGCTGAAAACGATGGCATAAAACTGACGGTCCGGAAACCGGGCGTTTTTCTGAAGCCAGGGCGGAACCGTGTTTTAAAACAGGATGTTACAAAATGACTAAATATACGATCACAGGAATGAGCTGCGCAGCGTGCAGTGCGAGAGTTGAAAAGGCTGTTTCAAAAGTTGAAGGAGTCTCATCCTGCTCTGTCAGTCTGCTTACGAACACTATGGGTGTAGAAGGCGATGCGAGTCCTGAACAGATCATCAGCGCGGTCGAAAACGCAGGATACGGCGCTGCTCTCAGCGCTGAAGAGAATTATGCCGTCCGTGAAAGCGGCAGGGCTTCAGAAAAAAACGGAGGCGTTGACCCGCGGGAAGAAGCGCTAAAGGACCGGGAAAGCCCGAAACTGATACGCAGACTCATCGCATCTGCCGTTGTCCTGCTTATACTGATGTATTGCTCGATGGGGCATATGATGTGGAACTGGCCGCTGCCTGCCGCGTTTGACGATCCCGTGTTTTCCGGTGTCGTTCAGATGATGCTCGCGGCTGTCGTCATGGTGATAAACCAGAAATTCTTTATCAGCGGAGCTAAGGCACTGTTTCACGGCGGTCCGAATATGGACACGCTGGTCGCGCTGGGCTCCGGTACCGCTTTTGTGTATTCCGCTGTACAGCTCCTTCTGATGATCAGCCAGAGTGCAAAGGGAAATGCCGAAGCAGTTATGGCATACCATATGAATCTGTATTTTGAATCGGCTGCGATGATACTGACCCTGATCACAGTAGGGAAACTTTTAGAGGCCAAATCGAAAGGCAGAACGACCGACGCGCTGAAAGGGCTCTTTAAATTGACCCCGAAGACTGCCGCGGTCATTAGGGACGGCGAGGAACGTGAAGTTCCTGTCGCGGACGTAAAAGAAGGGGATATATTTGTTGTCCGGCCGGGTGAAAATTTCCCGGTGGACGGCGTCGTTACTGAAGGGTCCGGAGCCGTGAACGAATCCGCGCTTACGGGCGAGAGCGTTCCGGTGGACAAACAGCCCGGTGACGGTGTGTATACCGGAACAGTGAACCAGTCCGGCTTTCTTCGCTGCAGGGCGACGCGCGTCGGACAGGATACGACGCTTAATCAGATCATAAAACTTGTGTCGGACGCCGCCGCTACGAAAGCGCCGCTCGCAAGGATCGCGGATAAGGTTTCCGGAATTTTTGTGCCTGCAGTGCTTGTGATCGCCTTGCTTACGCTGGCGGGCTGGATGATCGCCGGAAAACAGTTTTCTTTCGCTATAGGAAGGGCTATAACCGTGCTCGTCATCAGCTGCCCGTGTGCGCTCGGACTTGCTACACCGGTTGCTATAATGGCGGGGAGCGGAGTCGGTGCTAAAAACGGGATCCTGTACAAAACCGCTGCGTCGCTTGAGATCCTGGGGCGGGTTAAAGTTGCTGCACTCGATAAAACAGGTACAGTTACGAGCGGCGAACCTTCCGTGACACGTGTTTATCCCGCAGAAGGGGTAGACAGATCGCAGCTTGTAGAACTCGCTGCTTCGATGGAGGCAGGGAGTGAACACCCGCTCGGTAAAGCGGTAGTTTCTTATGCGCGTTCGCTTGGAATAGTACCGGCGCCGGCGAGAGATTTCGAGGCGCTTCCGGGAAACGGACTGAAGGCTTATGCTGAAGACGGAGAACTGCTTCTCGGAGGAAGCGTTTCGTATATCGACAGCGTCGCCGGAATAAGTGAAGACTTAAAAAAACTTGCGGATGAAGAAGCCATGGCGGGCAGAACGCCGCTCGTATTTGCGAAGAACGGCAGGATCCTTGGTATGATATGCACAGAGGATACCGTAAGAGCAGATTCGGCGGAGGCGGTATCCGACCTGAGGGCAATGAATATCTCCGTGATAATGCTTACCGGCGACAATGCCCGCACCGCGGCGGCGGTCGGAAAAGCGGCGGGAGTAGATGAGGTCATTGCGGAAGTGCGCCCGGACGGAAAGGCGAAAGTGATCGATGAGCTTAAAAAGCGCGGGAAGACTGCGATGGTGGGTGACGGGATCAATGATGCTCCGGCACTTGTCAGCGCTGACGCCGGGCTGGCCATAGGGGCAGGCGCGGACGTTGCCATAGACGCGGCCGATATCGTACTCGTTAAAAACAGATTGTCCGACGCTGTCGCGGCGGTAAGGCTCAGCCGTGCGGTCATTCGCAATATATATGAGAACCTGTTCTGGGCATTTATTTATAATATCATATGCATTCCGCTCGCGATCGGCCTGTTCGGGCTTGCGATGAAGCCAATGTACGGCGCGCTTGCAATGAGCCTGTCTAGCTTCTGCGTCTGCATGAATGCGCTCAGACTGAATCTTGTAAATATACACGGAAAAAAGCGCGTAAAAGCGCACGGTTTTTCAAGCGAAAATAACGTTGGAACGTTAAAGTCAGAAGAGGAGGAAAAAATCGTTATGAATAAAGAAGAAAATAAGAAAACGGTTACCCTTAACGTTGAAGGTATGATGTGCATGCATTGTGAGGCAAGGGTAAAGAAGGCGCTCGAGGCGATAGATGGTGTCGAAAGCGCTGCGCCTGATCATGAAAAGAATATATGCACCGTGACTCTTTCGGGCGACGTCTCTGAAGAAACGCTTAAGAAAGCGGTAGAAGAGCAGGGTTATAAAGTAATTTGAACCCGCCTGAGCGTTCAGGCTTCCTGGTCTTTTTTCCTGAGCTGCGCGCGTTTTTCACGGCGTACGCGGTTAATATACCGTTCAAATTCACCGGAGCGGATGAATTCCGCCAGGATAAGCTGTTCAAAAGTTGGTACAGGGCAGGAGTAAAATCCTGCCTTTTCTTTATATGCTGCGGTCAGACTGTCAGGAAGGATCATATATGATATTCGTAATGCCGCGGACAACGTCACGGAAAAACTGTTCATATATATGATGTTTTTCTTCTGCGCGAGAGTAAAGAGCGGTTCGTAATTTTTTGTCAATACAGTAAATTCGGATTCTACGTCGTCTTCGATGATATAACGTCCCTGTTCTGAAGCCCAATCCAAATATTCAGCGCGTTTTCCGGCATCGGCCGTAACTCCCGAGGGGAAACTGCGGTACGGGGTGACGTGAAGCACGGACGCGCGGGTATTCAGAAGTTCTTCTGTAAGAATACCGTCGCTACCTACTGCCAGCATTTCTATATCGACGTTTTCCGATCTGTAAACGCGTTCGATCATATGATAAGAAGGGGATTCTATGGCATATATCCTGTCGCGCCCGAGCAGCTGTATAAGGCGTTCGTAAAGGAATGCGGAGCCCGAGCCGATGACTATCTGATCCTGGGTGCATACGATGCCGCGGCTGCGCGCGAGAAAACCGGAAATTGCCCGCCGGAGTTCTTCGTGGCCGTTGTACGCGGACCGTTCGAATATACGGCGGTCACGTTCGCTAAGGATCAGCCTGATCGCTTTTGCCCACGCAGAAAAAGGGAATAGCGGCCCCGGAAGATCTTCTGCTTTCATAGGGGCGAAAACCTGTTTTGACGCGCTCGCTACAGGAGGGGAGAAGTGCCCGGGTGCAAATGATACGTAATAGCCGCTGCGCTCCCGCGGCTGGATATATCCTTCGTCCGCGAGCAATTCGAGTGCGTGTTCAACTGTAACAAGGCTCATTCCGTGTTCTTCTGAGAGCGTGCGTTTGGATGGAAGCTTTTCGCCCGCTTTATATATGCCGCCGGCAATATCTTTCGCTATTTTTTTGTAGAGGATAAGGTATTTCGGTTCGGTAACTGAATTGCCTGTACGTGCCATACGATCAATCTCCCTTAATATCACCGCGCGAAACCGAATTTCGCCGCCTGGCCTGACGGAAACTGGTCTTATAAAAAATACCAAAACTGGTCATTTCTATAAAACCAAAACAAGTATAAACTTTGCAGCGTACCAAGTCAAGTTCTATTTCAGGGAGGTACTAAAAATGAGCTATAAGAAAGTATTAACGGTACAGGATATTTCATGCTTCGGACAATGTTCTTTAACAGTCGCGCTTCCGATCCTTTCAGCCGCAGGCCTTGAGACAGTCATACTTCCGTCCGCCGTATTGTCAACGCATACCGCCGGCTTTACCGGTTTTACGGTCAGGGATCTGACTGAAGATATTCCGGCAATCACGGCACACTGGAAAAAAGAAAAAATCAGTTTTGACGCCATATACACCGGCTATCTTGGTAGCACCGAGCAGATCGATTACGTAAAAGACATGTTCAAAACACTCGGAAACGAAAACCTCGTTACCATCGTTGACCCTGCTATGGCAGATTACGGTAAACTTTATCCCGCGTTTGACGCCGCGTTCGTCGAACAGATGAAGACACTAGCGTTTTCCGCCGACATCATCCTTCCGAACATAACCGAAGCTTGCTTCCTTACCGGACACGAGTATCGCGATAAGTATGACGAAAAATATATCGATGAACTGCTAGCAAAGCTTCGCGCCGCAGGGGCAAAGACAGTCATTCTAACCGGCGTAAGCTACAGCGATACCACGACGGGCGTCGTCGTACTTGAAGGGGACAATAAATCGTATTACGAGCATAGGAAGATTCCGAAGGGCAGCCACGGAACCGGCGACGTATATGCTTCTGCGTTCGTGGGTGCGTACCTCAACGGCAAATCCGCGTATGACGCGGCAGGGATCGCGGCGGAATATACAGTGCGCTGTATAGAAAATACGGTTGACGATCCGGCGCACTGGTACGGCGTAAAATTCGAACCCGTGCTTCCGTATTTTATAGAACAGTTAAAATAAAACGAAAAGAACATATGATTCGTTATCAACATGCCTTCGTGCAAAACAGCGCGAAGGCTTTTTGATTGGCGCGGAGAAAAACGCGAAGAAAAAAAGTATTGACAACGGCCGCAGGGCATGGTATTATTGTCAAGCGCTTTAACTTGACAGCGCGCGGATCCGGGGCGGGGAATCAACCGATCAAAACCGGTACCGCAGGCATTTTTTGTGGAGGGCAACGTGAGAGAGCAGTCGGAAATGTATGAAATGGGTATGCTGATGGATTTCTACGGATCCCTGCTTACTGAAAATACGCTTGAAGTGATGAACCTGTACTACAGCGAAGACATGAGTCTCGCCGAGATCGGTGAGACGCTCGGAATATCGAGACAGGGCGCCCACAGTTTCATCACAAAAGGAAAGCAGCAGCTTCTTGAATTCGAAGAGAAGCTGGGAATGTTCAGCCGCTATAAAAAGAACAGAGCGATGCTTGAAGAGATACAGACGGAATGCGAAATAATCGACAGCTCGTCGCTCTCTAAATATGAGGCTGAAGTACTTGCAAACATAAAAAAACATATCACAGACCTGATCGCCGAACTGTAACGGCGGCAGGGTACCTGAATGGAGAAAAATAAATGGCATTTGAAAGTTTATCCGCAAAATTGCAGGCCACTATGAAGCGTCTCAGGGGACAGACCAGAGTCTCCGAGAAAGACGTTAAAGAGTTTATGCGCGAGATCCGTCTCGCACTTCTCGAAGCGGACGTAAACTATAAAGTCGTTAAAGATTTCATCTCGAAAGTATCGGAAAAAGCAGTAGGGCAGAAGGTGCTCGAAAGCCTCTCTCCCGGACAGCAGATCGTAAAGATAGTTGACGACGAACTCGTCGAACTTTTAGGTGCAGACGATTATAAACTTGATTTTTCAAAGCAGCCGCCGAACGTCATTCTTATGTGCGGACTTCAGGGCGCCGGTAAAACTACGGCTTCCGCCAAACTTGCGCTGAACCTCAGGAAAAACGGCAGAAAACCGCTGATGGCCGCGTGCGACGTATACAGACCGGCAGCTATAAAACAGCTCGAGATACTGGGAAAACAGATCGACGTGCCTGTTTATACGGAAGACAGCAAAAAGCCCGTAGAGATAGCGCAGAACGCTGTGAAAAAGGCGCTGAGGAGCCTCAACGACACGGTCATCGTAGATACCGCCGGACGACTTCAGATCGATGAAGACATGATGGAAGAACTCAGGCAGCTGAAAAAAGTGCTGAATCCGTCAGAAATACTGCTCGTCGTTGACAGCATGACCGGCCAGGAGGCGGCGAACGTTGCGAAAGCGTTCAACGACGACCTCGATATTACCGGCGTGATATTGTCCAAACTCGACAGCGACACGAGAGGCGGTGCGGCATTGTCCGTCAGATCTATCACCGGAAAACCGATCAAATTTGCGTCGAGCGGCGAGAAACTCAGCGAATTCGAGACGTTTTATCCGAAGCGCATGGCCGACAGGATCCTCGGCATGGGCGACGTACTTACGCTTATCGAAAAAGCGCAGGAAATGTACGACGAAAAGCAGGCTGTCGAACTCGAGAAAAAGATGCGCGCGCAGACGTTTACGCTCGATGATTTCCTTTCTCAGCTCAGGCAGATACGAAAACTCGGGGGACTTCGCGGCATCCTCAAACTTATCCCCGGAGCGTCGCAGATAAATGATTCGCAGATAGATGAGAGCGCACTTTCCAAAATCGAAGCGATCATCTGCTCTATGACGCCCAAAGAAAAACGCAATCCGGACATCCTCAACGCCAGCAGGCGCAAAAGGATCGCTGCCGGAAGCGGCACGACGGTGCAGGACGTAAACAAACTGATGAGTCAGTTCGAACAGATGCGCACAATGATGAAGCGCATGACCAAAGGCGGTATTGGCAAAAAAGGATTTGGCGGAGGATTCCCCGGCGGATTTCCCGGAGACTTCTCGGGGTTTGGCGGATGACGTGAGGCCGTACTTCGCGGATAAACGTTTCAAGCCGGGGTGCCGGTCAATTTTTGTAAATATAAGGATTTTATGACATGGAGGTGAAAATAGATGCTTAAGATCAGATTAAGAAGGATCGGTGCGAAGAAAGCGCCTTTCTACAGAGTCGTAGTTGCTGAATCACATTACGCCAGAGACGGCAGATTTGTCGAAGAGATCGGAACGTATAATCCGCTCGTAGAACCTGCCGAGGTTAAAATCGATTTGGAAAAAGCAAACGAATGGATCAAAAAAGGCGCACAGCCTACTGATACCGTTAAAAATTTATTGAAAAAAGCACAGGAGAACGCTTGATAACAGCATTCTCAAAATGAAGTGAGGTAAATTATTAAAATGGAAGAATTCCTTATTAACATTGTCCGCCAGCTGGTGGATGACCCGGATCAGGTTTCTGTAGTTGTAGAAGAGAATGAGAATAATACGGTTCTTAAACTCAGTGTTGCCCCCGAAGATATGGGCAGAGTAATCGGCCGTGAAGGCAGAGTCGCAAGAGCGCTCCGTACCGTGGCAAAGGCTGCTTTCAGAAACAATCCGAAACCGGTTTATATTGACATCGTCGATAAAGCCGAATAATTTGTATTTTTTTCTGATTGACAATTTTTAGTAATTGACAGTCAATTTGTATTTGAATTGACGATCTATCCGGCACAGGCCTGTGCGTATATTTATTTTGCTTTTAATTCTGATTTGATTACGCATTCGGCCTGCGCCACGGGCGATCGGAAAGGGGCACATCTATGCTTAAAAATCTGCTTATCGGCGAAGTAGTAAGTGTACACGGAATCAGAGGAGGCCTTAAAGTTAAGCCTCTTACGGATTACCCTGAGCGTTTTACGCAGACCGATGCCGTAGATGTTAAACTTCCTTCTGACGCCGGGCCGTATAAAGGGCTTTCAAAGCGCTATAACGTCGCATACGCGACAGTTTCAGGCAGCACCGTTATATTGCTGCTCGAAGGCGTTGAAGACAGAAATACGGCTGAATTATTCAGGGGAGCTAAGCTTTCCGTAACGCGTGAAGAAGCTGTCGAACTTCCGGAAGATACTTATTTCATCGGCGATCTTATAGGGTCTGAAGTATATGAATTCGGAGAAGGCGCTGATGAAACTGTTTTTGATATACATGCGCAGGGCGTAAAGTACCTCGGCAAACTTTTCGACGTCCAGCCCACCGGGAGCAACGACGTTTACGGAGTACGCACGCCTGATAAGAAAGAACTGTATCTGCCTTCAATAGGCGACGTTATAAAAAAAGTTGACGTTGAGCGCGGACTCGTTTTTGTGAAACTGCTTCCAGGGCTTAAAGAAGTATATCTGGGTTCGGGGGATGACGGGGACGTAAAATGAAACGGATAGATATATTGACCCTGTTTCCGGATATGTGCGGCGCCGCTTTTTCAGAAAGCATTGTCGCACGCGCGATAAAAGCGGGTCATATTGAAATAGAATGTCATCAGATCCGGGACTACACCGAAGACAGACAGGGTAAAGTAGACGATTACCCGTACGGCGGAGGTCCCGGACTTGTTATGTCGTATCAGCCTGTAAAGTCCGCGTACGATGCGGTCCTTGACAAACATCCGGCTGAAGACGGCTGCAAACCGTATACGATTTACATGTCTCCGCAGGGGACAAGGTTTGACCAGCAGGTGGCGAAAAGGCTTGCCGCGAAGGACAGGCTCGTGATCATCTGCGGCCATTACGAGGGTATGGATGAGCGCGTCATTGAAGATATTGTCGACGAAGAGATCTCGCTCGGCGATTTCGTGCTTACCGGCGGAGAAATACCGGCAATGGCGGTTGCGGACTGCGTTGCCCGCCTCGTTCCCGGAGTGCTCGCGAGCAGCGAAGCGTACGAAAATGAATCGCACTCGGATATTCTGCTCGAATACGCACAATTTACGAGACCTGAAACTATTTCGGGGAAAAGCGTTCCGGACGTGCTGCTTCGGGGCAATCACGGCGAGATCGAACAATGGCGCAGGGAAAATGCAATTGCCCGCACGCAAAAGAAACGGCCCGATCTGTACGAAAAATACATGCGCCGCGAACGTGAAGCGAACACGTTTTATTTTGACAACAGCGCTACTACCAGGCAGCGGTATCAGGTCGCCGAAAGAATGGCTCGCGTAAGCGACGTCCTTTACGGAAATCCTTCCTCGCTGCACGGCCTCGGTTTTAACGCGGAAAAAGAACTCGTATCCTGCAGAAAAAACCTCCTCGAACTCATAGGCGGTACAGGCTCCGGCAATATTTATTTCACTTCCGGGGCTACAGAGGCGAATAACTGGGTCTTCCGGGGTATTCTGCCGGCAAATCCGCGGCTCGGAAAACACGTGATCGTATCTGCGGTAGAACACCCGTCCGTCATGGAAAGTGCGCTGTCAATGCGCGATCAAGGGTACGAGGTGGAACTGGCCCCTGTCGATTCCGACGGGCGTGTAAATATCGAACGGTTTACAGCGATGCTCAGACCGCATGAAACCGCGCTGGTGTCAATAATGCACGTTAACAGCGAGACCGGTACCGTCCAGCCCATAGAAGAAATAGTCCGTGCGGTGCGCAGCATCAAACCGGACACGATCATACACTGCGACTGCGTACAGAGTTTCGGAAAGCTCGACGTCAACGTAAAAAAGCTCGGCGTCGATCTGATCTCCGTCAGTGCTCATAAGATCCACGGGCCGCGCGGGACAGGCTTCCTTTACGCAGATAAAAGGCTCAAGATGAAACCGCTGCTCTACGGAGGAGGCCAGGAGGGCGGCATGCGCTCCGGAACAGAAAACCTGCCTGCGATCTGCGGTATGGACAAGGCAGCCGGCATCATCTGCAAAAACGCTCCGGGAAATTACGAAAAAGTAAGCGAACTAAAACGGATATTTACGGACGCAATAAGAGACGGACTTCGCACGTACGTATTCAACTCGCCCGAAAACGGCTGCTCTCCGTATATCTTAAACGTATCGTTCCCGGGACTGCGCGCCGAAGTAATACTCCATACACTCGAACAATACAACATTTACGTCTCGGTCGGTTCGGCATGCTCGTCACACAAGAAGGACAGAAGCACCGTCCTAAAAGCGATGGGCGTTGACAACGTCGTGACCGACGGAGCTATCCGCATAAGTTTTTCCGCGGACAATACAAAAGCGCAGTGCGAATACGCTTCAAAGATACTTGTGCGCGAAATAAAAGCGCTCTATGCCCTTCATTCCAGGAGCACGCGCAAACAGCAGAAACAATGATCGAACTTTAACAGTAAGGTGTATTAAAATGGACAGGATAATTTTAGGAAGAATAGGCGAGATAGCCTTAAAAGGGCTGAACCGCTCAACGTTTGAACACCGCCTCGCAACAAATATGCATAAAGCAATATCCGATCTCGGAGAGGCTCAGATACACTGGTCACAGTCGCGGTATTTCGTAGAACCTGCCTCTGATGATTTCGACTTCGAGACTGCCGTAGAGCGTCTGTCCGGCGTGTTCGGCCTTGTCTCTATAAGCCCTGCATGGGTAATGGATACGGAAGCCGAACTGTTTTTCGCAAAAGCGGTCGAGGCCGCAAAAGAGCGCGCGGCTAAAGGCGCGAAAACCTTCAAAGTAGAGACGAAACGCGGCCTTAAGAGCTTCCCGATGAATTCGCCGCAGATCTCCGACGAGGCCGGAGGCAGGATCCTGGAAGCATGCCCGCACCTGCGCGTTGACGTAAAACACCCGGACTTTACAGTCTATATCGAAGTGCGCGAACGCTCATACGTGTATACGGAAATAATTGACGCCCCCGGAGGAATGCCCACCGGCTCCAACGGAAAAGCCTGCCTGCTGCTTTCAGGCGGGATCGACAGCCCGGTTGCCGGATATATGATCGGAAAAAGAGGCGTAGCTATATGCGCCGCGCATTTTTACAGCTATCCTTATACGAGCGAACGCGCTAAGGAAAAGGTGATCGACCTTGCACGCATCGTATCGCGTTTTACGGGACCGATGAAAGTAATGGTAGTGCCGTTTACCGACGTGCAGCTCGCAATAATGCAGAACTGCAGGGAAGAATTGTCAACGATCCTGCTTCGCCGGTCAATGATGCGCATCTCCGAGCGCATTGCCCGCAGGAACAACTGTTCCGCGCTGATCACGGGTGAAAGCGTAGGGCAGGTCGCGAGCCAGACCGTACAGGCGATCTACTGCACCGACAACGCAGTTGCCAATATGCCGGTCTACAGGCCGCTCATCGGAATGGATAAGATGGAAACGGTAGAAATTGCCCGCAGGATCGGAACGTTTGACACCAGCATACTGCCGTACGAAGACTGCTGCACCGTATTTACCCCAAAGCATCCGAAGACGCGCCCGCATCTTCAGGAAGTGCTCGACGAAGAAGCGAGATACGAATACGAAAAGCTGGAAGAGATCGCGCTCGAAAATATAGAAGTCATAAACGTTTGACACCTGAAAAGCCGAAAAAATAAAAAAGGAGATTTGGTCAATGTTACAGGATCTGCACTCTCATACTTATTATTCTTTCTGCGGAAAAGACGCCCCCGAGGCGATCGTAGAAGCCGCTATCGCAGGCGGTCTCGACGTGTTCGGGATTTCGGACCACAACTACGGAATAGGTTATTCACGCCTCCAGGCTTTTAACTGCGCAGACGCGGAATCGCTCCATAATTCGTACGAAAGAACGCTCAGAAGATATTTCGACCACATCAATCTTATAAAAGAAAAATACAAGGACCGTATTGAAGTAAAAAGAGGGATCGAGATATGCACGCTGCACGACGGCGTGGGATTCCGCATCCACAGCCTTCCGGAAAACGAAGACATCTCGTTCTTTGACTACTGCCTGATCGAAAACCTTGACAGCTCGATCTCGGTGACAAAAGGCGATCTGTTTGCGTACGCCAAACGCTGCGGCACTCCGCTCGTCGGGATCGCGCACACCGATCTGTTCTCGTTCATACGGGCAAGAGGCGAAGATCCGCTCTATTATTTTTCAAAGATGGCGGACAACAACATTTTCTGGGAAATGAACGTCAGCTACGACTCTATCCATAATTACAGAGTCCACACATATATGGTGGATTTCTTTGACGATCCCGAAAAGCAGGAAATCGTGCGCAGATCCGGCGCGAGAGTATCGATCGGATTTGACGGGCACCGCGTCGAAGATTATCTCCCTGAAAGAGTTAAAGAGTACAACGAAAAACTGACCGCTCTCGGTATTAAAAAACCTTTTGAAGATTGATTTACGGTTTTATCCGCAGACGATTTGAAAAAGTTGACAGAAAATCCACCGGAGTGTATACTAATATGTGTGGCTTTGGGCGGGATCGACCGTACGTAAAAGCCGTTTTGTACAGGAGGAAAAGAGCATGAGAAATAAAAAACTGATCATACTTGCCGCGCTCGCAGTTGCCGCCGTAATGTTATTCTGCGGCTGCGCCGAAATAGAAAAAGGCGAGTCCAACTGGACACCTGCCCACGGAGATCCAAAAGTACAGACCAAACCGACAGCTGCCGCCGAATCGCTCGTGGCTTTCGGGTCATATCCCAATACGGCCGCTCCGAGCTCGATCACGAATCTGTTCAAAAACATAAAGATAGACGACGTCACCGGACTCTGGGTCGAAGAAGAAACAGAGACTAAAGATGCCGATGGAAACGTGACGGGCGTGACAGTAGCGAAATACGATATTCAGACTGGCTATTACGTAGAAGAAGTTACGAAAGACGGAGTCACCACTATAACCAATTACGCAAAAGAAGGAAATAAATATTACCGCGTTCAGGAGATACAGTGGATCATACTTAAAGATATGGGAGACAGTTATCTGCTTATATCCCGCGAAATACTTGACGCAAAGCCGTTCCTCGACGAATATGCGGTCGTTCAGTGGGAAGGATCTACGATCAGGGACTGGCTTAACGGAACTGACGACTACGCGAGAAGCGGCGAAAAATATATCGAAAGCTGGAACTTCATTGACCGTGCATTTAAAGAAGACGAGATCGCCCAGTTAAAATCCGTTACGAATAAAACTGCCGGGAACGAGATTTTCAATACTTCCGGCGGCGCAGATACTGAAGATCTGGTCTACTTATTTGCCGCGGATGAACTTGAAGGCTATTTCGGAAATGAACTTTCGATGCAGGCTGCCACGACTCCGTATGCAGCAAAACGCGGTGTCGCCGCAGAATACAAAACAAGATTCGGCAGCTGGTGGCTCAGAAGCCCCGGCCTCAATACGTATTTCCAGGGCGTTGACCGTAACGGCGACGTAGATGAAGGCGGATTCAGTGCCGCTGATCTTACAGTCGGTGTCCGTCCTGCCATCGTTGTCGCAAAGAGTGCTGTCAGAACTATCGACGACACGCTGCCGACCGCAGGCCCGATCGAAACTCCCACTCCCAGACCTACCGCGAGGATCACCGAGAAACCCGAAGGCTGATATTCGGATTTTTAAAAGTTTGCAGGCTTACTGCTATACAGGTTTATAATTATGACCCGAAAGGGAAAAGCTTTTCTGATAAGTGCGATACTCTCTTTTTCAGGAGGGTTTCAGGATGCGTACACGTATTTTTTGCGCGGAAACGTATTTGCAAACGCCCAGACAGGGAACATAGTGCTCATGAGCCGCCATCTGTTCGACAGGGAATGGGGCAGGGTGCTTCACTATCTGTTCCCGGTCCTGGCGTTTATTTTAGGCATTTTTCTGACCTCGTGGGTGAGTTTTCTTTTCGGCAGCAGCCGGCGCCTGCGCTGGCAGCAGATCGTCCTGGCCACTGAGATAGCCGTACTTTCCGCAGTGGCATTTATCCCGCACGAATTGGATTCCGTCGCAACTGTACTCGTCTCTTTTTCATGCGCCATGCAGGTGCAGGCGTTCAGGCAGGCGGGGGGACTCACGTACGCGAGCACGATGATCATAGGAAATCTGCGCAGCGGCACGGAAGAACTATCGCTGTACCTCCATGAACATAAAAAAGAGCGCCTTCACTACGCTCTTTTCTACTTCGGAGTAATATTGATCTTTGCGCTCGGCGCAGGAACAGGCGGCGTACTGTCAACGGTTCTCGGTCTCCGTTCGATCCTGATCTCCGCCGCGGCGCTTCTGCTCGTGTTCGGGATAATGTTTATAAAATCAAGACCGGACAAGACCGCAGCGGCGGATAAAACAGGAACGTCTCCTGAAGCATCTCATTCCGGCGCGGTCAATGACGTTACGCCTTCCCCTTAAATTTCCTTATCTGCTCAGTCATAATATCCAGATACAGCGATCCAAGCGTCTCAGAAGGCTCGATATCCTTGCTGTTCTCCAAGGAAATCTGCTCCCCGAGGTGCCACTCGTTAAACGAAACGATAAGCGCAAATTTCGGCCCGATAAGATCGGCACGCGCCCACTGCATCTTAAACGTATTGCCCCCGTCACGAAGCCCCGGAGCGATATAACCGGGCTGCCCCTCTTTACTCTGCTTCCTCCATGAAGCGACAACGGTCATTGCCTCCGGCTTCCCGTTCTTGACCGTGAACGTCTGAGCTCCGCGCTCCTCCCAGCTCCAGTGGAATGTCGAGACCAGCGTCGCTTTATCGTGCAGGATACCTTGCTGACCTACGTAACCGGTGACCCACCGTATAGTAAATCTGTCGTCAACGTATTCGTTCTCAGAGCGCGCAAACGAAGGCGTCGCACCGTAGCACATGAGCAGCGGCTTTCCCTCGTAATAGTAATACATCTTGTTAAACTCTTCGTTCTCGATAAACGTCTTATAGATCTGGTCGTTCTTGGCCTTCATCCTGCCGTTCTTAAAAGTATCCTGATCCGACTGAACGTGCCCGGGGCCTGAGAAGATGCAGATCTTGGGAGCGCCGGGGATAGTTCCCCACACTCTGAACAGCACCTCAGTTGCGTCTTCTATCATACTGAAATCTTTACGCAGATCATGCATCGTAGTCGGTTCGTATGCAATGTCGTTCGACCAGTCCACAAATACGAAATCCACCCCTGCATTCGCGAGCCACACACCGTGCTGATATATGACCGCCTCGTCGTCGGAACGGTATTTACCAAGCATCGGAAGATCCCACGTGTAATTTTTACCCCACGAAGAATCCGCTCTGAACCACGTAGTGTACGCGACTCCGACCTGCCTGTCTTCAAAAGCGACGGGCTCGTAGAGGCCAGAGCCGGTCGTATCGCACGGAACGTCGTCGGTATTGAAAACGACCGTTTCATAAAGCTGAATGCGTTCTTTATAGATATTGATCTGCTCTGCGGCATCCGCTTCAATATCGGAAGGGTACATCAGAAAGATGCCTTCCGCGGCATCGAAATATGATTCGTACCCGAGCAGGGCGGCAACGGTCCCGCAGTCGATGAATATGTTCGCGCCGCTCTTCTGGGCAGGATATGCAGGATATTCAGTCCCGTTCAGCGTCGCTTTATTCTCGCCGGTCTTAAATGACAGGGTGACAATGTCGTTCAGCTTAAACTCGACGCTGTCATCGGTCTGCGTGAGCCTCATTCCGAGGGCGTTGGCAATGAAAAACGCGGTCGTATAAACGCGGTCGCCGAGAAGGGTATTCACCGCCCAGCGCTCGTCCTTCATAAGTTCTGACTTCGCAAGTCCCCAGAACCCGTAATGCTTTCCGACGGGTACGGCAACCACGAACCCTTTCCGATAGTATCTTCTGCTCATTTTAACACCAGCTCCTTCCAATATATCTGCCAGCGGCCTCCCTGTACCGAGGTCAACGGGCTCCGGCTCTTTCAGTGCTTCAGGCTCCTGAGTGGGAGGCGCCTGCGTCGCTTTTCCGGGCTCTTCGGTTACGTCAGCCTTGCTGCATCCGCTGAATGCCGCGATCCCGGCGGCAATGACTGCCGCGAGCACAAGTGCCGCGATCTTTTTTATGCTTACTATATTTATTTTGATTCGCATGATATCAATCCTCCGCTGTGTATTTTACCATCATCCTCCGCTGAATATCAAGCGAGTGATAATTGCCGATACTGTTTTTTTATGTTGCAAACAGCCCAAAAATGTACTACAATACGCCCGTTAGACTGCCATTCAATGGCTGCGGCATCATTTTAAATCGGAAAAATCTTACTTTTCAATATGATTGCCGCAAAACAAAAAAAGGAGGAAAACAAATGAAGAAGATCATCATATGTATGCTGGCTTTAGTGCTTATGCTGTCGCTTTGCACCGTATTCGCATCCGCAGAAGAAGACACGTACTCGCTTATTGAAGACACTCCGAACATAGGATTCTGGCTTGCCAGTGTATCCGGTCCGCCGTGGGTATGCTATTCTGAAGACAGCTTCGTTGCCGCCACGTTCACAGCCGCAAAACCTTTTGCATCTATCGCGATCCCATACTGGTCGGGAAATCCTAATAACTTTGAAGGAATCGTTCCGTGCGAAGTTGAATTCGCGCTGTTCAAAGCAGAAGCCGGAAAATATGCCGAGGACTACAAATCCGAAGATGCCGTTGTCCGCGAAGTAAGAACGTGCGACTGCGACGTTACCGATTTCGTATGGACGTTCGATCAGCAGCCTGCGGGCAGATACTGCCTGCGCATCTGGCAGCTCACTGAAGAACAGGCGTACATCGTAATTGCCCAGGGCGAACCTGCCGATGACGACGCCGAATTCGAAATTGACGCAGCTATGATGCAGAACACCGGAGGAAAAGACGGCCTTGGCATTACCATTATTTACGGCGAAGGAAGCACACAGCCTGAGACCGGTGACGCTACCGAAACACCCGCAGCAACCGAAGCTCCCGCGGATCCCACCGATGCGCCCGCAGCTACCGATGCGCCCGCAGAACAGGGCGAAGTGACGATACCGGACAATGCCGTAAACGTAGCTCTTGAAAAAGAGATCGAGGTCAATTTCGATGATGACTATAACGGAACACTGTTCGATAATACATGGTTTACGGTTAACAACATCACCGACGGCATCGTATCTGAAGTTCCTCAGGCTAATATCCCGACCGATATGCCTCTCGGCTGGTACGTAGGTACTCCCAAACGTGAAACGAGCGTTTATGCTATGATCGACCTTGAAGGTCTGTACGACGTTTCCGCCATCCGCATCACTCCGATGAATTTCCTCAAGGGTGCGAATATGCCTTCAGATTATGAGATCATGATCTCGGAAAACGGATCTGACTGGGTAACGGTGGCGAGCGAAACAGGGATCAGCGAAAAGCAGGCTCCTATACTTGACCCGTTCACGTACGCAGTAAATCAGAAAGCCGCATACGTTATGTTACACATCACCAAGGCGAGCACAGTTACCGACGGTACTTTCTATTCCGGAATCGATGAAGTCGAAGTATTCGGCGTAGAGATCCCCAAGACTCCGAAGCCTACCGAGCAGGCGACTGAAGCACCCGTAGCTACCGAAGCTCCTGCGACCGACGCTTCTGTCGAGAACAAGACCGACAAACCCGCCGATGCTACCGCGGACAATGCTGCTACAGACAAAGGTAATTCTGACGATCAGAACAAGAACACCGAAGGAAAGAAGACCAACGTAGGCCTTATCATCGGTATCTGCGCAGGCGTACTTGTCATTGCAGGCGCCGTGATCGGAATCATTGCCGCAAAGAAAAAGAAAAAATAATAACCTTTTCTGGTAACTTAAACTGATCGACCGGTACCGTCCGGCCGAGTGCCCCGGGGGAGCGTTAACTGCCCCGGGGTTTTTATTTTTGCTTAACAGACAGTTTTGTGGTAAAATAATAATGGCGGAAGATGTACCGCTTAAACGCAGCTGCCCGGGGAAAGGGTTTAAAGTGCGTTTTTAATACTATACACGACCGGAGATGAACAGCGTGATAGAGCTATACGGCGGAAAAGTAATATGGAAGAACGGAAGGCCCGAAAGAGCTGAGGAACAGGCGCAGCAGGGAACAGAAAGCCCCGAAAACGATATTGACAGCGGACGCAAAAAAACGATCGCCCGCAGGATAATCAGCGCACATCTTACCGGCCCTGACGAGGAAGGCGGAAAACTAAGTCTGAAATTTGACGCACTTGCCTCCCACGACATAACGTACGTCGGTATCATCCAGACGGCGAGAGCCAGCGGACTTAAAGAATTCCCTGTGCCTTACGTGCTTACGAACTGCCACAATTCGCTTTGCGCGGTAGGCGGAACGATAAACGAAGACGACCACCGTTTCGGATTATCATGCGCTAAAAAATACGGAGGAATATTCGTGCCTCCGCACGTGGCAGTTATCCACCAGTATATGCGCGAGATGCATGCCGGATGCGGAAAAATGATCATCGGTTCGGACAGCCATACCCGCTACGGGGCTATAGGCACTCTCGCGGTGGGCGAGGGCGGTCCCGAACTTGTAAAGCAGCTGCTCGGGCGGCCGTACGAGATAAATGATCCCGAAGTAATATGTATCTATCTTAACGGAACGCCGGCGCCCGGAGTGGGACCGCAGGACGTTGCCCTCGCGATCATAGGCGCAACGTTTAAAAACGGTTTCGTTAAAAATAAAGTGATGGAATTCACGGGCCCCGGAGTCAAGTCGCTTTCTATGGATTTCCGCATCGGAATAGACGTTATGACGACCGAGACGACGTGCTGGTCATCCGTATGGCAGACTGACGAAAAAGTCAGGAAGTATCTTGAAATACACGGCCGCGCGGATGATTATGCGGAACTCGTACCCGGTGAAGGCGCGTTGTATGACGGACTCGTATACGTCGATCTTTCTACGGTCGAACCGATGATCGCACTGCCTTTCCATCCGAGCAATACTTACACTATAAGGCGGTTCCTTGAGGATCCGCAGGACATTCTTCGGGAGACGGAGAAGCGTGCGATGGAGCAGGCTGGCGGCTCGATAAAGGAAGGGTCGCTTACTTCCAAATATTACGACGGGGCAATGCACGTTGACCAGGGCGTGATCGCAGGCTGCTCGGGCGGAACGTTTGAGAATATCTGCAGAGCCGCGGATATAATAGGCGCGGGCAACATCGGTCCGGACGCTTTTTCGTTGTCCGTGTATCCCGCGAGCGAACCGGTTTATCTGGAACTGATGAAAAACGGCGCGCTCGGAGAATTGACCCTCGCCGGAGCCACCGTGCGTTCCTGCTTCTGCGGACCGTGTTTCGGAGCAGGAGACGTACCTTCGAACAACGCTTTCTCCGTACGCCACACCACCAGAAACTTTCCGAACCGCGAAGGCTCCAAACCGGGAGAGGGGCAGAACGCATGGGTGGCACTGATGGATGCCGCCTCTATCGCCGCGACCGCTCTGAATCACGGGATCCTTACACCCGCCACTTCGGTCAGCGGTATAGAAGATATATATTCGTCGCCCAGACCGGGACAATACTCCTTCGACGGCAGAGTTTATCAGAACCGCGTCTATAACGGCTGGGGCGCCCCTTCGCCGGATGAGCCGCTCGTATTCGGCCCGAACATATCTGACTGGCCTCACATGGAAGCGCTCACGGAAAACATACTGCTTGAAGTCGCGTCCGTCATAAAAGACCCGGTGACAACGACAGATGAACTTATTCCCAGCGGCGAAACTTCGTCGTACAGATCGAATCCGGAGCGCCTCTCAAGATTCGCACTTTCGAGAAAAGATCCGGGATACGTTGACCGGAGCCTGAAAGTAAGGGAAACGGAACGCGCGAGATTGTCATACCTGAGCGGCGGAGTGGATGCGAACGGTGCACTTGAAAAAGCGTACGAAGGTTTCGGAGACTGGCTGAGACTTGTCAGAAATACACAGATAGGCAGCGTCGTATGCGCCGTTAAACCGGGTGACGGATCTGCCAGAGAACAGGCAGCGTCATGTCAGAAAGTGCTCGGCGGATTCGCAAACATCGCTTCGGCGTACGCTACGAAACGCTACAGGAGCAATCTCATAAACTGGGGCATGCTGCCGCTCATTACGGAATCGTTCGAAACGCTTGACCTTTCATGCGGCGACAGGATATTCATAGAAGGTATCAGAGCGCTGCTCGAAGGGCGCGTAAATAAGATAAAAGCCGTGATCATACATGTGAACGGTGAAAAAAGCGAGACCGTATTTACAGTCGGAGATCTCAGTGATTCAGAAAGAGACATACTCTTATCCGGCTGCCTGATCAATTATTACAACAGATGAAAACCCGGCTGCAGCTGAAAACTTGCGAACGAAGCAATAGCTGTTTCCCGGCGGAGGAATGATGGAGAAGAAGGATAAGAAGGATAAGAATGAAACAACTACCATGATCAGCAGCGATCTGCTGACCGGAGAGAAAAGCCAGGGCATAAGGAAACTTCTGCTCCAGCTCGCCATGTTCCATTTTGCCATGGCGGGCATATCGCTTATCGTCACGGGAAATATATCGCTGCTTAAAGGAGTGTATTTTCTGCTGCTTCCTGCCGCGCTGATACTGCGGGTAATGACTCTCGTGCTATTCACTTTTCCGATTTGCTTTACCCCTTACAGACGTACGCTTCTGATGATAATGTCATCGCTCTGGATGCTGTGGCAGGGCTTTTCATGCGGCAGATTTATAGAAGCTTCCGTAATGGCGGCAGTCATAGCCGGAGTGGGTGTCACCGTATATTTCTTTTCTGAAAAGGCGAGACCTTCGGAGCCGGACGTAACTGCTTACTGGTTCAAAAAACTGTCTTTTCTTTTTTACTTCTCGCTTCTTTTCATATTCCTGCTCGAGATACTTCAGACCGGCAGCTTTCTGATCCCTGTAAAAAGCATGCTGACTCAGCCCGATATTTTAGGAGTGAACCTGCTTCTGTTTACCGCACTGGGCTCGTTTATAATCTGGATAAGGCGGCCTGCGATGGGCGCCGGGATCTATCTTGTTTTCTGGCTCGTGTTCGGCATCGCTTCGCTGATCAAAAATGCAAATAACTTCGAACCGGTCCTGATCCCGGATATCTTCCAGATAAAAGAGGGACTGTTTGCGATCGCGGATATCCTGGGAATCTTCTGGCTGATAATGCTGTTTGTGGCAATAGCGGCGCTCATCGTCGGATTTATTGTCCTCGGGCTGAAAATGAAGAAAAGGGAAAGGGCGGGGCGCGAAGTTGTCGCCTGGTCGCTCGGCTTTATGGCAGTCGGTATATTTGCCGGCGTGCTGGCGTCATTTCTGCCGTGGATAAGTTTTTCCGAACGTTCTCCGAGGGAACTTTTTAACCGGAACGGCTACGTTTTCAGTTTCGTGACTACAGGCTACAGAGTACTCAAAATCAAACCGGATAATTACAAGTATGAAGATCTTGAGCCTGTCCTTGCGAACGTCAGGAACGCCGGAAAGGACAGTAAAGATGCCGAAAAGGGTAAAATGAATATTATTGTGCTGCAGATCGAATCGTTCATTGACCCGACGGAACTCGAAGGTATGGAGTATGAGCGTGATCCGATACCGTTCCTTCATTCGCTGAAAGAAAAATATACGCACGGTACGATCGTTGTCCCGATCTTCGGCGGACAGACTGTAAAAAGCGAATTCGAGTTTCTGACCGGCTTCAGCATCAACAATCTTCCGTTCGGATATAACCCGTATATGATACACGTTGACGATACGGCTGTCGATTCTCTTCCGCGTTACCTTAAGAGTCTCGGATTCGATACGTTCGGTATGCACGATTATCAGGGCGAATTTTTCTCCAGAGACACCGTGTACAGGAATCTCGGCTTCGACTACTTTGTGCCGTACGAATTTATGTCCGGAGTTCAGAAAAAAGAGCAGGTGATCTGGGCGGACGACTCGATCCTGCTCGAGCAGATGAAGATCGCGCTTGATAATTCAGAGAAGGAAAAGCATTTTGTGTTCGCGGTTACGGTACAGACCCACGGTGCGTACCCTTCGCTGAAAAAGACCGAATATCCTATGGAGATAAAAGGCCTTGAGAACAAAGCAAAAACGGAAGGCCAGCTCGCTTACTATATAAGTCAGCTGGAGCAGGTAGATACGCACCTGCGCAACATCGTCGATTATTTCGAGCAGCGCGGAGAGCCGACGGTTATCGTGATGTACAGTGATCACATGCCCACGTTTGCACGCGAACTTCCCGGAGTAACTGATGAAAACAGATTCAACGTTAATTTCTATACGTGGAACAATATGAACCTGCCTAAGAATGAAGATCAGTCGCTGTATCTTTATCAGCTCAGCACGCTCCTCTGCGACAGTTTAGGCTTCGACGGTTCCTTTATGAACCGCTTCCACCGCCTTTATAAAGACGATGAAAATTACTTGGAATACTTTGAAAAGACCCAGTATTATAAACTGTTCGAGGAAACGCAGAACGTCGAGTACACCAACCCCGGTTTTACCTACGGCCTCATAGAACCTAAAATAACTGATATAATTTATGACGAAGCACTTAACGAGTACACCGTTAAAGGGCAGGGAATGACCGATGATACGTATCTGTGCGTAAACGGCAGGATCTACAACAT
Organism: Clostridia bacterium; assembly: GCA_017963755.1. Taxonomy (GTDB): domain Bacteria; phylum Bacillota; class Clostridia; order UBA1212; family UBA1255; genus UBA1255. Next base: position 5,630 of record JAGCTF010000062.1, on the reverse strand, counting down.
GATCTACGTAGATGCACAAACGATGAAATATACTTCTCCGAAGCGCCTTCTGACCCCGGAAGATACGGTCACGCTGCGAATCATAGGAGAAAAGTACGGAGCTGTGCTCAGGGAGAGCGAAGTATATGAATGGGGCTGAATTCATTGTCCGGATGCTGATAAAGAATAATATACGTACCGTGTTCGGATATCCCGGAGGCACGGTGCTGTCTCTTTATGATTCACTTTACCGCCACAGAAAAGAACTGGATCATATACGCACCTCGCACGAACAGGGAGCGGCACACGCGGCCGACGGATTTGCGAGGATGAGCGGAAAGCCCGGCGTATGCATCGCCACGTCCGGCCCGGGGGCAACGAACCTCATCACCGGCATTGCCAACGCGTTCATGGATTCCGTTCCGGCCGTATTCATTACGGGCAACGTCGAACATTCGCTGATCGGGACCGACTCTTTTCAGGAAGTTGACATAGTCGGCATGACGCTCGGGATCACCAAGCACAGCTGGGCGGTACGCACTCCCGAACTGCTCGCAGAGGCAATGGAAAATGCTTTTTCCATCTGCATGAGCGGCCGCCGCGGCCCCGTACTTATTGACGTGGCGAAAGACGTGCTCGAGGGCGGATGCGGGCTTTACGACGATGCTCTGGAACGGTTCAAGATCTCAGAGATAAAAGATACACCTGTTCCTGAAAGCGGCGACGTTGAGCTTGTCACGAAGCTTATAGAAAACGCCTCGAAGCCCCTGATCATCTGCGGAGGAGGCGCAAAACAGGCCGGCGCAGGACCGGAACTGCTGAAGCTTGCCCGCACTGCCGGAGCTCCCGTATGCTCCACGCTTATGGGTATCGGAACGCTGCCGCCTGACGAACCGCTTAATCTCGGCATCCTCGGGGCAATGGCCCGGAAAGAAGCAAAGCAGGCTCTTTGCGAGTGTGATCTTATAATCGCCGCAGGAGCGAGGCTCGGAAATAAAGTGACAGACATTGCCGGACTTAAGGCTTCAGGGAAGCAGCTCGTCCAGATCGACGCTGACAGGGCCGAGATCAACAAGATAGTTCCGGCGGACGCATATATTGCCTCGGACGCGAAAACGGCTTTAAAGGCCATTCTCGCGCGTTTAAACGGCATTCCTGTAAAAGCACCGTGGTTTTCCTCTGCCAAAAGTGTCTCTGACGGGCAGAAAGCACCGGAACAGACGTTAAAACGCGGCTGGCTGGCTCCGGAGGCCGTATTCGATTCGGTCAAACGTGCCGCAGGCGGCGGGATCACCGTCGTCACAGACGTGGGGCTTCATCAGCTCTACACGGCCAGATATTTCCCGATCGGCCCTTCCGACCGGTTTATAACCAGCGGCGGGCTGGGGACGATGGGCTTCGGACTGGGCGCTTCGATAGGTGCCTCCACTGCGATGCCCGGAAGAACTACGATCCTGTTTACAGGCGACGGCAGTTTTATGATGAATATGAACGAGCTGGCGACAGTTGCTTCCGAAAAGCTGCCGCTGATCATAATCGTTATGAGAAACGGGGCGCTCGCAATGGTGCGCGAGATGCAGAAAGCGTATTGCGGAAGGCGCTACAGCCAGACCAAACTCGATCAGAAATTAAATATACCGAAACTCTGCTCTGCGTTCGGCCTGAAAGGCATCCGTGCAAAGACGCCTGCCGAGCTCGAACGGGCAGTAAAGGACGCGGTCAATGAAAACAGAGCCGCTGTTATAGAAGTCAGAACAGTATTAAGGGGTGCTGAAAATGCTTAAAACGATTTCGATACTTGTCGACAATGAAGCGGGCGTGCTTGCCCGGGTGACAAATCTCTTCAGCCGCAGGGGATACAATATTGACAGCCTCGCCGTGGGAACGACGGACGTGCCTTCCGCATCGCGCATCACCGTGCGCGTTGACTGCGACGCGAGAGTGCTCGAACAGATCATTTTCCAGGTCGGAAAGCTCGTTTGCGTACATAAAGTAAAAGTACTTGACGCCGACGCACAGGTCTCGCGCGAACTGACTCTTATAAAGGTCAGAGCGGATGCTGCCGCGAGGAGCGAAATTATTGACATCGCGCAGGTCTTCAGGGCAAGGATCATTGACCTTACCCCGGACGCGCTTACGATCGAACTTACGGGTGACGGCGGAAAAACCGACGCGCTTCTTGATATGCTAAGACCGTACGGCGTAATAGAAATGGCGCGCACAGGTATAGTTGCACTCGACCGCGGAAGTGAATCGATCTCCGATTCGCCATACGTTTTCGACTGAGAACTGAAGGGAGCGCTGCGATGTCGCCGGAAGCAAAACGCATTTTGATATATGATACCACGATCCGCGAAGGGAGCCAGTGCCCCGGGATCTCTTTCAGCGTACCGGATAAACTGCGCCTCGCCGCGGAACTTGACGACGCCGGAGTCGCATTTATAGAAGGCGGCATGCCTGAGACGAATCCGAAAGAAGACGAGTTTTACAGGAAAATTGCCGGCTATCCGTTTAAAAATGCTAAATTTGTCCCGTTCGGCGCCACAGCCAGGGCAGGTATACGCGCACAGGACGATCCGCTGCTGCGTGCTCTTTCCGAGATGCCTTTTGGTACGGTCTGTATCTACGGTAAAACCGATATCTTTACGGTGGATAACGTTCTTCGTATCAGTGCGGAAGATAATCTGCGTATCATAGCAGAATCCGTGCGCTTTCTTAAAGATTCAGGCAAGGACGTGATCTTCGACTGCGAAGGCTTTTTCAGCGGCTGGATGAGGGACGCGAAGTACGCGAAACAGTGTGTGAGCGCGGCGCTTGAAGCCGGTGCGGGTACATTAGTACTTTGCGATACGACAGGCGTCTCCGATCCGCTAAAAACGTGCGAAATATTGAACGATATAAAGGCGCTGATCTACGGTATCAGACCCGGAGCGATTCTCGGAGTTCATATGCACAACGACTGCGGCATGGCAGATGCGAACACTGTCGTTGCAGCGCTGAACGGAGCCGATCTTGTAAACACTACGCTGTTCGGCATCGGGGAGCGTACGGGCAATGCGGATTATTTCACTGTCGTGCCGAACCTTCAGGTCAGGTACGGTAAAAACTGCGTGCCTAAACAGTCGGTACGAACGATCACCGCCATGAGCTACCGGGCCGCCGAACTGATCAATATCAAGAAACGCTCAGACGCACCTTTTGTGGGGCGCAACGCGTTCGCCCATAAAGCCGGCACGCACATAAACGCCGTGCTCAAAGCGCCTGAAAGCTTCGAACCTATCGATCCCTCGGAAGTAGGAGGGGAGCGGAGACTTTTAGCGTCTGAGATCAGCGGCAGGAGCGGAATACAGGACATCGTCCGCAGGATATGCGGCATAGCGCTCGAACCCGAACTGAACGAGCAGATATTGAATACGCTGAAGCAGCGTGAATTCGAAGGGTACCAGTACGAAAGCGCCGAAGCTTCGCTGGAACTTCTGGTACGCAGGCTCACCGGGGAGTATAAACCGGCGTTCTCGCTGAACAGCTATAAAGTCATCACGCTTGACGAACAGGCGGCGAGCCCGTACTCGGCATCTGCGATCGTTGACCTTACCGTCGACGGCGTCAGTGAGATCACCGCTGGCAACGGCATCGGTCCCGTCGACGCGCTCGACTGCGCTTTCCGTCGGGCAATGGCTCATTTTTACCCCGAAACTCTCGCGGTCAGCCTTGAAGACTATAAGGTCCGCGTGATCGATTCAGGCGAAGGTACCGCATCGAAAGTGCGCGTCTTTATCGAATTCTCCGGAGGAGGCAGGCGCTTCGGTACCGTCGGTCTGTCCGGAGACATTATCCAGGCCAGCTGGGCGGCGCTCGTTGACGCATACGAATACTGGATCATGAAGAGCGGACGGAACGGAGGCGCAAAATGATTTTCAGAAAAACAAATGATTCAATTGGCGGCCTTTTCCGCACGTCGGCACTTATCGAAACGATGCCGTGGAGAAAAGCGGGGGAGCCTCTTCATACTGCGAGAGCGGAAGTACAGTACGACGCCGAAGCGCTTTACGTAAGAATGAGGTCTTACGAAACGATGCCGCTGGCAACGCGCCGGAATTTCGGCGATCCGGTCTGCCGCGACTCCTGCCTCGAATTTTTCTTCGCACCAAAAGCGGGGGACAACGCATATTTCAATTTCGAGCTTAATCCTCTCGCCGCGACGTACACGGGCTTCAGCCCGGAGGGAACAAGGCAGTCGAGCCGCCTCGTTTCCGATCCTGACGCAGCTGATAATTCTTTATTTAAGGCATCTGCTTCGTCCGGCCCTGTTTTCTGGGAAGTATCATATAAGATCCCGTACAGCTTCATCCGCCGCTACGTAAGCGATTTCAAAACACCCGAACCGGGAGACGTACTTCGCTGCAATTTCTACACGTGCTGCGACGACGCCCCCGTCCCGTACTATTCCGTATGGCATAATATTGACACGCCTTCGCCTGACTACCACCGCCCCGAATGCTTCGGAGCACTTGTGTTCGAATAACGGATCAGATGCGGCTCGCGCCTTTATCTATCGCGGCCACTGCCGGCGAAAGAGCTACCGATACAAAGAATTCCACAAGGAAATTCAGACCGACCAGCCCGGTGATAACGTAAACGAATACGTTCGAGCCGCCGCCCCATGCCTGAAGGACCGGTCTGAAGAAAAGCAGCATTCCGATAACGAAAATACCTGTATTCGCGACAGGCGCGACCATTGACGCTATATAGCATGCGGCAATACCGCTCTTAAACATTTTGAACAGCGCGATCATCAGTCCGGCGGCAACGAGCGTGAACACTATAGGCACGATCGTACGGGCAACGCTGCTCTCAACTTTTGTCATTATTCTTGATACTGCGAATCCTCCTGCGAAGATCGCTGCACCGGTGAGACCGTACGCCAGCTCGGCAAGATATTTGAATTTGCGGATCGCTTTATAAATAATTCCGGGAAGGAAACCGGCCATTGCCCCTTTCAGCAGGCAGAGTACCCATGCCATAAACGGGTTTGCTGCGAACACCATCTGACCTCCGGGATCCTTGCCCGTGAGCGAGAGGATCGATACTACGACACCGAACACGAGCCCGAGAATGAGTCCTGAAACAGGACCTAATACGACTGCGCCTATTACGATAGGGAAGAGTGCGAGCGTTATTGAAAACGGACCGAACGGAATTCCAAGAAATACCTGGAGAACGATCACCAGCGCTGCAAGAACGCCTGTAAAGACGATCAGTTTAACTTTTTTATCCAATTTATACTCCTTACTGCTGCTCCTTAAAATTTGCTCCCCGAACCGGCCGCGCACCTGCTGCGCGCCTGCACTTCGAAAGAACTGTGGATGCAACGTATGAAATTCTGCGGACAAAAGCTCCGGAACCTTGTGCCTGCCCGTGCATCAGTGACGCTTCAGCGCTGCTTGAACCGCTCCTGCGCGTCAATACCTGCATCGGACGGCAGCCTCTGCGGCTCTGTCCGGACAATATTTTACACCAAACTGAACACAAAAGCAAATGAAGTTAAGAGTTCAGAGTTCGGAGGCAAGGCAGAGCGAATGCCGGATGCTGCAGTGTGAATTGCTAGTTTATACGGCCGCAGCTCTGTCTTTTTTCAATTGCGGCCGTAT
>JAGCTF010000061.1 GCA_017963755.1 Clostridia bacterium | reverse complement strand
GCTCTCAACAAGCTCGTCCGCAGTCCGTTCAGTGTCGCTCACGATCCCGACCGTACCGTCGGCATATATGCACAGCACATCCTCGCCCCTCGCGCTGTCGCGGTAGACGACGCCGTTGCGGATAACGAAACCTTTTTTCTGCACTCCGTAATAATCACCGTTCACAGCCAGGATCGCTTCGTTCGTACGTGCGATCTCCGACGTAAACTCGGTAATATTCCGTCCGTATTTATTTTGCGCAAAAGCGGTTTTAAGATATTCGGCCGAGCTCAGTCTGACGTCGGCAACGTATATCGCAGTGCCGTATTCTTCATACGTTGACAATTCGATCGTTATATTTTCGTCAACGTAGCTGTCTTCGTCCTGATAAGGCTGTACGGGCGTTGGCTCGGCGGTCGCAGTCGGAACGTACGTATTTACGTCAGGTAACGCCGTTTCTTCCTCCGGATCGTCCGGATCCGAAGGCAACGCAGTACTCGCAGCTGAAGGCAAAGGCGTCGCGAACATAGAGGTATTGACCTTCACGGCATTAGCGTCGTAGACCCTGCGTATGACGAACGTATCAAGCACGACGTACAGTGTATACGCAAACAGAACCGCAGAAAAACATATTGTCCATATATGCTTTTTCAAAAGATCATCCTCCGCTTTCGTAATTCTACAGCGCCGCGAACGCTTCGCGAAGAACGTTGTCCCCGCGCTGCTTTCTCCGGCGCCAATAATAATATACTCTGTTCACCGATAAAATGAGTGACAAAATAATGGCAAAATTAAATTTTTTATTCGCGTGAATGCTTCCGGGAACCTTGTCCCCCGCGCAGATATGGATATTCGTGCTTCAGATATTCGAGCAGACCCGCACAGCCCTCTTCGATCTGCCTGCCGACGCCTTCAAAATCGCCGCTGTACCACGGATCGTCGATGTCCCCCGGCGAATCCGTAAAATCGCGCAGCAGCCTGACCTTATCCATGCCTACCGGCGGGCAGAACCGCGCCATATTGCGCACGTTATACCGCTCCATCGCCACGATCAGGTCGAAACGCTCGAAATCCCCGCGCTCCATCACTCGCGCACGCTTTCCGGACGGGTCGATCCCAAGCCTCCTGAGATAGCTCTTCGCAGGAGGATACACCGGTCTCCCCAGCTCCTCTGCCGACGTTCCCGCGGACAATGCCTCCACTTCCCTTTCCAGCCCTTCGCGGCGGACAATATCGTTAAATATGTATTCGGCCATCGGCGATCTGCAGATATTGCCGTGGCAGACAAATAATATCCTGATCATTCCTTTTGATTCCCGGTCATGCTTTGAAGATCCTGATCCTCAAACTATAGCTCCGTCAAACAGCGACCTCAACGCCGAACAAGCGGCCATCACGGCGTTGCCCATCTGATCCGACGACGATCCGACAAGATCATCGCCGTCCCTGAACGAGACGAATTCTATTCCGCCCATCATACCGCATAAACGGCCAACGTACTTCTCCCACTTGTCGATGCCGTATTTCTTTATAATCCCGTATGCGGGGTCAATAACGTCCGCGGAAATGAAGCGGAATTTTGTATCGTTGTTATAATACGTTTTATATATCAGCAGCGTGTCGGAAAATTCGTAAACGGAACCGCCCTCATAGCGCGGAGGATTCGTTGACGCGTACGAAGAGTATGAGAACAGCATGACTTTCCTGATCTCCGCGCCGCATTTCTCGCAATTGTCACCGGTCTGAAGCTCCGCGCCGCATTTTTCGCACGTCCAGCCTCCCGGCTTTTCGTTTTTCTTCTTTTCCTCGATGGCGGCCGCTTCTTCTTCGGTGACAAACCTGACCCCGTACTCCGTTGCGACTATCCTTGTTTTCTGCGGGTCGATCTGCACACCTGTTCCATCGGAAGGTCCCTGCATGGTATACGTCGGAGCAGCCTGTTCGGGCGGCTTTGGCTCGAGCCTTTTTCCGCAATTAGGGCAGAATTTTCCGGAACTTATGTATCCGCACTCGCACTGGATCTCTTTCTTTTCCGGCTTTTGCGTCCCGCATTCAGAGCAGAATTTGCCCGGATTCTCGGCGCCGCAGCAGGGGCATATCCATTTATCCGGGCTGTCAGGCAGAATAGTCTTCGGTGAAGGCGCAGGCGATGCGGGCGCCGGTGCGGGGCCGTTGCCCATACCCATGCCCATACCGGGATTCATCCCCATACCCATAAAGCCGAAAGAAGGAGCACGCCGGTCATACGTTGACTTCGTATGCTCTATGCACTTTCCGGTATTGACACAATCCCTGATCAGTTCACGTATCTTACTTATCGTCTGTCTCTGGAGCTCCCAGAACGAGCCGCAGTCAAGCGAACGCTCCACGAGCGAAGCCCCTCCGATCGAACTGTCGTCAAACGTAAATTCAATATACGAACTCGAAGAATAATCAGTCATCTGGAAAGGACTAGGTATCGTTTCGATCTGCGCCATCTCCGCCACGCGGCTTGCGGCAACATATTCGCGCAGCTTCCGGGCTGCTTCTGCTCCGCCGATATTTTTTTCATAGATCTCCACACCGTTTCCTCTGTCAACGCTTTCTATTAGGAGCGTGCCGTCAGGCTGCCAGGTCACCGTTTCTCTTTCAGACGTATCGCTTCCGATCGACATTCCGGAGCTTGAAAAACTCGAATAGATCTTAACGACCGGACCGTGGGTTTCGGGAATCAGGTCTTCAAGTTTAGGCTGCTTCGCATACATATCTGAAAGCAGTCCGGAAGAGCCTTCGTAATCATTTCCGTGCGTCCTTTTATATTTTAACTCCGACTCCGTTGTAAGTTGAACGTTATTGAGTATAAAAGACGCTTTGATCCCGAGCGGTGCAAATCCTTCGGTCAACATTGCGGTTATTTTCGTTTTGCTGTCAACTCTCACCGCTTCTTTGACCGTCCAGTCAGCAAGCCCGTTTTCGATAATTTTTGCAGTGTTTGTTCTGATGGCAATAACAAGGTCTTCCTGCGTCGGATATCTTGCCGTGTCGTATTGGGAAACGTAAGCGGTCCCGCTCGTACGTGCTTCATATATTTCACCCGCCCCGGGTCCCTTCAGCGTAAACGGCTTCGGCGTGCCGAATAAAATTTTATCGTCTGCCATATATATCCTCCTGACTTTCTGCTTTTACGTGCTTTGAAACGGTTCAAAACGGAGCGGGTTTAAATGATCTTCTCGAAAACCATTGTCGCCTGGATCCTGTCGCCGCCAAGGAAGCCGGTGCTGTTGCCCGTCGCCGTAGCGATCGTATGGAGCCTGTACCCTTTTGCCGCCTGCTCGTTGATGCAGGCTTCCAGCGCGGAAAGGTTCCCCGAACCTGTCCCCAAAAATTTCTCTTTGAGCGTTACCTGCAGTACTACGTAATGAAGGTTGCGTCCTGACGCTGTAGAATACGTCGATTTATCGGTATAATCGGGCGCGAATCCCGGCTGAGCGGTCTGGTTAACCGGCGAAGGGCCTGCGTATGCAGTCTGTCCCTGAGCCTGACCGGCAGGAATGTCGGAAAGCGCTTTGCCGCATTTAGGGCAGAATCTGGAATTATCATCGCTCTTGGCACCACAGTTTGAACAGAATTTCATAATATAATCCTCCTTATATCTTCAGCTGTTTGCGTCAGCTCATGTAAGCAGGATTATTTTAGCAAAATTCGGCGGAAATGTATATATAAAAATGGCGAAGCCGGATATGGTCGTACGGCCGCAGCTCTGCCTTTTTTCATTTGCGGCCGTATTGGTGAGGCGGAGTGTACGGCCGCATTCCTTCTTTTCCTCATCTGCGGCCGTAT
>JAGCTF010000010.1 GCA_017963755.1 Clostridia bacterium | reverse complement strand
TTATCACTTTCCACTTCCAACTTGCCACTTGCCACTTTCCACTTCCAACTTGTCCCTGCGTCTCCAGTGTGGTAAAATACACCTTGGGAGGCGGATGATTGCCAATGAGATCAGGAAACCACGATATTTTTATGGTTGGCGCCGCAAAGGAAGATATAACGCCCAAGATCGGGACGCTGTTATACGGCTATGTGCCGGACTCGGTCAGCACGTCGATCCACGACGGGCTGGAAGCTGCCTGCGCCGCATTCGCTCAGGGCGATACAAAGGCGCTGCTGGTGACCATATCCGTTGGCGACTTCGGGACCGCACTGTGCGACGAACTGCGCGAACGCATAGGAAAAGAAAACGGATTGCCCGCCACGAGAGTCGTGATCGCCGCCACCCACACACACTCTGCACCGAACGTATCAGGAATGGAAGGCTGGGGAGATATTGACCGGGAATACGTTGACAATATTCTGTTCCCGAGAGTCTGCCGGGCCTGCAAAAGGGCGCTGGAGGATCTGCAGCCTGCCGAACTGGCGATAGGCACCACCGAATCGAAAGTGGGGATCAACCGCCGTCAACAATTTCCCAACGGTTTCATCGCGCTCGGGCAAAATCCATGGGGCTGTTTCGACCCGGAGATGACCGTGATCGCCATACGCAACAGCGAAACTAAAAAAGGCATCATAAATATGATCCATTACAGCTGCCATGGTACGGCGGCGGGCAATAACCGGGAAATTTCCCGGGATTGGCCCGGCATTATGACAGACCGTTTGACCGCGGAGACCGGGACCCTCAGCGCATTCTGGAACGGCGCCGTAGGAGACGCGGGACCGAGATTGACCAACGGCCAGACCGTGGGAAATATAAAGCATGTGGAAGAACTGGGAGGAATTGCCGCCACCGATGCCGTGAAAGCATACCGGAACGCGGGAGTGTACAAAGCCGGAGAACTTAAATTGTTCGAGGGCGTGGTGGGAGTGCCCAGAAAGCCTCTCCTGCCGGAAGCCGAACTTAGGCAGAAACTGGCCACCTATGAAGAGCCGGAGAAGCTGGTCAACATCAGCCGCCTGGAGTACGCTTATTACCGGGAGTCGCTGGAAGAATATGAAGCCGGCTGTCCTCCATACGAGCCTGAATTCAGCCTGAAGCAGACTCTTATTTCCCTCGGAGACGTGGTTTTCTTGCCATTCCCCTTTGAAATTTTCTCAGAGATCGCCCTCAGGCTCAGGGCGTACTCACCGATCAGATATACATTGACGCTGTCCAACGCCAACGGCTACAGCGCGTATCTGCCTACTGAAGACCAGCTGGTCCGGGGCGGGTACGAAGTGGCATGCTTCAGATTCAGTTCGGCACATCCGCTGGTGGACAACGCAGATCAGATACTTATTGACCGCACGCTCGCATTGATGAGCGAATAAGGAGGGACGAATATGTACAGAATAGGACAGGAAGAGATCAACGCCGTAGGCCGGGCAATACTTAGCCGGGATTTTTTCAAGATCAACGGTTCCGGACGGGAAGTTTATAATTTTGAGGAAGAATGGAAGCAACTGACCGGGGCGAAATATGCGTTGACAATGACTTCCGGCTTTGCGGCGTTGTCGAGTGCACTTATCGGCATGGGCATCGGCCCGGGGGACGAGGTCATCGTACCTGCGTACACTTATATTGCCTCCGCACTCGCAGTCACGTCTGTAGGAGCGATCCCGGTAATAGCCGAAGTTGACGACACGCTCACGATCGACGTCGCAGACGTGGAGAAAAAGTTGTCGCCGCACACGAAAGCCGTAATGCCTGTATACATCCAGGGCTTCCCGGCGGACCTTGACGCACTCACGGCCCTCGCTAAAAAGTACGGATTTAAGATCATCGAGGACGCGTGCCAGGCAGACGGCGGTATGTACCACGGCAGATATCTCGGCACGATCGGAGACGCGGGTGCTTTTTCGTTTAACTATTTCAAAGTGATCACGTCCGGTGAAGGCGGCGCGATGGTGACGGGAGACCGCACGATCTACGAACGCGCGCTGATATATCACGACGCGAGCGCCGTGGCATTTTTCGGCGACCAGCTGAACGGCATCGATCAGCCGCTGTTCGGAGGCACGGAGTTCCGCGTTTCAGACCTGACGGGAGCTATACTGCGCGAGCAATTAAAACGCATGCCCGGGATACTTTCCGACCTTCGCAGGAACAGGACGCTGCTCACGAAACTCACGTGCGCGGAAGGCGGTGCGGGCGGAAAGCATTGCAAAGCTCCATCGCACGATATTGACGGCGATTGCGGGACAACGCTTCCGCTCCGGTTTGACAGCGCGGAAGAATGCAGGGCGTTTCAGCAAAAGGCGGCAGAAAAAGGCGTCGGGACAACTGTTCCGATCGATACGGGCAAGCACATTTATACGAACTGGACGCAGATCATGGAGAAGCGCGGCGCGCTGCATCCTGCGATGGATCCGTTCCTGATGGAGGCGAACAAGGGACTTCAGCATAATTATTCTGCCGATATGTGCCCGAGAACGCTCGACCTTCTTTCGCGCACCGCGTACGTGATGATCAGTCCTGACTGGGACGAGGCGGAGATCGGAAGGATCGCGGATGTGATAAATAACTGCTAAACAAATTGCAGCGAACCGAGTGATGACACGAATTTTGGGTCTCATGCGAATCCCAGAATTGGTTCGCATTTCGGTCAAACAAAATTCTTAGCCATTCACTCGGCTTCGCTGGCGAGAAAAATGAAGTCACAAAAGACCTAGAGTAATGGTAAATTGGTAATAAGGGTTTTTTTATGGGGAAAAGGAAGTTCGGTATTTCTAAAATCAATTTTGAGGAAAACAGGGATGCGCAGGAGAAGGTCTTTCTGGGCATTCTCGGAGCGTTTTTGTTCGGCCTTGCCGGCGGAGTGCTGTGGGTCATACTGTGGCGGATAGGATTTATTGCCCCGATCGCAGGACTGATCACGGCCATTCTTGCGGTCAACGGCTACGTGTTTTTCGGGCGCAAGTTTTCCAAGCGCGGCGTTGTGCTCGCACTGATAGCAGCAGTGATAGTGCTTATAATTGCCACTCTGGTCTCTATGACGTTTGACGTGCTTCTGGCTTTCAGAGAAGGGTACAAGGCGGGGACTTACGACAGGATGCCTACGTTCGTGCAGGCGTTTGCGTTCGGGATGCTGACAATGTTCGGGACGCCGTCAATTTTGCTTGAGTATCTTATGTATCTGGTTTTCGGCCTTGTTATCGGCGGGTTTGGCACGTTTATGTACCTGAGGCCGTTCTTTGCGAAAATGAAAGAGATCGAAGCGCAGGGAGGAGAAAGCGACGCGTAGTTAAGTGGCAAGTGGCAAGTTGCAAGTGGCAAGTGGCAGGCGAACCGAGTGATGGCACGAATTTTGGGTCTACTGCGAACCCCGGAATCGGTTCGCAGTTCGGTCAAAGCACGAACCGGATGATGACACGAATTTTGGGTCTCATGCGAACCCCGGTATCGGTTCGAAGTTCGGTCAAACAAAATTCTTAGCCATTCACTCGGCTTCGCTGACGAGAAAAATGAATCCAAATAAGACCTAGAGTAATTGCAGATGGCAACCAGGAACGAGTAATGAGTTAGTGTTTTAAATATTATAAATATTGTGGAGGCTTTTTTATGAAAGATAAGTGGAAGAAACTTCAGAATGGCAGCGACATTCGCGGAGTAGCGCTGGAAGGTATCGAAGGACAGCACGTAAACCTGACGGCAGAAGCAGCGGGAATAATTGCCCGCGCATTTGTGCTGTGGCTGCGTGAGAAGACGGGGAAGAAGGAACTGACTGTCGCAGTCGGCAACGATTCGCGTATATCCGGTCCGGCGCTGCGCGCGAGCGTTATTGACGCCATGCTGGCGGAAGGTGTAAACGTCGTTAATTGCGGCCTTGCTTCGACTCCCGCAATGTTTACGACGACAGTGACCGACGGCTATATGTACGACGGTTCGATCATGCTTACGGCGAGCCACCTGCCTTTTAACCGCAACGGCCTGAAATTCTTCACAAAAGACGGAGGCCTTGAGAAAGCGGATATCACAGCGGTGCTCGCAATAGCCGATGAGATCGAAGACGGACTCCGGCCTGCAGCGAACGGCGCGGCAGGCAGAGAAGTCAAAGTTGACTTTATAACGATCTACGCTGCGGGACTCGTAAGTAAAATACGCAAAGCGACCGGGTCACTCAGACCGCTCGAAGGCACGCATATCATCGTTGACGCGGGCAACGGCGCAGGTGGTTTTTATGCTGAAAAAGTGCTGAAGCCGCTCGGTGCGGATACGACCGGCAGCCAGTTCCTGGAGCCTGACGGCACGTTCCCGAACCACATTCCGAACCCCGAGGACAAGGCGGCGATGGATTCGATCCAGAAGGCCGTGCTGGACAATCACGCAGACTTCGGAATCATCTTCGACACCGACGTTGACCGCGCCGGAGCTGTAGACCGCCACGGCAAGGAGATCAACCGCAACCGCATCATCGCTATGATCTCGGCCATTGCCATCGCCGAACACCCGGGGGCAACGATCGTTACAGATTCGATCACGTCTTCCGGCCTTAAAAAGTTCATCGAGCAGGATCTTGGCGGCGTGCATCACCGCTTCAAGAGGGGATATAAAAACGTCATCAACGAAGCGATCCGCCTCAATAACGAGGGCATCTACACGCCTGTGGCGATCGAAACGTCCGGCCACGGCGCCCTCAAGGAGAACTATTTCCTCGACGACGGCGCGTACCTGATCGCAAAACTGCTCATTCAGCTCGCACTTATGCGCAAAGAAGGGCGCCATATCGACGAACTGATCGATAAGCTCGAAGAGCCCGCCGAAGCGGTCGAGTTCAGGTTGAATATCTCTGCGGAGGATTTCAAGACGTACGGTCAAGGCGTCATCGACGCGCTGGGCGAATACGTTAAAACGCAGGATGGCTGGACTCCCGAAGCCGTGAATTACGAAGGTCTGCGCGTACGTTGTGAGAATTCCGACGAACGCGGCTGGTTCCTGCTTAGGCTGTCGCTCCACGACCCGCTTCTGCCGCTCAACATCGAATCCGACGTCGCCGGCGGAAATTTAGCTATCGCGAAGAAGCTCGTACCGTTCTTCAAAGGATTTGACAAGCTCGACAGCAGTTCGATAGCCGGGTTTGCCGAATAAAAAGGTGTAAAATGAATAAACATTCTGTATTCAGAACTGCAGCTATTGTCGTCGCACTTGCCCTGCTGGGAGGTGCGGCGGCATTTTGCATTCTCACAAAAAACTTAAACCGCACAGTCATTGCCGCAGACAATAAAGGTCTTGGCCCCGAAAACAGGCGCGAATGCGAAGACGCCGAAGTATATACTAAAATAGGCGGCCGCAAGACGGGCGGTACTAAGGTTAAAGATAAAAATGCCTCGGGCGGAGCTGTAGCGGGCAGCACAGGCGGCAAATATTTTCTGTTCAAAGTTGCTCCCGAAGCCAATATAATCCATATCGCGTACGCTTCTCACAATACAAGCACGATACAGGCGCTTATACGCTACCCGGATTCAGAAGAATTCATTCCGCTTTGCGCGATTGACTTCTCCACTTCAAATTCGTGGGAAATGAATTCCTCGTACATTGCCGTATCTCCATCCGCGTACATACCGGAAGGCTCCGACATAATGCTAAGGCCGAGCGTTGACGTTAACCTCGACTATCTGTTCTTTACTTTTGAAAACGCGAACGCCGGGGCGAAAGTGCCGGACGGGACTGTTAATGCGGACAGGCTCTCGGATCAGGCAGAAGAAGACATAATGGCTCCGTACGGCAAGGCGCTCAAGCTTGCCGCGGGCTCGTCGTTTACGGCGAACGTACCTGATGGCAGTCAATTCAACGTTCTTTCTGTGAGTTACAGTTCGGCTTCAGGTGCGGTTTTAAACGTCACCGTTTCAGCGGGGGACGGGGACAATGCCTGCGTCGATTCTGACCGGTTTGAGCTTGGTGCGACCGCGCTTCGTTCATACGCGGAAGCCGGAATGAGGCTGCCGGCATTTAAGAACGGAGACAAATTGACGATCACGTGCGAGAGTGGAGAGTTCCGGATCGCATATATAAAACCTGCATACGCACCCGAAAGCCCTGCGGTAAATATCGGAAAATTGCCCTCCGGCTGCGGGAGACTGACGGTAAACCTCGACGGAACGTGGAGCGTTGACGCCGCGCCTTGTATGGAGTGGAACGTGCCCGAAAGCGTTCCGGAACTGTTTTTCGCAAATACGGTACCAGTCCCGGGGCTGTGGGGCGACGCCGCATACCCGCTGGGATCTTACAGCAGCTCAATGATGTGTCTGCGGCGCGAGCTCATTCTGGATGAAGAGCCATCCGGGCAGGTGCTGCTCAGGATCGGAAGCGCGATGTACGGCCGGTATATCTTTGTCAACGGGAAGTTTGCAGGCAGTTATGAATACAACTATTCCTCTTCAGTGACCGATCTTACCGGAATGCTTCACAAAGGCAGCAACTGGCTTGTGATAATGCTCGGAAGCTTCGGGAACCAGTTCAATAATCCGGCTACGCCCGCGCACGTGCTGTATGACGGAGAATCCACAGGAGACGAACCGGGAATAACCGACTGCGTTGACCTGATCTTCAACGCAGGGCCGGAAGTCGAAGCTGTGCAGGTAGCGCCGGATATTGACGCCGGAAAACTTACGGCGAAGGTGCGGATAAGGAACAGGCGCGCGGAAAATATTGTCACCGACGTGAAGTTTACGGTGTACGAGCTCGGCAGATTCACGGACGGAAAAGCGGATGCGGATCCGGTAAAGGTCGGAGAATTTACTGTGAGCGGAGTGAGTGCGGAACCGGGCGAAACGGCGGAGTTCACGGCGGAGGATATCGCGCTTTCGAACTGGGACAGAAGCAGGTGCTGGACGCCCGAAAACCCGTTCCTTTACAGGCTCGATATCGAAACTTCGGGAGACACTTACTCTATCCGTTTCGGTATGCGCACGTTCAGCTTTGAAGCGGGGACGGGCAGCGCGCTGCTGAACGGTGAAAGACGGTATTTATTCGGTACGAACGTGGCGATCGAGAGATATTTCGACGATCCTCTGTGCGGAACGACGCCATGGGACGAAGCATGGATCCGCAAGCTTTATAAAGAATACCGCAGCATAAACTGGACGTGCTTCAGGACGCATCTCGGCCATGCGAACAGCAAATGGTTCGACATCGCGGACGAAGTTGGTCTGATGATATTTGACGAATACCCGATCTGGGGCAACGCTGGTGATGACAGTGAAAAAACGATCATGCCTGAGATCAGGACGTGGATCGACGACCGCGGATACCATCCGTCGCTGATCGTTTTCGACGCGCAGAATGAGGCAACGTATGCGCTTACTGACAAAATAATAAAGAACGGCCGCGAGTACGACATTCAGAAGCGCCCGTGGGACAACGGCTGGAGAGCGCCTGTGGGAGAGCTTGACCCGATCGAGTGCCACCCGTACATTCTCGGCTCGGAGGGCATATCCGGCATCGAAGATATGACCACGTTGCGCCCGCGCGTGACTACGATCGACCTCGGATGGAAAGAATCTGCCTATAAAGGGCACGCGTTCATATTGAACGAACACGGCGAATACTGGGTCAACCGCGAAGGCAAGGCAATGAGCGCCACAGAAGGTAAGTGGAATGGCGTGCTTCCGGGCGTTTCAAACGAAAAGCGCCTTTCGTACTACTGCGAACTGATGTCCGCGCAACTCGAAGCGTTCCGGGCCGGCAGATCATATTCCGGGCTGCTGTTTTTCTGCGGGCTCGGTTCGTCAACGCCTTCAGCGCTCGGTGTAACGTCCGACGTGCTCGAACCTGACGTGTCCCGTGCAGGCACGCTCTCCCTGCATCCGTATTTCAAGTATCTCATGGAGAATACGAACGCGCCCCTGGGCATCGTGATAAACACGTATACCGAAAAGCGTGCGGCGGGGGACAACGTTACAGTTCCGGTCGTACTGGTCAATGATACCGGAAAGGACGTGGCTGACCTTCCCGTTACGCTCGTGGTGCGTGCTGCGGACGGCACGGTGCTGTGGGCGGAGCGGCGGACAATGAGCGTCGCGGCTTTCGCTCCGGATAACAGCGGCACCGCGACCGAGTCCTTCACGCTGTCCGTTCCGGCGTTCAAGAAATATTGTGCGCAGGGGAGCGAACTGACCGTTCAGGCGTACTACGTTTTAGACGGACGCACCGTGTTCTCGCAGCGCAAATGGACGGTAAACGGCGGGAAACTTGTTGACGGCAGCGCTCCGAAATACGAATGGCTGGACAACGGCGAGCTCCCGAAAGAATACAAAGCGGAAGATTATCTGGATATTGACGACGGAGAAGGAGGGGGCACGGACGATACTCCCCACAATAATCGCGACAGATCAGACGGGAAGATCGCTTTACTAAAAGCCCTTCCGTGGATCATTGCCGGAGCCGCCTTACTCATCGCGGGAGGTATAGCCGCCGCGGTGATCGTGAGGAAAAAGAAGAAATAAAGCGGTAGATGATAATTATTGATCGAGTAAGCACCACGCCATAGGAAGAGGGATAAAGTCATACTTTTCAGTGATTCTCAGATCACCTTTAGTAAGTATAACTCCTCTTCCAACTTGTTTATAATACTTGGAGCAATAATAATCCAGCGACGAGTGATTTTTAACTGATCCGCTCTTCACTTCTAACGGGATGATTTTTTCCCCGGCAATGATCAGGAAATCAACCTCATACTTCTTTTTATCCATATTCTGCTCGACTATCTTCTCATAAAAGCGCAAAGGATAGTTTCTGGAAGTAATTGCCTGTGCAACCAGGTTTTCAGTCATCATTCCTTGATTAACGGACAAACTGCCTCTCATAAATGCTTTATATATATCACTTCCGAGATAATTTGAACCGGCAGCCATGGTTAATAACAATCCGGTATCACCCATATAGCATTTAAGCTTTGACGGTTGGATCGTAAATTCGCCAAATAACTCGGGTTCGTCAGTTCCCGAGCAAAGCGTTCCAACCATTGAATCATCGATCCAGCGTATTGCGTCTTTGTAACTTGAAAAACGGTCTCCTTCTCCCAGAGAAGAATATTTGATCTTTTTATCATGATGTGCAAGTTGTGACGGAATAGAATCAAATATTGCTTTTGCTTCGGCAACGTAATTTTCTGCGTATTTTGCGATGTCCTCGCGGTACAATTTGACGATACCTCGCTTTACGGATTCAACGCGGTCAATGTTGCCTGTTTTTGCATATTCTACGACTGCCTGCGGCATACCGCCTACAAGCATATACGTGCGTAGTTTGTCCGTCATGGGTTTTAAAAGATTGCCCAGCGGACGCTTCTCAAGATATGAGTTTTGCAAAAAAGGGATCGTTACGTTATCATTTAATGCAGATAGAAATTCTTCAAAATCAAGCGGGTGTAAAAAAAGTTCCTCTTCTTCAGAAGGAATCACGATGTCTTTAACGTTTTTGTTAATCGAGATCAAGGAGCCTGTTTCTATAAAATCATACCTTCCGTCTGCAACAAGGTATTTGATTAGTTCCCTCGCCTTGGGATACTTCTGAATTTCGTCGAAAATAATGACAGAGTTGCGTTCTGACAGCGGCACGCCGTATAATACTGAAAGCTGATTGAAAAACTCGCTTAGATTATCGCGATTTCCGTATTGTTCAAAGATCATCCTCGTCCCTTTTAGAGGGCTTGCGAAATCGATCAGAATGTATGTTTTGTACTCGTTTTTGGCAAAAACTTCAGCCAGGTAGCTCTTACCGACGCGGCGAGCACCTTTTATTAAAATCGCTTTAGATGTTTCAGATGAGTTTTTCCATTGAAGCAGTTTTTTATATGCTTTTCTGTGAATATACATAGCAATACCTCCGGGCCTTAGAAAATAAAGACTTTTTCAAACAAATCATACAAAAAATCGAACATGATGTCAGGTGTATTTTAACAAATTTTTGAACATTATCATTCCCCGAATTTAACAAATTATTGGACATTACGATTATTCAGTTTCTCCATAATAATGTGCAATTATGCTATTTAATTGACCGCGCCGGGGCAATATAATTTACATGACGATCGCGGGCGGCTGCGGCCGGACAGAAAAACCGGTGAACGGATGAAGTGCATTGCCCGCGGCAGGCAATATTTTATGCTACGGACGGTGTTTTAAATGAATATTCTCAAACAGAGCAGCACTATCAGAAACTTTTTTTAAAAAAACGGCGGGATCCTGCCGCTTATTCCCGTATTCGTGCCCAGAAGATTCGGTGCCGCGGGCCACAGGCTCAGGCTGCATCCGGATGATTATTACGC
>JAGCTF010000009.1 GCA_017963755.1 Clostridia bacterium | reverse complement strand
TCCGTGGCGCCACGACTCCGACCGCTCGCACTGGACGGCTTTTGCGTACGACGACCCGGCCGCAGGCGAAAGCGTGCTGCTGGCGTTCCGGATGGAAGATGCCCAGACGGACAATTTCACTGTGAAACTGCCTTTTGCCGTGCCGGGCTCCGTCTATTCACTTACGAACGCGGACAATGGCTTTTCGGTGCATGTCGGAGGCCGCGAGCTTTCACGCGAAGGCTTTACCGTCACGCTCCGTGAACCTAAGAGCAGCGCGCTGTTCTATATAAAAAGAATATAGTTGATGCCGTCTTACCTGCGGTTTTGCTTTGACAAGACCCTCTGTTCAATGGTATACTATGACCATACTTTTGCTGCTTTATCGCGCGAGATCACACGCGCTAAATCGAGTGGTATATATTTTGAAAGGAAGTAGAAAAAATGAAAAAACGCATTCTTGCTTTGCTTGTCGCATGTGCGCTGATCGTTACCGCGTTTGCCGCCTGCGCTACAAAACCCGCAGAATAGAACAAGCCTGACGTAACGAACGTACCGGCTACAGACGCAGCGACCGAAGCGCCTGTTGTCACCGAAGCACCGAAGCCCACCGATCCTCCCGCTCCGACAGAAGCGCCTACCGAGGCACCCACCGCAGAGCCGAAACCCACGATGGATCTGAACGGACTTGACGTCATTCTCGTTGATTTTGAAGAGGATCTTATCACCGGAAGCGGATGCACGTTCGAAATGGACGACATCTGGCTGAATATCACGACCGATATCGGCGATAATTACATCACCTTTAGTTTCCCTGAGAATTTCAGCGCGGAAGAATATCCGTTCATCGCGTTCAAATACAGACTTGATTTTGCCCAGAGCGTCCGCAACACCAACCACTTCTATTCAATAACTACCGAAGCAGGCGGACCTTCCCAGACCAACGGTATGTGGAGCGATATCACCTGGATCTCCGACCTCGACTGGCACACCGGAATTCTGAACCTGGCTGAACAGTTCCCCGCTGCGGCCGGTGACTGGACCTCGATCCGTTTCCCGACTGTTGACACTCTGGAAGGCGTATATGCACTCGCATGGCTCGGCGCATTCAAGAGCGAAGAAGATATTGCTAAATACGACGAGGCATTTAACGCTGCAAACGGTTCTAAACTTGTTAAGGCTGAAGAACCTGCTGAGGAACAGAAGGACGAAGAATTCCCTGACGTTGAAGATGCTTTCGACGAGAGTATACTTGATTTCGAAGACTTCGACGACGCTACCGGAATGGCTCCCGGACAGCATGATTATTTCGATTTCTCTGTAGGAGCTAATCAGTCGTCTTACGTGGAGATGGACGGAAATATCGTTGCAAGGCTCTCGTTTGATGCGCTCTATTGCGTCGATATGGTAAAGACCGGCGCCGCATACAGCGTTAAATTTGATCTGAAGAACGACGGAAATCAGACCAACTTCGGCGGTTTCGTATTTAACTGGGGCGATGAGCGCAACACCAGCCGCAACTTCTATGAGAACAACGGACTTGAAGGCGACGGTATGGGTTCGCTTACCGGCGCAAGCGGCTGCGGCGTATTCTTCCTCGGCGGTAACAAAGTCAAGATCTACATTCCGACCTGGGATCTTGAAAACAATAAGAAATCGTACATTTCCGCTACGATCGAGTCTGAAGTTGACTTCAGCGCTGCATTCGTACACTTTGAAGTTGCGGATAACGGCGACGATACAGTTACGATCAAGGCCAACGACGTTGTCGTCGCTGTCGTTAAATATTCCAACCCCGGCGTTATAAATAAAGCCGTTGGATACAACGAAGGCTACTACCGCACTGTTGCCATCACCGATGCTACCGGAACAGAGCTCGCTTCTGTTGCAGATGGCGCTCTCTTCTCGATCTACAAGAGCTTCGCATGGGCAGGCAGAGCACATGCTATATTTGTAGATAACATTCAGTTCACGAACATGAAATAAGCTTGAAGCCCGGGAATCGGCCGGGCGCACTAAAAGAAACCGCCCGGTTTCGGCAGGTCGCCGGAATCGGGCGGTTTTTCTATGCTTTTTTATATAATATTATTCTTCCGCGGCAACTTCGATGGGTTTTTCCTTGGGCTTTTTTTTGCTGTTGACGACGTTGAGCACGAGGCTGGCGATATCAACGAGTGATTCGCCTATCATCATTATGCCGGTGATGATCCACATGGCTTTTTCATTGTCCCCGTACGGCCTCAGAATGATCACGACACCAAGGACGATGGCAAGGATCCCGCTGATCACGTGGAGAAAATTGACCCGTACGCCTGCCTGGCGATAGTCGATGTACAGTCCGAGCTTGAATACGCCGGAAATGATCAGCATGATCGCGTAGATGAGCGCGCCGAACGCGGTCTTTACCCAGTTGAAGATCGGTCCCGGGAAGAAGAGTGCGACGATTCCGACGAGAGTTACGATCACGGCGATGGTCAGGCTGAGCGCGTTGGCGTTTCCTTCTTTTCTCCCTTTGATGTAGCGGAACAGGTTCACGATACCGACTGCGATCAGCACGCCGCCGAATATGGCGATGATTATCGTCGTAAACGAGTCGGGTTTGATGAACAGCATTACGCCTGCGATCATTTCAAACAATGCAAGCAGAATGACGGGCAAGTGTTTCAAAAAGGCTCTCATGAGTAATTCCTCCTTTTACTGAATGGCGCAGAAAATCGGGGTAAAAAAGAGATTGCCGCGGACTTCTGCAGAACCCGTGGCAATCTTCGTGCTTTTACTTATCAAACGTCCTTATCGGGATTGTCGTTGTCGTCAAGGAACAGAGAATTGTCGCCGTCGCTGATCTTGTCGAACTCGCTGTCATCGACTGCGGGAGCCGGAGCGTCGTCAACGTTGACCTCGGCTTCAAGGAGCTCTTCGCCGTTCTGCTCGCCTTCGAACATATCTTCGTCCTGATTCTCATCGATCTCTTCGTCATGGTGCCTGAGCGCCGCGGGAACGTGATCGAGCGTCGTAACGTCGATCGATATGTCGTTGTAGCGTCCCATACCGGTACCGGCGGGAATAAGCTTACCGATGATGACGTTTTCTTTAAGACCCATCAGGTAGTCGCGCTTGCTCTTAATTGCAGCGTCGGTCAGGATCCTTGTCGTTTCCTGGAACGAAGCGGCGGACAGGAACGAATCGGTGCCCAGAGCGGCCTTCGTAATACCGAGCAGTGCGGGTTCGGCTTTCGCCAGCGCTTCTTCCGGTCTTCCGGCTGCGGTCAACGCCGCGTTCGCGTCGATCCATTCGAACTTATCGACTACGCTGCCGTCAAGCAGGTTCGTCTCGCCCGGATCGGTAATGCGGACTTTGCGCATCATCTGGCGGACAATAACTTCGATGTGTCTGTCGTTGATCTTAACGCCCTGCAGGTTATACACCTTCTGGACCTCTTCGATGATGTAGTTCTGAACGCCTGCCTCGCCGATGATCCTGATGATATCCTGAGGATTCACAGAACCGCCTACTATGCGGTCGCCCTTCTTCACTACGTCGCCGTCCTCGACCTTGAGCGATACGCCGATAGGCAGTGAAACGGAGAACGATTCTGTTCCGTCTTCGGAATCAATGCGTACTTCCTTCTTCTTACCGCTCTCGGTAATGGAGACAATGCCGTCGATCTCGGCGATCGTCGCAGCGCCCTTGGGCTTTCTGGCTTCGAAGAGTTCTTCAACTCTGGGAAGACCCTGGGTGATATCGTCTGCGGAAGCAACGCCGCCGGTGTGGAACGTTCTCATCGTCAGCTGCGTACCGGGTTCACCGATCGACTGAGCAGCGATAACGCCTACCGCGTCGCCGATGTTTGCGCGGGTGTGAGAAGCAAGGTTCGCGCCGTAGCACTTGGAGCATACGCCCAGGCGGCTTTCGCACGCCATTACAGAACGTACTTTAACGGCTTCGATACCGGCCTTTTCGATCTTTTCGGCAAGGTCGTCGTCGATCAGTGTGTCAGTATCTGCCATGATCTCGCCGGTTGCGGGGTCAATAATATTTTCAGCCGGATATCTTCCGGAGATCCTTGCGGCCAGCGGCACGAGCGGCGGCTGATCCTTTGCCTCGGAGTTAGCGATCGCTCTGACTTCGAAGTATCCCTTCGTTCCGCAATCGTCTTCCTTGATAATGACTTCCTGGCTGACGTCAACGAGACGTCTGGTCAGGTATCCGGAGTCAGCGGTACGAAGCGCCGTATCCGAAAGGGTCTTTCTGGTACCGTGGCTGGAGATGAAGAATTCCAGAACGTCCAGACCTTCACGGAAGTTAGCCTTGATCGGGATCTCGATCGTACGTCCTGCCGTTGCAGACATCAGTCCGCGCATACCGGCAAGCTGCTTGATCTGGTTGATATTACCGCGGGCGCCCGAGTCGGACATCATGTTGATCGGGTTGAACTCGCCCATGTTCTTCTTTAGAATATCGGTAAGATTGTCGATCGCTTCGCTCCATGCTCTGATGACGCTCTCGTGTCTCTCTTCTTCGGTGATCAGACCGCGGCGGAAATCGCGCGCGATGCGGTCAATGACTTTGTCCGTTTTCTCGATCAGTTCCTGCTTTTCGGGCGGAACGATGATGTCTTCGACACCGACCGTGATAGCGCCCTTGGTGGAGAACTTGTAGCCGAGCGCCTTGATCTTATCCAGGACTTCAGCGGTAACGGTAAGGCCGTGGACTTTGATGCAGCGGTCAAGTATATCGCCGAGCGTGCCCTTCTTAACCAGCTTGTTCATCTCGAGCACCAGCGCGTTCTCGCGTTTTGTGCGGTCAACGAATCCGAGATCCTGAGGCACTGCTTCGTTGAAGATCAGCTTGCCCATCGTTGTCTCGATGATCTGCGTGATGTGCTCGCCCTGGAATTCGCCTTCCATACGCACCTTAATGGCGGTGTGGAGGTTGATCTCGCCCAGGTCGTAAGCCAGCTTGGCCTCGTCGTATCCGGAGAATACCGGTGCGTTCGAATAATCTTTATTCTTAACTAGCGTCAGATAGTAGCTGCCCAGGACCATATCCTGCGTAGGAACGGTGATAGGCTTTCCGTCTTTCGGAGCCAGAAGGTTGTTGGCGGAGAGCATAAGGATGCGGGCCTCTGCCTGAGCTTCTGCGGAAAGCGGAACGTGGATAGCCATCTGGTCGCCGTCGAAGTCTGCGTTGTACGCCGTACAAACCAGCGGATGGAGCTTGAGCGCGTGGCCTTCTACGAGGATCGGCTCGAACGCCTGGATACCGAGGCGGTGCAGCGTAGGCGCGCGGTTCAGGAGCACGGGATGCTCTTTGATGATATCTTCGAGGATATCCCAGACCTCAGGCGAAACACGCTCGACCATCTTGCGGGCGCTCTTGATATTAACTGCCTTGCCCATGCTGACAAGTTTGTAGATGACGAAAGGCTTGAACAGCTCGATTGCCATTTCCTTCGGCACGCCGCACTGATAGATCTTCAGCTCGGGACCTACGACGATAACGCTACGGCCGGAATAGTCGACGCGCTTACCGAGCAGGTTCTGACGGAAGCGGCCCTGCTTACCTCTGAGCATATCGGACAACGATTTGAGCGGTCTGTTGGACGCACCGGTGATGGCGCGACCGCGGCGGCCGTTGTCCAGGAGGGCGTCAACGGCTTCCTGAAGCATTCTTTTTTCGTTGCGGACAATGACGCTAGGAGCGCGGAGCTCGAGCAGCCTTGCCAGACGGTTGTTTCTGTTGATAACGCGTCTGTACAGATCGTTAAGGTCAGAGGTGGCAAATCTGCCGCCGTCCAGCTGAACGAGGGGTCGCAGATCCGGAGGAATGACCGGAATGACCGTCAGGATCATCCACTCAGGGCGGTTGTGGGAGTCAATAAACGCCTGCACAACTTCAAGTCTCTTGAGCAGCGCCGTCTTTTTCTGAATAACGGTCTGGCTGAGTTTTTCTTTATCCTGTCCGTCGAGTTCGTCGATCTCGCTCTTGAGTTCGCGGCGAAGGTCTTCCAGCTTTACCTCTTCGAGGAGGCGGCGGATCGCTTCGGCACCCATCTGCGCGTTAAATCCGTACGCACCGTACGCTTTAACGGCAGCCTGATACTCGTGTTCGCTCAGGATCTGCTTATATTCGAGCGCCGTCTGGCCCGGATCGAGCACGACGTAAGCGGCGAAGTAAAGCACTCTTTCAAGATCCTTCGGCTTCATGTCGAGCAGAAGTCCGATGCGGCAGGGCGTACCCTTGAAGAACCAGATGTGCGATACGGGAGCGGCTAACTGGATGTGACCCATACGGGTACGGCGGACTTTGGCGCTCGTAACTTCAACGCCGCACTTGTCGCAGACGATGCCGCGGTAACGGTTTTTCTTATACTTACCGCAGTGGCACTCTCCGTCCTTCGTTGGCCCGAAGATACGTTCGCAGTAAAGGCCGTCTTTCTCGGGTTTAAGCGTTCTATAGTTAATGGTCTCGGCTTTTTTGACCTCGCCGTGGGACCATTTGAGTATCGTTTCCGGAGAAGCAAGTCCGATCTGAATCGATTCAAAATTGTTAAATTCTACCATATTACTTCACTCTCCTCTGTCAATTCTTATCGCTGTAGGTTTCTTCGTCTTCGCCGGCTTCGTCGGAACGCTCTTTGTAGTAAGCTTCAACTTCCGCTTCAGCGTCGGGTTCGTCAAACAAACCTTCGTCGTCCGCGCTCGTCACGGCGTCAGGATTAAGCGTCTCAAGCCCTTCCATAGCGTCTCCGCCGAAGTTTTCGCCCTGATCGGCATACTCTTCGTCGCTGAGCCCGCCGTAAGCCGAACTGATATTACCGTTCTCGTCAAGGAAGTTGTAGAAGTCCGGATTATCAACGTCCGCTCTGGTGCGGTACTTGTCAGGATTCTTGATGTAATCTTCCTCGGTCTCACGCAGAGGTATCTCTTCGCCGCCCTTCTGGAACACTTTAACGTCGAGGGCAAGGCTCTGCAGCTCTTTAATAAGGACTTTGAACGACTCGGGAATTCCGGGCTCGGGAACGTTCTCGCCTTTTACGATCGCTTCGTACGTCTTTACGCGGCCAACGGTATCGTCGGATTTGATCGTAAGGATCTCCTGCAGCGTATATGCGGCGCCGTAAGCTTCGAGGGCCCAGACCTCCATCTCACCGAAACGCTGTCCGCCGAACTGAGCTTTACCGCCCAGAGGCTGCTGCGTGACCATCGAGTAGGGACCGGTCGACCTTGCGTGCATCTTATCATCGACAAGGTGATGGAGCTTCAGGTAGTACATGTAACCGACCGTTACGCGGTTCTCGAAAGGCTCGCCCGTGCGGCCGTCGTACAGAACGGTCTTACCATCCTGCTCCTTGCCCGCCATCTTAAGCGTTTCAAGGATATCTTTCTCGGAAGCGCCGTCGAATACGGGTGTTGCGATCTTCCAGCCGAGCGCTTTCGCGGCATAACCGAGGTGAACTTCGAGCACCTGTCCGATATTCATTCGGGAAGGCACGCCCAGCGGGTTAAGCACGATCTCCAGCGGAGTTCCGTCAGGCAGGAAAGGCATATCCTCTTCAGGAAGTACTCTCGATACGACACCTTTGTTACCGTGACGTCCGGCCATCTTATCACCGACGGTGATCTTTCTCTTCTGAGCGATGTAGACGCGGATCATCTTGTTAACGCCGGGGGACAATTCAGAGTCTGTCTCGCGGGTGAATTCTTTTACGTCGACAACGATTCCGTACGAGCCGTGAGGTACGCGCAGTGACGTGTCGCGCACGTCTCTCGCCTTCTCGCCGAATATTGCCCGCAGCAGACGCTCTTCAGGCGTAAGTTCGGTCTCGCCCTTAGGCGTAACTTTACCGACCAGAATGTCTCCGGCTCTAACTTCGGAACCGACGATAATGATACCGGAAGCATCCAGCATCTTTCTGGCGTCGTCGCCTATATGCGGCACTTCGGGAGTGATCTCTTCAGGCCCGAGTTTGGTGTCGCGCGCTTCGCACTCATATTCTTCAATATGTATAGACGTGTACGCATCCTCTTTAACCAGTTTCTCGCTGATCAGAACGGCGTCCTCGTAGTTATAACCTTCCCAGGTCATGAAGCCGATCAGAGTGTTTCGGCCGAGCGCGATCTCGCCGTGATCGGTGGAAGGACCGTCGGCAATAACGTCGCCTTCTTCTACCCATTCGTCAAACGTAACGACCGGGCGCTGGTTAATGCACGTAGCCTGGTTGGACCGCATGAACTTGAGCAGTTTATACGTGTCAATAGTTCCATCTTCGCGCTGTATAACGATCTCTCTGCCGGATACGTTCTTAACGCGGCCCGCGGCTTTCGCGAGGACAACGGCTCCGGAGTCGTGCGCCGCCTTATACTCTATACCGGTGGCAACGATAGGCGCCTGTGTTCTCATAAGCGGCACTGCCTGGCGCTGCATGTTCGAACCCATCAGAGCACGGGAAGCGTCGTCGTTCTCAAGGAACGGGATCATTGCCGCTGCGACAGATACGACCTGCTTGGGCGAAACGTCCATGTAGTCTACCTGCTCCGGCGGAACTTCGATGAACTGATCTCTGAAGCGGCATACTACCTTCTTATTAAGGAAGTGTCCTTCTTCATCCAGAGGCTCGTTCGCCTGTGCCACTATATACTGGTCTTCCATATCTGCCATAAGGTAATCGATCTGGTTAGTAACACAGTGGCTGTCTTTATCATATTTTCTGTACGGAGCTTCGATGAAGCCGTACTCATTAATGCGGGCGTAGGTGGCCAGCGAGCCGATCAGACCGATGTTCGGGCCTTCAGGCGTCTCGATGGGGCACATTCTGCCGTAGTGAGAATAGTGAACGTCGCGGACTTCGAAAGTAGCTCTGTCTCTGTTCAGACCGCCGGGGCCGAGAGCCGAAAGACGGCGCTTGTTTGCAAGTTCTGCCAGCGGGTTCGTCTGGTCCATGAACTGCGACAGCTGGGAAGATCCGAAGAATTCGCGGATCGCGGCGGATACCGCACGGATGTTCACGATCGACTGCGGGGTGACAATGTCTCTGTCGAGCGTGTTCATCTTTTCGCGGACGGTCTTTTCCATTCTGGACAGACCTACGCGGAACTGGTTCTGCAGAAGCTCTCCGACGCAGCGGATACGGCGGTTACCGAGGTGGTCAATATCATCGACGTTGCCCACTTCGCAGTCGAGGTTAAGCAGGTAGCTGAACGATGCCACGATATCGTCGATGGTCAGATGGCGCGGAACGAGATCCGCGACCCTTGCCGCCACTTCTTTCTTAAGCGCTTCTTCGTCGTCGCCGCATGCCTCAAGGATCTCTTTAAGCACGGGAAGATATACGCGCTCTTTGATTCCGACTTCTTCGGGATCGAACGATACGTATTCCGAAAGCTTAACGGTGTTATTACCGATCACTTTGCAGGGCTTATACGGAGTGTTGATGTATACGGAATAAACTCCGGCATCCTGGATCTTTTCGGCCATCTCGCGGCTGATGATCTCGCCCGCGGAGACGAGGATCTCGCCTGTTCCGGGGTCAACGATATCAGCGCATGCTTCTCTGCCGGCAATACGCGTGTGCAGGGAAAGCTTTTTATTGAATTTATAGCGGCCGACTTTTGAAAGATCATAGCGCTTTCCGTCGAAGAACATGCCGTAGAGCAGCGATTTTGCGCTGTCAACGATCGCAGGTTCGCCCGGACGGATCTTTTTGTATATTTCAAGAAGCGCATCGTCGGTATTATCGACGGTGTCTTTCTGGAGCGTATTGATGAGGCGCTCGTCAACGATGAGCAGTTCGTCAAGGTTTTCCGCGTATTTCGGGGCAAGTTCCTGAGTGTTTACCGAGAAGAGCTTCAGTATCTCGTCGGTCGTGCCGTATCCGAACGCACGGAAAAGCATCGTCGCCGGAACTTTGCGGTTACGGTCAACGCGTGCGTGGATGCATTCGTTGTAGTCGATCTCGTATTCGAGCCATGCGCCGCGGTTCGGGATAAGCGTAGTGGCGGTCGTCGTCTTTCCCTTCGCCTTATCGAAAGCTTTTTCATAATAAGCGCCGGGGGAACGGACAAGCTGGCTGACGATAACGCGCTCGGCGCCGTTCATAATGAACGTTCCGCTTTCGGTCATCAGCGGGAAATCGCCGAAGAAGAGGGTGTCTTCTTTTATGACGCCTGTTTCCTTATTAATAACACGCACGCGTACGTTAAGAGGAGCGGAGTACGTTGAATCGCGCTCTTTATTTTCCTCTATCGTGTATTTCGGTTTTTCATCAAGTTTATAATCGATGAATTCCAGCATCAGGTCGCCGGTAAAATCAGTGATAGGTGAAAAGTCTTTGAAAACTTCTTTTAATCCGACCTCAAGAAAATGACGGTACGAATCTTTCTGAATAGCGATCAGGTTAGGCATTTCCAGGATTTCCTGGATCCTCGAGTAGCTCTGTCTTTCGGTTTTACCATATTTAACGGTATGCACCATAGCAGATAATCACCCCTATTTTTTTATTGCGTTTAGCTTCGTTCCACAAATGCGCTTGCAATTGGCCCGTTTCGTATGCTACAATACGGCTGTCAAATGCGTTTTCCCCTCTTTTTACCCCTGTTTTCCGGGCTTTTTAGGCGTCCGGGGAAGAGGGGCTGCGCAGCGTGAGATTACAACGCAGTTTGATATTCTATCATAATTAATACAATATGTCAATGCATATTTTTTGCGATTTTTCAATATTTTTTGTGGGCAATTTTGTAAACTTTTTGTTTCATAATTGTTAATAAATTGTAAACTTCGGGCCGTGACGCCGCGCAGGGACAATTATGTTTTCGGTCGGTGCAGTGATGGTGGCTGACTTGTTTCATCTTGCGCGAGCAGGCGCTCCGCGGCGCAGCCGAAATATTGTTGACTGCCTCTTAGCACAAATAGTAGAAGTGCGTATAAGAAGACACGAAAGGAAACGATCATGAAACGAAGCCTGAAAATACTATTGTCCACGCTCCTCGCCGTAGCCATTCCGTCTGCTGCATTATCCTGCTCGAACGGCAGCGGAGGGACTGCCGGGACCCCCGTACCCGCCGCCACACCGGATGTTGACAACCCCGGTCCGGCTCAGATCGAAGAGCTTCCTGATATCACCGAAGCCGCGGATTTCGTGACCAAAACCTGGGTCGCAGTAGATATTCCGTTCGAAACCGAACAGGAGTACGCGAAAAACACGCAACTGTACGCCGAATTTTTTGCCGACTTCACGAACCGCGAGACAGGCACGAAGCTTTCTATTCCAGGCTTCTGGAACGGAGAAAATAGTTTCGTTGTGCGCTTCGCCCCTACCGAGTACGGGATCTGGGACTTCGTCACGCGCTGCGAGAACGATGGATCACTCAGCGGGAAGACCGGAACCGTTGCCGCAAATCAATATAAAGGCGATCTGGAAATATACAGGCGCGGTTTCGTGACGACGGACGGGAGCAAACATTTCGTCTATGCGGACGGAACGCCGTTCTTCTATCTGGGAGACACGCACTGGGGAATGTACACGGAGGAATTTGACCGTCCGGGAAGCCACGCGGGCGACACCGGCGCAGAATCACACTTTAAATATATTGTCGACAAGCGCGTCGAGCAGGGCTTTACGGTCTATCAGTCCGAACCGATCGATACGAAAGCGGTACTGACGGACGCGTCGTTGTCAACGGGCGACGTGAAGCGTTTTGTCGAAAACGACCGGTACTATCAGTATCTGGCAGAAAAAGGCCTGGTCCACGCAAACGCGGAGTTTTTCTTCGCCGGTGAGATGAACAAAAAAGTGATGAACGACGACGCTTTCCTCGAGGCGATCTGCCGCTACTGGGT
>JAGCTF010000060.1 GCA_017963755.1 Clostridia bacterium | reverse complement strand
TTGCCTCTTGCCACTTTCAACTTGCCACTTTCAACTTTCAACTTGCCTCTTGCCACTTTCAACTTGCCACTTTCAACTTACAACTTGCAACTTTCAACTTGCCACTTGCCACTTACAACTTGCCACTTGCCACTTGCCATTAGTTTCACTTGATTTTCGGTGCAGATATGCTATAATCAAACAAAAAAATCGAGGAGGAGTAAAAATGGAACTTAAATTTTATCAGTGCGAAACATGCGGGCAGATAATTGCAAAGGTAGCAGATACGGGAGTACCCGTGGTGTGCTGCGGAAAGCCCATGAAAGAGATCGTCCCCGGAACGACAGACGCATCGCTCGAAAAACACGTACCTGTATACAGTGTTGACGGAGACGTAGTTACGGTTAAAGTTGGTTCAGTCGCGCATCCGATGCTCGAAGAACATTACATACAGTGGATCGCCCTCCAGACGAAGGAAGGAAATCAGAGAAAACAGCTCAAACCCGGAAGCGCTCCCGAAGTATGATTTAAGATCTGCGAAGGCGACGAGGTCATAGCGGTGTACGAGTACTGCAACCTCCACGGCCTCTGGAAAGCGTGAGCACATGCACATAACACTTAACGAAAACGCGGAAGTCGTTGCCGCCGTTAAAGAAGGACTTGAACGGACGGGAGGATATTGCCCGTGCCGCACCAGGCGTACCCCGGAGTATAAATGTATGTGCGAAGAGTTCCGGAACCAGATAAAAGACCCGGAATTCGAGGGGTACTGCCACTGCATGCTCTATTACAAACATCTTGATTGAATCGCCTTAAAGGCGCGGAAAGGAGCTGTATAACTATGGCTGAGATCACATTAACAAAAAACAATTTTGAGGAAGAAGTAATCAGATCAGACGTTCCTGTGCTGGTGGATTTCTGGGCGACCTGGTGCGGCCCCTGCCGTATGCTCGCGCCGATCATTGAAGAGATCTCTGAAGAACGCAAAGATATAAAAGTGGGAAAGATCAACGTTGACGATGAGCCCGCGCTGGCTGCGAAATACGGAATAGAGGCGATCCCTTCGGTTTTCGTGTTCAAAAACGGAGAAGTAGCGGCTAAATCCGTAGGGTACAGACAGAAGGCGGATCTGCTTAAGATGTTAGGCTGATCCTGATGGCCTTCGCGGTTTTTTACCGGCATTTTTAACTGTCCGCGATGACAGAAAGGATTATTTATGTTTATTTCTGATACGATAAAATATATCGGCGTAAACGATCATAAAATTGACCTGTTCGAGGGTCAGTATACCGTCCCGAACGGCATGGCATATAACTCATACGTTATTATGGACGAAAAAGTGGCGGTTTTTGACACCGTTGACCGCAATTTCTCACACGAATGGCTGGATAATCTCCAGAAAACGCTCGGCGGACGCAGGCCGGACTACCTGATCGTCTCGCATATGGAGCCTGACCATTCCGCGAATATTGCCGCTTTCGCGAATCTCTACCCGGACGCTAAAATCGTAGCCTCGCTGAAGGCGTTTTCGATGATGCAGAATTTCTTCGGCACCGATTTTCAGGACCGGAGAGTCGTTGTGGGAGAGGGAGATACTCTGAGCCTCGGCGCGCGTGAACTCAGTTTTCATACCGCTCCGATGGTCCACTGGCCGGAAGTTATAATGACTTACGACAGCAAGGATAAGGTGCTTTTCTCCGCTGACGCTTTCGGAAAATTCGGCGCGCTCGACGCAGATGAAGACTGGGCGTGCGAGGCGAGAAGGTACTACTTCGGGATCGTGGGTAAATACGGCGCGCAGGTACAGGCGGTGCTGAAAAAGCTTGCCGGCGCAGACGTTAAGACTATCTGTCCGCTTCACGGCCCGGTACTCGCCGAAAATCTGGATTATTATTTAAGGCTTTACGGAATATGGTCTTCGTACGGAATCGAGACGGAAGGCATTCTGATCGCCTACACTTCGGTATACGGGAACACGAAAAAAGCCGTTGACCTGCTCGCCGATAAGCTCAAAGAGAAAGGCTGCCCGAAAGTCTCGGTCACCGACCTTGCCCGCGACGATATGGCGGAAGCTGTAGAAGACGCGTTCAGATACGGAAAAGTTGTGCTTGCGACCACGACGTATAACGCGGACATATTCCCGTTCATGCGCACGTTCATTGACCACCTTAAGGAAAGGAATTTCTCGAACCGCACCGTCGCGCTTATCGAAAACGGATCATGGGCGCCTCAGGCGGCGAAGGTCATGAAAGAGCTGCTCTCTACGTGCAAAAACATAAAATTCACTGATACGACAGTACATGTTAAGTCCGCGCTCGGCGAAGACTCGAAGAATCAGATAATAAGCCTTGCTGATGAACTGTGCCAGGAATACGAGGCGCAGCGCGGCGATACGGCTAATAAGAACGATCTTAAGGCGCTGTTCAACATCGGCTACGGGCTGTACGTTGTAACTTCGAATGACGGTGTAAAGGACAATGGTCTTATCGTTAATACCGTTTCTCAGCTTACGAGTTCTCCGAACCGCGTGGCTGTGGCGATAAACAAGGACAATTATTCGCATCACGTGATCAAACAGACCGGTATCATGAACGTCAACTGTCTCTCGACCGAGGCTCCTTTCTCCGTGTTCCAGAACTACGGATTCAGGAGCGGCCGGAGCGCTGACAAATTCGAAGGCGTGGCAGAACTCCGCTCGGACAACGGCCTGCGCTTCCTGCCTCAGTACATAAATTCGTTTATGTCTCTCAAAGTTGAGCAGTATATCGACATGGGCACCCACGGGCTGTTCATCTGCTCCGTGACTGAAGCCAGAGTCATCTCTAAGGCCGAGACCATGACGTATACTTACTACCAGAACAACGTTAAACCGAAACCGGAAGCGGACGGTAAGAAGGGATTTGTATGTAAAGTGTGCGGCTACGTGTATGAAGGCGACGAACTTCCCGAAGACTTCGTATGTCCTCTGTGCAAGCACGGAGCTGCCGATTTTGAGCCTTTGAAATAAGGCGTTTTTACGGTTTTCAGATCTTTGAAAGGAGTGTTTTGCAAATGAAAGAAAAAGGCACCGGTTTTGGAGGATTCCTCGCATGCTTCTTTGTCAGCCTGCTCTATCACTTTGGCTGGGCGCTGGCTACTGTAGCGCTGCTTATAGTGCATTTTGTCAAGGGCTATCCTCTCTGGTTCGTATTTGTAGGACTCGGCATCTGGGTGATCAGCGCGCTCGTCAGCGCACTTATCATCACGTTCGGAAATAAGAATTTTGCCGGACCGTACGTGAAACAGGATAACATTAACCCGTACTCAAAATCCAACAGTGATTTCGGAATGGGCGAGAAAAAGTAACAGGTAAAAAATAACAGGTAATAATTAACAGGTAAAAAGTTATTGTCACTGCCTCCGGAGAGTTCAGAAGGAGTTTGGATCGATGGGAAGCGCTGAAGATTATAAAGTGCTTGGCCTGGAAGAGGGAACCGACAGGGAAACGGTAGAACGCAAGTACGGCGCGATGCTGCGCGCATATAAAAACCGTACCGACGAATACGGCGCTACCGACGAGGACGTTGAATATTATAAAAAGATCACGCAGGCGTACGACAATATTGTCGGCACCGTGCATGATTTTTCCGACCCGAACCCTACGTCACCTCTTCCTTTTAAATTCCGCAACTTCTTCTATAAACTCTCCGCGAGGCTTGACCATTACAAATTCATTATTTTTGCCGTGCTGATTACGGCCGCGCTCGGAGTTCTGATCTATTTTCAGGTAAAAGATACAGGAAAAGACGATCTTTACGTTAAATTTGTCGGTGCGTATTACGCGCTGAATCCGGGCAACGTCGAGACGGAGCTCGCCGATAAGAGCGACGTAGTGAAGTCTCCGCAGGTCTCTTTTTTCTCTGTCACGGTCAATTCTTCCGAGAACGACAGTGAGACGGCTAACGGCGCCGTGGCTTTCAGGGCGCAGTTTACGGTCGGGTCAATAGATCTGATCATTATTGATAAGGACAATTTCGACGTTTATCTTCCGCAGTTCGTTTTTCTGCAGCTGGATGATTTTATTGAAAGCAATTCCGGCGATCCTGCCTTTTCAGACCTTGAATATTACCGCTATGATGGCGACGCGATTCCGAACGGGATCTACGGTATCGAATTCACTGAGGCGGGTTTAGAATATTTCAAAAACACTTCTGTAACGTGGCTAAATGATGAGATACCGGGGCAGGAGCGCAGTATGATATTATGCGTATGCCGTATGAGCAAGAACGCCGATCACGCGCTGGAATATATAAAAGAGCTGGTCCATGCCGGTGAATAATTACTGATTGCTAATTATTATCTGGTATTACAGAGGCGCATACAAAGATATAATCCGGCCTGGGTCAGATCGAAAAGTCGAAGCGGTGATCCTGCCAGTCAGAGAGGGAATATTGTCCCTCTTTATTTTTATCCAAAACTCCTTCCGCGGCAAGCTCGTCCATCAGCGAGGCAAGCAGTTCGGCTCCGGGCAGACCGCCCTCATAAAAAGACGGCGGCAGCCAAACGCGCTCGATAACGCCCCTCTGGCAGACTGTGAGGCGGTCAATGATCCTGCGCTTCATCTTATATCTCACCGCAGGACTTCGCTTTGGCGGTCTTAAACCGTTTTCGCGTGCGAATCTACAGCAGCGGTCAAATGCCGCTCTTGCTTCCGGCTGCCCCCAGAGCCCTGTAACACAGTTATATTCCGGAATTTCATAATCGAGACCGTCGAGCGCAGCCTGCAGAACGCCTTCGTCCGCACCCTGAGCTTTTAACTTTTCGAGTTTCGAGAAGTTCCGGCAGAATTCAGCGTACTGCCTGATCTGGTAAAGGTGAGGGAGCATCAGCTTGTATAATTGACGGCGCGCAACGGGAAGCGGAACACCTTCTGAAGGTTCGGGCCGCCCGGTCAATTCTTCTAGAGCATTGACCGCCTGCGAAACGCGGGAGAGTATATTATCATGATCGTAATTATTGAGCACGTATCCGGGCCCGGTCCACCAGTAGCTGTCCCAGCTGTCTCCGCTGCGCGCGTCGCGTATGAGCTCGAGAACTGATAAAAGGAGAAAAGTGTCGCGATCATTGCCGCCGGTGATGAGAGAAGCGCTTTCGCGAAGCAGTTCGTCCGGATCGGCATCGGGATCGATCAGCAGATGCCCCGCGGCGTAAAGCGAGAAAAAGTTCAGCACGTGGTACGAATCGGTCTCGCTCCAGTAGGAAGGGACGAGGATATCGTCTCCCTGAGCGCGCGTCACGTTGAAAACGTCCTTAAGAACACGGTTATTGACCGTCATCATCGCAAGCTGATCGATCTCCATATCGGCGGTATACCAGCCCCACACTCCGAGACCGCAGCCGAGTGCTTTTACGCCTTTGCGGAAATTCGCGCGCTTCCCTTCCTCGCGCCACACGGGCAGGAAAGGGAGCTCCATCAGCATAACGTCCTTCATCCCGGCGTTCACCAGCGCTTCGGCGTATCCGGGAGGTGCGCCCCACGTGTCAACGGCGATCTTAACGTCCGGATTTTTGGCTCTGAACTTTTCGGCGAGCAGATTCGTAAAAAAGATGATGCTCGGCATATCCGCGAGGTTTCCGGGGTCAAAAAAGTGCGCGATCACTCTGTCCGCGTACGGCGCCAGGTCCGCGTATATATCGTAATATTTGCTGAAAAGTTTGTATACATCCGGGTCTTCGAACGCAGGTCTTCCGGGGTCGCGGTTAACGTATACAGCGTCCGGCTCTGTCCAGCCGTGACCGGAGAATTCTGCAGCCCAGCACCATACGGTAAAATTCAGCCCGGTATCGCGGCAGGCCTTCGAGAGCTTCTTAAACCTGTCGTGAACGTTTTCCCACGATCCGGAAGCGCGCCACGCGGCGCATATATCCATGACCTGAATACCCGTAAAACCGCACGCTTTTATCATCTTCGCGTAATCACGCAGCTGCCTGTCCGAAAAGCACATAAAATCATTTATAAGCGACACTGACATATCGCTTATAAATCCTCTGTTATAGTCGAACTTCCAGGTGCAGACGGTCGCTTCGCGCTCCGCGATCCAGGGATCATCCGGTGTATATCTGCTCATGTGATCAAAGTCTGTAAATGCCTGAGAATTTGTCCTCTAAATATTTGACGAACACTTCCGGCCTGAATTCGCCACACACGCGCCTGAACAGATCGGACGGAGCATACAGACCGCCGTATTGCCAGATGCGTTCACGCAGCCAGTCTGAAACGGGGGAGAGATCTCCGGCGGCAACGCATGCGTTTACGTCGAAGCTCTTTTTCATCTCTTCCAGGTATTGCGCGCCGTATGCGGAACCGATCGCGTATGACGGGAAGTAGCCTATCGCGCCGAATGACCAGTGCGAATCCTGAAGCACGCCGCGCTTATCGTCGGGGACGTCAATGCCTAAATATTCTTTGTACAGCCTGTTCCATTCGGAAGGCAGGTCGTCCGCGGTGATCTTTCCGGCAAACATCATGCGCTCGAGCTCGTAGCGCACCATAATGTGGAGGCAATAAGTGAGTTCGTCCGCTTCGGTACGTATGAGCGACGGAGCGGCTGCGTTGGCGGCGCGGTAGAGTCTTTCCTGCGTGAGGCCTGAAAGCTGCGCGGGGAAATGCTCTGTGAGCCACGGAAGTATCACTCCGCAGAATTCATAGCTGCGGCCGATGATATTTTCGAAGAAACGCGACTGGGATTCGTGGATGCCCATTGACACGCCGCTGCCCAGAACGGACATCGTGAGATCATCGCCTATATTAAGCTCGTAAAGCGCATGGCCGCCTTCGTGGATCACGGAATACATTGACGACAAAGGCGCGTCTTCGTGGTAGTGTGTGGTTATGCGCACGTCGTTCTTCGAAAAATCGGTAGTGAACGGATGCTCGGTCTCGCCGATAATTGACCGCTCCGGATCGAGCCCCATCACGCCCATGACGAACGTCGAAAATTCCTTCTGAACGGCGGTGGGGAAGTTGTTCCTGAGCAGCGGCTCGTCAACCTGATAAGGTGAATCCATTACTTTTTTAAGCAGCGGCACGATGCCCGCCTTCATCGTGGCGAAAAATCTGTCGCACGTTTCTGTCGTGAGCCCGCGTTCGAAATTGTCGAGCTGCGTCTCGTACGGATCTTTCTCCGGCTCGATGCAGAGTGCGATCTGCTTCGTCATATCGAACATTTTCTGCAGATAAGGCTTGAAAGAAGCGTAGTCGTTGTTCACTTTCGCCTCGTGCCATACGGCGTCCGACTCTACGCAGAGCTTCTGGTACTCCACGAACAGATCCTTCGGGATGCGGCGGGTGCGGTCAAGGTCGCGGTAAAGTTCTTCGGCTTTGCGCGCGTTTACGAAATCGAGCTCCGCTTTATTTGCGTACAGCGTTTCGATCAGTTCCACCGTTTCCGGCGAGGTCGTCAATTCGTACGCTATGCGGGATAATTCCGCCTGCGTTACTGCGCGGACTATCGCGGATTTTTTCGGGGCAACGGTAGAGCCGTCGTAGTTCAGTATTCCCATCGCGTGGTTAAGAGCGAATGATGTCTGTTCGAAATTATTAAGTGCGCTAAGCGCTTCCTTGATCGTCATATTGATTCTCCTTCTATTTGCCTTTATTTGCTTTAATATGCCGCGCGCCTGATCACTGCCGGCCGATCTCCGCGTCGATCTTTTTAAGTTGTGAATATATCCGGTTTACGGGCAGGCCAACCACGTTATCGTACGAGCCTTTTATTGAACGCACGTGTACTCCGAAATCGCCCTGGATCCCGTACGCCCCGGCCTTATCGAGAGGGTCTCCCGAGCTTACGTATGCGTCGATCTCTTCATCGGTTAGTTCATCAACTGTGACGGTCGTGACGGAAGAGAAGAGCAGCGTCTTTATCTCAGAAAGGCCGCCGCGGTACAAAAGCGCGCAGCCTGTGATAACTTCGTGATCTTTTCCTGAAAGTGCGCGAAGCA
Source organism: Clostridia bacterium (assembly GCA_017963755.1). GTDB lineage: Bacteria > Bacillota > Clostridia > UBA1212 > UBA1255 > UBA1255. The sequence goes on along the minus strand of JAGCTF010000060.1, from coordinate 18,395 downwards.
TTTCCTTCGCCTCTGCCTCGCCGGACGGTTTTCCGAACATACGCCCTTCGAGCCACACCGACGTGTCCGCTGTCAATATTACCTCGTTCGGCCCGGGCATGCGTTTTTCCAGTACTGCCTGCGCTTTCTGGCACGCCAGTTCTTCGGCAACTTTCTCCGGTGCGCCTTCGCCCGGTTTTTCTTCCGCGTCAATGCGTATTATTTCAAGCGGCAGGCCCAATCTGGCTGCGAGCAGTTTACGCCTTGGTGAAGCGGAAGCAAGGCAGAGCGAGTTTATGTTTTTAAAGACGCTTCTGCTCATTCGCGTATAAGCTGCTTGATCCAGCGCTTTTCCTTGAGCGAGACCTTGCCGTCAACAGCGCAGACCATAAGGCATACGGTGATCACGTCGTTTTTAAGATCGTCGGAAAGCATCCCGAGCACGTCGACCATATAATCGACCTCGTTTTTGAGCTCTTTACCCATAGTTCTGTTCTCTTTAATGAGCGTTTTGCAGTAGTCAAAATCTACTGTGCCGCCGAAGAAACGCTGCAGCATTGGCTCCATGAACAGATATTCGCTCGCGGACAATTTTCCGTCGGAGACTATTGCTCCCATCAGGAAGCGGGCAAAGATAAGTTCGCCTTTGATCCCGTCTGCGGTAATGAGTTCAAGCGCCGGAATGATCCGCGAGGACAATTCATCGAGTACGGCATTGTACGTTCCTGCGTCCATTTCTTCAAATTCTTTGCAAAGTCTGTTGAATTCTTTCATCCTTGTTCGCTCCTGTCGCTTTTTGTATTTGGGTCTCTGCTCTCCGTGACCGCGCAGAACGGTGCGGGAAGGGAAGTGCTGAGAGACGTTTTCTTGTAGTTCAAATTATATACCGCAGAAGCACGGGCGGTCAAGGGCGGGGAAATAACCGGGAACTATCAACTATTAACAGGCAACGAGGAACGAGTCGCGGGCAACCGCCCACAACATAACAATCGCACGAAGCCGGATAGATGACAAAGAATTTCGTTTCCCCCGAAATTCGTGCCATCACTCGGTTCGCCCGCTTGCAACTTTCAACTTGCAACTTTCAACTTGCAACTTATCACTTGCCACTTGCCACTTCCCACTTGCCACTTATCACTTGCCACTTGCCACTTGCCACTTATCACTTGCCACTTGCCACTTCCCACTTGCAACTTATCACTTGCCACTTGCCATTTGCTGGTTATTGCATTTTTGTTTGTGTGAGTGTATAATCAGGGCAATAAATCCAGTACAGGGAGGAAATAACATGAAGAAAACTTTTGCTATACTTTTATCGTTGCTTTTAGCACTGGCATTGTTTGCCGGCTGCGCTAAGACCGGCGAAGAAGGAACAGCTACTGATGCGCCCAAAGCCAGCGAAGCGGTAAATCCCACGGATGAACCCGCAGGACCGACCCAGGCACCTGTTGTCACCGACGCGCCTACGGCTACTCCGGATCCTACAGCGACTCCTGAGCCTACGCCCGAGCCCTTCAAAGATCCGTACGCTGTTGAAATCATGGACTACGACGAAGTTGCCCTTCACGGGTTCTCGTTCGACACAATCAAATACAACGGACAGGTCCAGACAGACGGTCAGGTCGCTGGATACAGACTAGAGATCGAAGATACTGTTGACGGCAAAGACGGAAGCATCCAGGTCGTAACGATGAGAGGCTGGGTAGGATATGAAGAAGAAGCTATCGAAGCGTTCGGCTATCAGATCGACGACGGTCCCGTCGTGTTCAGCGACAAATTCTTTGAGACCACCGAGCCCGCTGTTAAAGGCGCAGGCGGAGAGTTTGCACAGCGTTTCTCTGTAGATATTCCTGTCGGATCACTCACCGGCGCACAGCACGAACTCAGAGTTATTGTCAAACTCGAAAGCGGAATGTATTATATGGAATTTGACGCGAACCCGCTGATGCTCTTCTACGACGGACCCGACGCTGACGCTCATGCCGTTGACGGAAATATCACCGCTGCTGAGTACAGTGCGAATTACACCCTTGACGCTTCGAACGCCGTTTCGTGGACAAATACGGAGATGGGTGATAAGAAGGTCAACTATTATCTCGACATTAAAGACGGCGCTCTGTATGTCGGTTGTGTTGTAGAAGGCTGCGCCGCAGGCGATATGGTCCAGCTCAACTTCAACCCCGGTGCGCGCATCGATGCTACTACCGGTCTGTTCGTTTCGTTCCAGCTTGGCGATGCTCTCAAAGTGCTGCAGCATAACCACAAGACCGAACTTAAAGACGATCCTAATCCGGCAGGCGTTGACATCACCGATCTCGTAGAGGCTGCGATCACTAACACCGACGGCGTTTACGTATTCGAAGTTAAACTCCCCGAGACTCTGTTCAAAGTTACCGACGTTGAGAAAGCTGCGGACTTTAAACTTGGCGTAGAGAAACTGTACTTCGGTATGTTCGGCGTCCTCGGCGGCGGCGGATACACCAACCAGTCTCAGGCACCGGGAAGCAGCTGGAACTGCGTTGACCTCGGTATCCACGAGTACTATATCAAGTGATTAAAAAACGATAAGATCAGTTGATTTTTGAGGCTCCGCACAGGCTGCGGGGCCTCTTTTTTTCGCACCGCTCATCACTCGCTCTGCTGAATTCAGACCCGATTCCGGGATCTCAACTTTTAACGCAAAATTGTCCCGTCTGCTTCTTGAATTCTTAATTATATTTGTGTAAAATATTTATAAATCCTAATGAGTGCGGCTTTGACCGCGGGAAGGTGTTTTATGAGCAAGATCGGATTTGACAGTGAACTCTACATGGAGAAACAGACCAGTCACATCCTGGAGCGTATCTCAAAATTCAACAACAAACTGTATCTTGAATTCGGCGGAAAAATATTTGACGATCTGCATGCGGCCAGAGTGCTGCCCGGATTTGACGTAAACGGGAAGATCAAACTGCTTCAAAAGCTTAAGGATCAGGCGGAAGTCGTCATATGCGTTAACGCGGCTGATATCGAAAAAACGAAAATGCGTGCGGACATCGGCATCACGTACGACCTTGAAGTATTGAGGCTGATCGAACTGATAAGCCAGATGGGGATATTAGTCAGCGCCGTCGTCATCACACAGTATATGGGCCAGCAGGCCGCCGAAGGATTCATAAAGCGCCTCGATCATATAGGCATGCGGCATTACCTCCATTATCGTATATCCGGCTATCCCGGAAACGTCAGCACTATCGTCAGCGACGAAGGATACGGTAAAAACGAATTCGTAGAAACGACCAGACCGCTCGTTGTTGTCACCGCACCGGGTCCGGGCAGCGGAAAGCTCGCCACTTGTCTGTCGCAGCTGTATCACGAATACAAGAGGGGAAGAATTGCCGGCTACGCAAAATTCGAAACGTTCCCGATCTGGAACCTTCCGCTGAAACACCCCGTAAATCTGGCGTACGAGGCGGCAACGGCCGATCTTATGGACGTGAATATGATCGATCCGTTCCATCTTGAAGCGTACGGGAAGTCTACGGTCAACTACAACCGCGACATCGAGGCTTTCCCCGTGCTCAAAAATATTTTGACAATGATCACGGGAGACCCCAATTTCTACCGTTCTCCGACGGATATGGGTGTCAATATGGCAGGCTACTGCATAACCGACGACGAGGTGTGCAGGGAGGCGTCCTGCCAGGAGATCATACGCCGCTATTATAAAACTGCCTGCCAGGTAAAACTTGGCCGCGAAAAGCCCGAACCGCTCGAAAAAATAGTGATGATAATGCAGCAGCTCGGACTTAAATGCTCCGACAGGCGCGTCGTGGACGCCTCGCTCTCCAAAGCAAAAGAATCCGGGCACCCGGCATGCGCGATAGAACTTGACGACGGCAGGATCATAACAGGCCGTAAGACTCAGCTCACCAGCGCTTCGTCCAGCTGCGTGCTTAACGCAATAAAATCGCTTGCCGGCATCGCGGATGAAATAATGCTGATCACGCCCGAAACGCTGGAACCGATCCTTGACCTTAAGCACAATATCCTCGGATCCGCCAGCCCCGTACTTAAGCTGGACGACGTCCTCACTGCGCTGTCAATAAGCGCCGTGATGAATCCGTACGCGAGACAGGCGGTCCAGTATCTGAAACTCTTAAAAGGCTGCGACATGCATTCGAGCCAGCTGCTCAGGAGCGGCGACGAGGGGACTATAAGGAAACTGGGCATCAATCTCACTTGCGAGCCTGTGTTCCCTGAAAACGACATATTGCTTTAAAAACGCTAAAACATAGATATAAAGATATAAAAGAAAAAACGGAGGGAAAGAAAATGAAATTTTGCACTTCCTGCGGTGCGCAGGTAGCCGATAATCAGGCTTTCTGCCCAAAATGCGGAAAACAGCTCAACTACACTCAAACTGCGCGTCCGGCACAGTATACTGCTCCTGCCCAGACTGCGCAAGCTGCTTCAGTGCCTGCGGATCCCGAGACGTTCGAAAAAAAGAGCGGCCTTGCGAAAGCTTCCAAGGTGCTCGGAATTCTCGGGTTTTTCTTCGGACTGGCGTACTCGATCTTCGCTCTGGTCTTTGCTGTGTGCAGCAAGACCGATACGGACGGCATTGAAACAAAAGACGCCAGAGTCGGAAGGATCTGCGCGATCGTAAATATCTGCATTAAAGTCGCTTTGACCGTGATCGCGATAACTGTCTGGATGATCATATTCTTTACGTTGATGGCGCGCTTCGGCGGCGATATCGGAGAAGTTATGGAAGAAATCTTCGGCAGGTTCGCCTGATCATCACAGGTTCTTCTGATTATCAGTAAAACGCCGGTTTATTATAAAACGCCGGTTTATTATTAACAGTTAACAGTAAAGCTCACCGAGGCGCGGAAGCGCATTGGTGAGCACTTTTATTGAATTGTCAGCAGCGAGCCTGCAGAAAGAAGGAAAATCGAGCACCGCGCCGTTGTCAGCGCCGTCGGAAATTGCCCGCAGGATCACGAACGGGATCTTATTATAAGCCGAGACTGCCGCGATCGCGCCGCCTTCCATCTCGCACGCCGAAGCCCCGAAAGCGGATGACAGTTCGGCTTTCTTTTCTTTGTCCGCGATGAAGCAGTCGCCTGTGGCGATCACGCCGGACTTCGCCCGGATACCTTCGACCGACGCCGCATTTAACAATATTTTCGCCGCAGCCGCATCAGCTTCAACTATGACTGTCTTAAGGCTTTCGTTCCAGCCTCGCGGCGTACCATCGATAGGCGACGTATCGAAATCATGCTGCACCGCCCCGGACGATACGAGAATTTCACCGATGGCAAGCTCGGGATCGATGCATCCCGCAACGCCCGTATTGATTATCAGGGAAGGGCGGAAACGCGCTATCATAGCGGAAGCGCACATCGAAGCAAATACTTTTCCTACGCCGCTCTGGGCAACGACGACGTCCGTTCCGTTTATACTGCCCGTACTGAAAGTAATGCCGCAGACGTTTCTGTTCCTGCGCCCTTCAAGCATCGCTTTAAGACCGTCAACTTCCACGCTCATCGCTCCGATTATTCCGATCATAATTTCATTCTCCCTCTTTACGGCTTTTATTTCGCATATTTTCAAACAAGTTTTTCAGCAGCGCTTCCGCTTCGTCCGCAAGTATCAGCGGAAACACGTTGACCGCCGGGCTCAGCAGATTCATCGCCGAACCGGCCGCTCCGGCTTCGGGATCGTACGCTCCGAAATACAGATTGCGTAAACGGGCACTTCTTAGCAGACCTGCGCACATAGGGCAGGGCTCGAGCGTCACGTACATATCGCAATCCTGCAGGCGCCAGTCGCCCAGAACTTTTGCGGCCGCTTCCGCGGCAATAATTTCAGCGTGCCCCGAAGGCGAGTGCAGTTTCTCCCTCATATTATGAGCGCGGGCAATGACTTTCCCGTCGCGGACAATTACCGCACCGACCGGCACGTCGTCCGGCAGGCTCATCCGCGCCTCCTCCAGCGCCTCTTCCATAAAATGCCTTATTTTTGACATGATTGTTTATCTCCGGTCATATATAATGACAATGATAAGTTGAGAATTGACTCTCACTTGTGGTATTATACCCATGCGGCAATGCGCTTTGCAAGTCCGCCGGAGGTAAAAACGATGATAAAGTATGACTACGTGCCTGAAGACGGGAAATATAAGTTTCAGGACCTTTATGAAATAATCAGGCTCCTGAGGTCTCCGGACGGCTGCCCGTGGGATCGTGTCCAGACTCACCGCACGCTTATAACGCCGATGCTCGAAGAAGCGTACGAACTTGTTGACGCGATCGAAAAGGCGGATGACGCAAAAGCCGTGGAAGAGCTCGGCGACGTGCTGCTTCAGGTGGTCTTTCACTGTATAATTGCCGAAGAAGAAGGCTGCTTCGGATTTGACGACGTGACTGACGCGTGCGCCAGAAAGATGCTGTTCCGCCACACGCACGTATTCGGTTCCGACACGGCGGCGAATGCGGCAGAGGCGCTTGAGAACTGGGAAAAACGCAAGACGAAAGAGAAGGGCTTCGATTCGCTCGATCAGAAGCTGCGCGATATTCCGAAAAACTTTCCGGCGCTCTACAAGGCGTATAAGGCCGCTTCCAAGATAAGAAAAGCCAGGATCCTGGCGGCGGAGAACGCACAGGACGACCCGGTACCGGAAAGCATCGACAAAGCGGAAAAGAACGCTGCCATGAGCGCCCCGGACGTACCTGAAACAGAAGAAGAGCTCGGGAAAATGCTGTACGGGATCGTACGAAACGCAGAAGCAAAAGGGCTGGATCCGGAGATGGCGCTGCGCAGATTTGTTGACAAGGAGATCATTTATGCGGATAGATAAGTTTTTGAAAGTTTCAAGAGTTATAAAAAGGCGGACCGTGGCCAATGAAGCGTGCGACGCGGGGAGGGTCACTATAAACGGCAGACCGGCCAAAGCGAGCGCGGAGGTCAAGGTCGGCGACGTGGTCGAAGTGGGTTTCGGCTCCGGAAAGACCTGCTTTAAAGTGCTTAAGGTCAATGAGAACGTGAGAAAAGAAGACGCCGGCGGAATGTACGAACTGCTGAGCGAATGATATACCTTATGTTCCGCACCCGGGCGGAGCATATCTTACAAGGAGAAACAGTTATGAAGAAAAAATTAGTTGTTTTATGCGCTGCCGTACTGGCAATGGTATTATGCTTCTGCGCTGCATGCAACAAGAACAAAAACAGCGGCGGAGACTTTGCCGGAACGGTAAACGGGATCAAGCTTACCCGCCCGATATTCGGATACGCGTTCAACTTTACGGCCGAAGACATATACCTGGAAGGCAACGTTCCGTTCGACAAGTTTGGCACTGAAGAATTTGTCACCGTGCTGAAGGAAACAAACAACGGCGATGGAAAGAGCTATTTTGACGTGATGATCGACGATACGCTCGAATATGCGCATAAATACCTTGTCAACGAAAGCCTTGCCCGCGAAAAAGACGGATGGCCTTCGGACGCCGATCTGAAGAAAAGGGGCGAAGAGCTTAAAACGGAACTCGAGAGCAACTACGCGTATTACATCCAGTATTACGGTTATACGCTGGAAATGATCGCGCTCCAGCGCTTCGGCATGCCGCTTTCGGATTATCTTGACATTTTCCCGAGGACCGAGGCAGTAGAGAAGTATAATATCGACTGGGAATCCGGCATGACGCCTTCCGAAGAAGAACTCGAGCAATTTTATAAAGCTGACGAGAGCAGCTACAAAATCATAACCGTAAGGCACAGCCTGCTGCTGACCCAGGAAATGTCAGATGCGGAAAAAGCCGACGTGCTGAAGGAAGCCGAAGGCTACGTTGAAGCCGTAAAGAACGGCACGATGACGTTCGATGAAGTCGTTGCGCTGTCCGAGGACAACGGTCTTGAGACCAACGACGGATATTACGACGTCGTTAAGAACAGCGGATTCGTCAAGCCTTTCGAGGACTGGGCAATATCGCAGACAGAAGTTACCGAGATCCCCGAGATCGTCGAGACCGAGTACGGCTATCATCTTATGGTCTGCACGGGAATAAAAGGGTACGATGATGAAGATGTGCGTAAGAACGTCGATGCGGGCTGGAGAGCGAAACAGATCGAAAATGAACTTGACGAGCTCAAGACGCAGGACAAATATGCACTGAAAAAACTTGACCGCGCTCAGGCCGAAAAATTTGCGGTGATGTTCTGCACGATGACGTTTGACGATACCGAAGAACCGGAGCCCACCGAAGTTGTGACCGCTACGCCTAAACCGGTATACAATGACGCTCCGCTTAACGATTCTGTCGTGGCAACGGTCGGAGACCAGAAAGTGCTGTATCCCGAACTGGTATATCTGTTTGGAACATCTGTAAACGATATTGTCGGCGAAGACCTTACGTTTGAGGACGATCTTACCGAAGCGCAGCGCTTTGAATATCTGAAGTCGTTCCTTGACGGCAAATATAAAGATACGGATATGACGTATCTCGATAAGATCAAAGAACGCACCCTCGAACAGCTTCTTCAGTTCAGAGCTGCATACAGTATGGCGCTCGAGAACAAAGAACCGTTTACCGAAGAGAAAATTCAGCAGATGAACGACGAGATAGATGAGTACGTCGATTATTATCTGACTTACGCCGGCGAGCATTACGGAGTTAAGACGCGCGACGAATATATGAAATACGTTACCGGAATGAACGTGAATGACTACAAGTATTTCAACGAGATGCAGACGTTCCTTTCTGAATATGCAGAAGAACAGATGGCTGCGATGGAAGTTCCGGATGAAACGTTAAAGAACTATTATCAGGAGCACGAGGACGTATACAGAACTATAGGAATACGCCATATTTATCTGCCTTTTAACGACGAAGACAGCGACGGCACGATCTCCGACACTGAAAAGCAGACTGTAAAAGATCAGGCAGCGGTGCTGGTCAATAAAATGGTCGTTGACGGCGATTCGCCTGAAGCTATCGTCCGCGCATATTCCGCCGCGGAAGACGCGACGATTTCCGGAGGGATAATTAACAGGAGCCCGGCGTCAAGTGCGTATACTGACGAGATCAACGCGTGGATAGCTTCTGCCTCGTCCATCGGTCTTGATACGCTGAAGACGTTCGAGACCGAAGACGGTATTGAAATAATGTACGTGGTAGGAATACTTACGCTCGACGGGCTCACAGGGGAGACCGGGAGCACAGATATCACGCTCGATACGCTTAAGACCGCGGTTGGGACAGCCTATAAAAACGAAGAGTACGAACGCCGCATAAAACAGTATATAAGCGATAAATCTCTCGAACTTAAAGACGTGAGCGGCGAATTGGTCGAACAGGCAGTAACCGAATATCTCACTTTCGAGAGCGAAGAGCCCGAGGAAGAAGAATAACGACTTTCAGCGCCCTGAAACCGTAACGGCGCAGAACACCTGGATGCCAAGGCCTCTCCCGAACGCGGAGAGGCCTTCTCCGCTTGTGGCGGTAATGCCGACTGATTCGGGAGCTAAATGCGTTATAGACGCAATCGAGGAACGTATGTTCTCAATATGCGGAGCGAGCTTTGGCTTTTTGGCTTCGACCGAAAGCGAGATCCTGACAAGCTCGCGGCCGGATGCTTTAAGATCCTGCAGGGCGAGCGCAAGGTATTCCGCCGAATCGGTGACCCCGCTTTTGCACAATTCATCTGCTGCGGCTCCGAGTATATTTTTACACGTAATACCCGAAACGGCATTTGTAATGGCGTGAAGTATCACGTCACCGTCACTGTTGGCTTTCAAAGTGAGCCCTGCGCCCGGGATCACGTAGCCTCCCAGCGTCAGGGGCTTTGACGGATCGTATTTTTTCTCAAATGCGTGCGAATCCTGTCCGATGGCAAATTCTGTCATTTCTTCTCACTCCTGACGGCTTTTTTAGACTTTGATCCGGAGGGTTTCTTCTGAACGTCATTGACGCCGCTCGAACCGAATCCGCCTCCGCGGTCCATGCCTATGTCCGCGGCGCTTTTTACTTCGGTGAACACGGCCATCGGTACGCGCGAAAGTACGAACTGCGCGATGCGGTCGCCCTGATCTACGACTATCTCTTCCGAATCCGACGAGTTCCATACTATAACGCATATCTCGTCGCGGTAGCCGGAGTCTATCGTTCCCGGAGAATTAGGTACTCGCAGGGGAGTCTTGAGCGAAAGACCGCTTCTAGGTCTGACCTGAAGTTCGAAACCGTCAGGTATCGCCATCTTGAGCCCTGTGGGAACGAGAGCCGTTTTCCCAGGGGCGATAGTAACTTTTTCAGCGGCGTAGATATCCATGCCTGCGTCATCTTCGTGTGCGTACCGCGGCAGTATCGCCGTATCTCTGCATTTTTCTACAAAAACTTCAACTTTTTCGCGCATAGCTGTCAACTCCTGTACTTTCCCGGCCCGATCTGGGTTCGCAGTATGATCCTTTCGCTTGCGCAATTGCCGTGGGCAATTTTATCTGCTTCCGCAGGCTCTTCCGCTCCGTGGGCGTTATATGCGAAAGGCGTAAATTCTTTCGTGGACAATATCACGTTCTCACAATATCTTCTGCCGTAATTGACCGCCCCTGAACCTGCCGCAGGGCCCGCGAGGCTATTGACCGTATCCGGCAACGTCAGTATATCATACTTTTCGCCGGACGTGTCGGTCAATCTAAACAAATGGTCTACTTCTTCGCACCGGCGGCAATTCTTTTCTCCGTGTCCTATGACGCAGTGCCTCATCCGCATGAGCGCGACAGGCCCGCAGGCAATTTCCGTGAGGACCCCTTCCGGAGCATTCCCGGCGAGTGAAACGTCTGGGTATTCGGGGGAGAGCGTGATGATATCGGCACCCATCCCGGCGAGAGTGCAGAGTGCGTATGGATACGAAGTGTTAAGAGAATGATCGGCGCATATTATCAGTTCGTCAGCGGCCTGATCAGGAATAAGCTCTGTCAGGCTGAAATCACCTAAATTAGTAAACTGCAGGCCGTCCGCGCTCTTTATAACAAACGCAAGCTCTTCCTTAAACTCCGGCCTGTCCCTGTGAAAAGGAAGAAGCGGCAGCGAAGCGATGACCATGCAGCCTTCTTTACGTGCTTTGTCAAATACTTCTTTAAGCAGTGCCTCTTTTTTCCACGTATCGAAAGGAACGTATACGAGCGCGCATTCAGAATCGTCATAAGTGCTGTTTGATATATAGTCGCGCGCGTCAAAGAAGTAGCGCGATTTCAGCTGTTTATTGCCCCCGGCGAGCATTTTCATGATGCGCGCTTTAGGCTCTTTACGTGAAAAACCGCGGAGGGAGATTGCGGAAGGTTTCGGAATGGAGGAGGGGACTGCGGGGAAGCTGCGTTTTGCGGCAAACGACTTTTTGAGTGCGGCTGTAAGTTCGTCCGCGGCCTTCCGGCGCAAAGAATTTACGGCGGAAACAGGCATGAAAATGTTGCCGCGGATATCAGTACGTATTGCGGATGCGTAGTAAAGCGTGCCGCTCAGCTTTGAAAGCAGGCGTGTAATATTGCCGGCATCTACGGGCATAGATACGGCTTCGCTGACGGGAGCGCCGGAATTCACGCTCACGCACACGCCGCATCCGGGTACGTAAGCGTTCAGATAAGCCTGTTCTCCGGGTGCCGCTTTGAAATCGAATTCGACCGGTATACGGACGTTTCCGGATTCATTCAACGTAAGTTCGCGTATCGCTTTATTAAGTGCGGCATCCGCGGTCTGGAAAACGCGAAAATGAGCAGCCGCGCCTGCGTATCCGCGCTCGATATTTCCGCACACGAGTATTTCGGCGGTGCTGCCGGTGCCGACGTTGCTGCCGGTGCGGTTTACAGTTCCGCCTGCCGCCGCATAGCCACGCTCGTCAATTATTGTCACACCGTCGCCCGGTGACAATTCAGGTCCTGTTCCGCCGTCCGCTCTTTTTATTTTGAAAGTGAAGAATTTAAGATTCTCCGGCGAGCCGGAAGGCGCAGGTGCAGTACGGATAAAGTCCGTTTCGCCTATGAACGCGCCCGTGCGTCCCGGTCCGGATTCGGTCAGATGTTTACGGCCTGTGTTGCCGAGCAGGAAGCCCGGACCTCCGCCGGAACGGGTAAACAATATTCTCAGGCAGCGAAGCGCGTCGCCGAGTTCGCTCCCACAGAATTCCCCGAAGCGCCCTTCGGATATCGAATCGAGTGCTTCGCGGTATATGCGCGTCGTAAGAGCGGTGTAATCGGGCGACTTGAGACGCCCTTCTATCTTGATCGACGAAACTCCGGAGGCGCATACTCTGTCAAGGAAAGGCAGTGCGCAAAGGTCGTCGGGGGAGAGGGGGTAGTCTGACGTTTTGCCGTTGACTGCGCCGGACGTTGATCCGACCGAGTATTTCATACGGCAGGGCTGGGCGCAGCTTCCGCGGTTTCCGCTTCTGCCTCCTATGAAACTGCTGAGCAGGCAGTTTCCGGAAAAACACATGCACATGGCGCCGTGGACAAATATTTCGAGTTCGATGTCTGAGGCGGCTCTTAACGCGGCGATTTCTTCAAGGTCAAGTTCGCGCGGGAGTATTACGCGGTCGATCCCGAGCGCTTTGGCGGTCTTAATGCCGGCAATATTCGCTATCGCTGCCTGCGTGCTTGCGTGAATGCGAAAAAACGGCGGAAATTGCCCCAAATCCCGCATTTCGGCGAGCAGGGCAAGTAAACCTGCATCCTGAACGATCACGCCGTCAGCGCCCTCTGAGGCGGCTTTTTGGGCATTTGCCGCGAAACGCATTGCCTCTTCTCCTCCGAACGGCAGCGTATTGACAGCAACGTAAACTTTCGCTCCTCTTAAATGAGCGTACTCGCACACGTCCCTTAATTCGTCAAAAGTGAAATTACCGGCAGCTGCCCTTGCGCTGCCTTCTTTAAGGCCGAGATAAACAGCGTCAGCTCCGGCATTGATCGCGGCTCTGGCGCATTCCGGGTCCCCGGCAGGCGATAAAAGCTCCGGCACGCTGTGTGCGCCGGAGCCCTCTGGCTTTTTTAATATAGGTCTTCTTAAAATATCGGTAGTCATTCTGCCAAATCCGGCCAGTTATTCAGCCTTTTTACTGGCGTTCTATCAGCTGGGAAGAGAGCGATTCTATCTTTTTATCCGCATCGGAGAGCGTTTCCTCGAGCAGAAGCTTCTCGGCCTTGAGTTTGTCGTATTCGTCCATAATACGCTTTATCTCGTTCTTAAGCGTGTTAAAGTTTTTCTGGGTCTTGAACAGTTCGTCGATCACCGAGATGGAGGCCATTACAAGCGCCGTCTGCTCGCCGAGCTGAATACCTGCTTTTCCGGCGGTCTCGAGTTTGGTATTCAGATAATGCTCGATACGCTTCATATAATCGTCCGTCTCATCATGTACGAGCGTATAATTTTTTCCGCCAATGCTGAGAGTGATTTTATTTTTATCTGCCATTTTCAACACGATCCTTTCGTAAGCAGGCTGTTGGTGATTATCGCCGGTGTTTTTCAGGCATCTTATGAGCCTGTGCGCTTCCCGGTTTTATTGCGTTATCATTTTAGCAAAATGAATGCGGTATTGTCAATTATTTCCGAATTATGTTATAATTTTATCAAACGTGAAGACACATTATGCGGTTCAATACCGCGCAGGAACATCAGTGTTCTACCGTATGTTCCGGCCGTCCGTTCTACAATGAGTTCCGGAGGATACGTATGGAGCATTTACCAGTAAACTATTACTTTATTGTTAATCCGAACGCGGGTACCAGACGCGAGCAGAAAAAGCTGCTTAACAGTATATCTTCGGGCTGCAAGGCGCGCGGAGCGGAATATACGCTTTATGAGACCTCATGCGCAGGCGACGGCGGTGATTTTATGCTTCGGACGGCGTCGGAGCAGCTTTCCGCGTGTTCCGGGGATACGGAGAAAATGCCTCTGCTGCGTTTTTATTTTGCCGGCGGTGACGGGACTGTGCTCGAGTCCGCGAACGCCTTTATGAAGCTTCCTGAGGAGCTCAGGCACGGAAAAGTTGCGGTAGGTGTGCTGCCTGTCGGTACGGGCAATGATTTTTTGCGCAATTTCGGCACTGAAAAAGATTTTCTGGACGTAGAGCGTCAGCTTGCCGGAAGCGTGCAGTTCGTTGACCTTATGCGCTACGTAAAGACTCCTGCTGACAATGATCCGGACGCTGCAGGCGTTGTCTATGATTTCGGCGCGAATATGTTCAATATCGGCTTTGACTGCCAGACCGTTGTTAAGGTCAATAGTTTGCGCGGGAAGCCGTTTATTAATAAAACTTTCGCTTATCCGATTGGTGTCGCGCTTACGCTCATCAAGCTTCCGCATACCCGCCTGAAAGTTACTTTCGACGACGGGGAAGTGAGGGAAGGGAAATTCCTGCTGGCGCTTTGCGCGAACGGCGCATACTGCGGGGGCGGTTTCTATGCGGCGTCTGAGTCGAGCATAAACGACGGGCTTCTGGACGTTATTCTCGTAAATCCACTCGGCCGCCTGAAATTTATCTCTATGGTCGGGAAATATAAAAAAGGCAAGCTCCTCGGTACGGAGCTTGCTGATAAGATCCTGTATTTCAGAAAATGTTCCGGGGTAAGGTTTGAAGCTGCCGGAGGGACTGAGATATGCATCGACGGAGAGATCGAACGTTTCGGCGCCGCAGATATCAGTGCAGTTCCGGGAGTATTTCCGTTTATTGTCCCGGGCGCAGGTTCATGATCCCGGATACTGCATTCGTATTTTGAATTTAACGCATTATCGGAGCTCGGTCACAGGCTGTAAGCGCTGCTCTTGTCCGGACCGCGGCGGATCCATTTTCCGCACGTGAAATCGGGCACGGGAACAGGCTGGCTGCCCATCGCGATCGACTGCTCTGAGAGTGCGGTCACGGCCATCCATGATGCCATGTCGTATACGTCAATAGGCATCGGAAGCCCGTTTCTCAGACTGTGGATCAGCGCGCTGAATACGAGATAGTCGATACCGTCGTGTCCGGCGACAACGCCGTTGGCGCGGTAATCTTTCCAGAGCTGCGGCTCGAACTCATCGTAATACTTCTCCAGATCATCCCAGTTATGCGCCCACGTCGTTGACACAGTGCGCCCGTCAATATTGACTCCGTGTTTGTCCTCCGACCATATGCCTTTCGTGCCCTGAAGCCTGCCGCCGCGCGAATACGGGCGGGGGAGAGTGGTGTCGTGAGTGAGAACTATCGTCTCGCCGCGTGCACATTTGATCATAGTCGTTACGACGTCGCCCTGCGTGAAATGGAAAGAGGCGTTTTCAAAATCCGGGCCGCGCTTGTCATTGATCCACGCATTAAGACCGCGCGCCTTTGAAGCCATAGACGTAAGCGTGAGCATTCTGTTGCCCCTGTTGATGTCGAGCCATTTGGCTATCGGGCCGAGTTCGTGAGTGGGGTAGATCTCGCCGTTTCTGTGCATGTATTCGTCAAGCCTGTAGTGACGTATTTCGTGGCCGAGCGCTACTTCATCGCGCAGATCGTGCTGATATCCGCCTTCCGCGTGTACAAGCTCTCCGAAGATGCCCTGTTTCACCATATTCAGTATCGTCATTTCTTCGCGCCCGTAGCAGCAGTTTTCCAGCAGCATAACAGGCACTTTAGTCTTTTCGTGCGTGTGGACAAGATCCCAGCACTGCTGGATGTCGTACGCTCCTCCGACTTCGCTCGCGACCGGTATTCCGGCGTTCATGGCGTCAATGCAAATGGGTATGTGCGTGTGCCACGATGATGAAACTACGATGCAGTCAACGTCTTTGCGCGTGAGAATGTCTGTATATTCGCACGTGGAGAACGGTCTGACCCCGCGTTTCGATTCTACCATCGCGGCGGCGCCTTCCGCTCTGTCGGGGTATACGTCGCAAACTGCGGTGATATTTACGTCAGGCATCGTGTCGAGGACCATGCCGATGAGCCAGGGAGCTCTCTGGCCGAAGCCTATGAAAGCAAGATTTAATTTGTCTGTGGGTGATACTGACATTTTAAGGCACCTTCCGTTCCGGTTGAAATAAAGCGGATCCTCGCTTCTCAGCTCAAATCCGCCAATTCTTAATATTGATTATTTATTATTTTTTATCGTCGTCCGTCTCGAGTTTTTTGATCTCTCTGATCGCCCAGTTCTTTACTTCGAAGAGGGTGCGGTCGAGCGAGGTCTCGATCGTTACGTTATCGTCTTTGATGCTTACCACTTTTCCGGTGATACCGCCGATGGTCGTTACTTCAGATCCGAGCGTAAGGCTGGCGCGCATTGCTTCTTCTTCTTTTTTACGCTTTTTCTGCGGTCTGAAGATCAGGAAATAGCCGATGAGCACGAATACTGCGACGTAAATGATCAGAATGATCCACATGGGCCATCCGCTGCCCTGCGGCTGTGTATTAGTCGAAGCTCCGTCCGCTTCTCCGTCAGCAAAGACGCTGAGTCCGGGAAGTGATGCCATGGCGAAAGTGCCGAGTCCGAGAGAGAGCTTCAGTAATTTTTTGCTGATATTATTCATGATATCCTCCTGTTATAATAACGAAAATTATAATCGCACCCCGTCGGGCAGCTTTCCGTTATAATATTTTTCGTAAAATTCACGCCTGAAGTCGAGCAGGCTGTCATTAAGTATAGCATATCTAACCTGTTTCATCAAGTCGATGAGGAAATAAAGATTGTGAAGCGTTGTGAGCCTGAGGCCGTACATTTCGCCCGCTTTTATGAGGTGGCGGATGTATGCTCTCGTGTGGTCGCGGCAGGCCATGCACCCGCAGTCCGGGTCAACGGGAGTGAAATCGCGGGCGTATTTTGCGTCGCGGACAATTACTTTTCCGTGCGTCGTCATACACGTTCCGTTGCGGCCGATCCTCGTAGGAAGCACGCAGTCGAACATGTCGATGCCGCGAATGGCGCCCTCGATGAGATAATCCGGAGTTCCTACGCCCATGAGGTAGCGCGCTTTATTGTCCGGCAGGAGCGGGACGGTCTCTTCGAGAATCTCGTACATTAAAGGCGCAGGTTCTCCTACGCTGAGCCCGCCTATCGCGTAACCCGGGAAATCCATTGACACCAGATCCTGTGCGGATATTTTGCGCAGATCCGCATACATGCCGCCCTGAACGATCCCGAACAGTGATTGACGCTCCGTATCCGTGTGCGCCTTCAGGCAGCGCTCCGCCCAGCGTGTCGTCATGTACATCGATTTTTTCGTGTATTCATAAGACGAGGGGTAGGGGGCGCATTCATCGAACGCCATTATCACGTCTGCGCCGAGAGCGTTCTCGATCTCCATGGCTATCTCGGGAGATATGAAATGTTTGGAACCGTCGAGATGAGAATTGAAATAAACGCCTTCCTCTGTTATCTTACGCAGCGAACTGAGGGAGAATATCTGGAAGCCTCCGCTGTCGGTTAGTATCGCGCGGTCCCAGTTCATAAATTTGTGAAGGCCGCCTGCCTCGCGGACAAGTTCGTGGCCCGGGCGCAGATACAGATGATACGTGTTGGACAATATTATCCGCGCGTCGAGTTCTCTGAGTTCGCCCGGCGAGATGCCTTTTACGGACGCCTGCGTACCGACGGGCATAAACGTCGGAGTCTCGATATCGCCGTGCGGCGTATGCAGAACTCCGAGCCTCGCGCCGGATTGTTTGCATATCTTTTTCAGTTCGTACGTTACTGCTGCCATACAGGCCTCCTTGCGGCTTATTTTATAAACATTGCGTCTCCGAACGAGAAAAATCTGTACCGTTCGTCAATGGCGTGCTGATACGCTTTTAATATGTTTTCGCGCCCTGCGAGGCTGCTTACGAGCATGAGCAGCGTGGATTCGGGCAGGTGGAAATTCGTGATCAGCGCGTCAAGTATTTTGAATCTGTATCCCGGATAGATATATATGTCCGTCCAGCCCGAACCGGCGTGCATGATCCCCCGAGCGTCCGAGGCGGTTTCGAGAACGCGGCATGAAGTAGTTCCGACGGCAATAACACGCCTGCCTTCCGCCTTCGCTTCGTTGACCGCCTCCGCTGCTTCGGACGTGACTTCGTAATATTCTGAGTGCATAAGATGATCTTCGATATTGTCCTCTTTTACCGGACGGAAAGTGCCCAGACCGACGTGCAGCGTGACGAAAACAGTTTTAACTCCTTTTGCCCGCAATTCGTCCAGCAGTTCGTTCGTGAAATGCAGTCCGGCCGTAGGAGCCGCGGCGGACCCGTTCTCGCGCGAATAAACAGTCTGATAGCGTTCCGGATCATCGAGCTTCTCTTTAATGTACGGCGGAAGAGGTACGACACCCACGCGGTCAAGTATTTCTTCGAACGCTCCGTTAAAGTTAAAGCGCACAATGCGGTTCCCGCCTTCTGCTATCTCCAGTATTTCGGCGCGCAGAAGGGGAGAGGCCATAAGTTCTTCCGGA
>JAGCTF010000059.1 GCA_017963755.1 Clostridia bacterium | reverse complement strand
TCCATTACAACATCTGGAAAAATTTCAAGTGGAACGACTGGATGTACGAGGGCAAGGCGCTGGGCATTGACCGCTGAAGGCAGACATCTATTGATCATACAAAAAGAGGAGGCACTTTAGCGGTGCCTCCGTTTTTGTTTTGCTGTTTACTGTTTCCGCGAACTTAAATACGCGTTCGGTGCGGGCTTCAGATCTTCTCGCCGCGGTTATGACGCTCGAGCAGATTCATTATGCGCTGCTGCGGGTCAAGCAGTACGCTGATGGATTCGTCGTAATTAAGCGCGTCAACGAGTTTGGCGATATATTTCGACATGCTGACTTCAACGAACCAGGGCGTTTCGGCGAGTTCAGGGCGGCGGTAGGTGAGGTTTGTGGCAAATATTTTATCGATGAGCCCCTTCTTATAATATTTATCAAATTCTTTAATACCGTCGGTGAACAAAGCGAACGTTACTGCAGCGAAAACGCGGCCGGCCTTGCGGCGTTTAAGTTCACGCGCGATGTCAAGTATCGAGTCGCCGGATGACAGCATATCGTCCATGATCAGCACGTCTTTTCCTTTAACGGAGGAGCCGATGAATTCATGGGCAACGATCGGGTTTCTGCCGTTTACGATGCGGCTGTAGTCGCGGCGTTTTACGAATATTCCGAGGTCAAGTCCGAAGAGCGTCGAGTAGTAGAGGTTTCTGTGTATTCCGCCTTCGTCCGGGCTTATCATCATCAGGTGCTCTTTATCCACCTGAATGTCGGGAATTTCGCGGAGGATCGACTTCATGAGCTGGTAGTAGGGGTGTACGTCTTCGAATCCGGTGAGCGGGATGGCGTTCGACACTCTCGAATCGTGAGCGTCAAACGTGATGATGTTGGTGACTCCGAGATTCTGGAGTTCGATCATTGCGCTCGCGCAGTCAAGAGACTCGCGCGCCGCACGCTTGTGCTGACGGCCTCCGTACAGGAACGGCATTATCACGTTGATGCGCTTGGCCTTACCGCCGATCGCCGAGATAACGCGCTTGAGGTCCGCGTAGTGGTCGTCCGGGGACATATGGTTCTGGATGCCCATAATGTTATACGTAAGACTGTAATTTCCGACGTCGACAAGAATGTAAATGTCTTTTCCGCGCACGGACTCGTCGAGAATGCCTTTCGCTTCTCCGTTGCTGAAGCGGGGACAACGGCTTTTGATGAGGAATGATCCCGGGTTTACGCCGGTTTGTTCTTCGTGGAAAGCTATGAGATGTTTATCAACTCTTGCGCCGAGGTCGCGGCAGCTTTCCATTGCAATAAGGCCTATGGGGCCAACCTGATGGGTAAGATCTGAGAACGGTGCTCTGTCTGGACTCATATGACAAAAACCTCCGGATGTTTTTTCATCAGGATTATACCACCGTATCGCCTTTTTGCGCAACAGATTTTTGACGTTTGTTACTGTTTTTTCTGCTGTTTAGATTCAGTTTAGAAAACTGCTTTATAATGCAAAATGTGTGATCGGCAGCGAAGGACGTAAGACGCGCGCAGGCCGTTTCACTAAGGAGGATCGCGTAAGATGAGACCAGTCAGAATAATCACAGATTCATGCTCCGACCTGACGCCGGAACTGATGGAAAAATACGGAATCGACTACGGAAGGATGAATACGGTCTATAACGGCGACGTAAAAGTTGCAGACTTATCCTGGAGCGCGGAAGAAGCGCATAAATTTTACGATATAATCCGCAGCGGTGACAGGATCACTACGACACAGGTGCCGGTAGAGGAGTTTGACCGTGTTTTCCGCAAATACCTGGACAAGGGCGAAGACGTGATGTACATCTCATGCTCAAACAAGCAGACGAGTTC
Source organism: Clostridia bacterium (assembly GCA_017963755.1). Taxonomy (GTDB): domain Bacteria; phylum Bacillota; class Clostridia; order UBA1212; family UBA1255; genus UBA1255. Next base: position 1,030 of record JAGCTF010000059.1, on the reverse strand, counting down.
CATTTTTACGGCGCAGAAACACGCCGAAGAATTGAAAAAAGAATATCCGGACGCACAGATCAGATGCGTTGACAGCCTGCACGCGAGCGTCGGAGAGGGAATGATCGCGATCGGAGCGGCGAAGCTTGCCGCCGAAGGCAAAGCGATCGATGAAGTTGAGGAGGGCGTACGCGAACTTATCCGCACTACGCACGAATTCCTTACCGTTCATTCGCTCGATTACCTCAAACGCGCGGGCAGGGTCAAGGCGACGGCGGCGTTCTTCGGAAATCTGATGGGCGTGAAGCCGATCATCATTGCCAACACCGAGGGCGAACAGGCGCCGGTGATGAAGGTCAAGGGCAGATTGACGTCGTTTAAAACGATCGTTTCGCTGCTGAAGGCGGCAATGGATACGGGTGCGGACGGCAATGCAGCGCAGCCGATCTATATTGCCCACGCCGATTGTGCGCAGACCGAACTTGACGCGCTGAAGGAACTGATCCGCGCCGAATTTCCGGGTTCGGAGATCATCGCACTTATGATGGGACCGATCATCGGCGCTTCAGTCGGGCCTGACGCGGTATCCGTTTTCGGCGTCGGAAAGCCGGTAAAAAATTCACTAACGTAAACGCTTTACTCAAAAAGGAACTCCACCATGTCAATATCAACGATCAACGGTACGGATTTTGCCGTAATGCTCCGCTCGGGAGCCGCAAACCTGAAAAAGCACGAGGACGAGGTCAACGACCTTAACGTTTTCCCTATTCCTGACGGCGATACGGGCAGCAATATGCTGCTGACGCTGCTCGGGGGCGTTGACGACCCGGAAAAGGCGGAGCAGGACGTCGGTGCCGCTGCGAAAACGGCTGCGGACGGGATGGTCATGTGCGCGAGAGGAAATTCGGGAGTTATATTGTCCCAGTTTTTTAGCGGCCTGGCCGAAGGACTCGCGGATCTTGAACAGGCGGACAGGGACAATCTTGCCCGCGCTTTTCATGCAGGCGTGCGCAAGGCGTACAGTGCGGTAATGAACCCGGTCGAAGGGACC
>JAGCTF010000008.1 GCA_017963755.1 Clostridia bacterium | reverse complement strand
CGGTCTCTGTCCCCCGTTCGCCTTGCCCCGCCCTGCACCCCGTTCGCCCCTTCGGCTTTAGCGCAAAAAAAGAGACGCCGTTTCCGGCGTCTTAATGTGGAGCTGAGTGCTTTAGTATTTTATACTGTAATATATTTCTTTATGCGGTTGAACTTGGCGTCTTTGATTCCGGGCACGTTCATAATATCTTCTATCGTTTCGAAGCGGCCGTGCTCCTCACGGAAAGAAATGATCTCCCGCGCGGTACTCTCGCCGATACCGCTCAACGTAATAAGCTCATTGACCGAAGCCGTATTGATGTTGACCAGCTTATTGCCGCCGTTCTCATCTGCCCCGGAAGACGCGGACGAACCCTGATAACTGGCATAGCCGACGTCGAGCAGCCACCTTTTGTCCTCACTGAACGTAAACGGAATATGGATCCGCATGCCGTCGTTGACCTTCATGGCCAGATTGATGCAATACGTATCAGCTTCCGGCAGAAGTCCGCCGCAAAGCAGGACCGCGTCCTCTACGATCGACCCGGGCTCAAGGCGGTAAACGCCTTCGTTGACAACGGCGCCTGTTATATGTACGGCCATTCTTGTATCGACCGTTGGCGCAGGCGTTGACGGCTCGCTTCCCCGATCAGTTGCATCCGCCGCATCAGAGCCGTTGTCAATTATTTCGCTTCCGTTTACAGGCGTTACGACGATCTCTTCGACGCTTTTCTCATCAGATCCCGTTCCCCGCTCCATCTCAGGAAGTGCTTTTCTGTCCGTAAGATTGATTACAACAATAATCGCAGCCGCGGCAAGCACACCCGCAATTATCAACACGCCTTTCGGCACGTAAATGATTCTTCTGAATATTCTGAATCGCATAATATCACCTCTTTACGAAGTGAATCATACAAAAAAGCTGTCTGTAAATCAAAAATTTCCCGGGAAAAGTTCGGGAAATTTTCGGAAATATCCGGTAATAACCGGTAATATTGATCAGTCGGGCGATATGTATTTATTTCTGTTTATTACCGGAAGCGTTCAGTTCCGCGAGCGCTTTTCCGGCAGCATCCTGCTCCGCCGCTTTTTTGCTCCCGCCTTTTCCGCAGGCCGAACATACGTGAGCACCGTTTCTGGACACGCTGACTTCCGCCTCAAAAAACGGATCGTGATCGGGCCCGCCGCGTCCTGTGATCGAATAAGAGATCTGGACTGCCGGGTCGTGAAAAAACTCCTGAAGCGCAGATTTGTGATCTGAAAAAGCAAAGCCGGAACCAGCCGAATCGATGCGCCTGCGAAACCCGAGATTACCGAGCACAAACTGACGGGCACTTTCAAACCCGGAGTCAAGATAAACAGCCGCGATCACAGATTCGACGCAATCTGCCAGGACAGAGATCTTCCGGTTCCCCCCGGTCAATATCTCTCCCCGCCCGAAAAGCATAAATTCGCCAAGACAAAAAGCGGAAGCAACTTCATAAAGCGTCTCCTCACATACGATACTGGAACGAAAACGGGACAGCTCCCCTTCTGCCATTCCCGGGTAATTCTCATACATATACGTGCTTATTACCAAGCCGAGTACAGAATCGCCGAGAAATTCCAGCCGCTGGTTGCTGTCCCAATGTCCCCTTTCACTGTGCTCATTAGCGTACGACGTATGCGTAAGCGCTCTTTCGAGCAGCGATACGTCACTGAAGCTGTATCTTAAAAGTTTCTGAGCACGAACGAAATCGGGCATGTCTTATTATTTTAAAATTATTTGACGTTATTGGTCACATACTGGACCGCATCATTAACCGTAATGATCTTTTCTGCGTCCTCATCCGGAATCTCGATATTGAACTCCTGCTCAAGAGCCATAATAAGTTCAACAACATCCAGTGAATCAGCGCCGAGGTCATCAACAAAAGAAGAATCCAAAGTCACCTGGCTGTCGTCGACATCCAACTGAACCATTATTATTTTCTTAACTCTTTCGAACATTCTTTTCTTCCTTTCAAGTCGAATCAGTGGCGTTAACTCCGTCACCATATAAGAATATACCACAAAACCGTACCAAAACGCAAGAGACCGTTTGAATGGCAACGGAAAATAATATTTCCGGCCCGTTAAGCACCGCCTCAGGCGCTTAACGGTACGCGCTCCGGAATTACTTCATATTCTTTATAAGATGCTTGTTTCCGGCAATATATTCTATTCCGGACCACACCGCCAGCACCGTGGCAATGCCTAACAGCACAAGTCCCGCTATGACGCAGATCTGTGAGAACAGGCATGCATGCGACGCCCTTCCGGTCAGCAGGACAACGAGCGCGACAGTCTGCACGACCATCTTGATCTTCCCGAGCTTCCCGGCTGCGATCACTTTCCCGCTCCCGGCGGCGAGCATCCTGATACCCGAAACAGCAAACTCCCGAGCAAGATTGATGAGCGTCCCCCACAGCACGATCTGCGCCAGTTCACCGTAATATACAAACATAAAAGGAATGAGCGAGATCAGCGCTGTATTTACCAGGAGTTTATCGGCAAGAGGGTCAAGAAATTTTCCGAAATCCGTGACCTGACCGTTTTTTCTGGCAAGATGTCCGTCGAGAGCATCCGTCAACGAAGCAATAATATATATACCAAGCGCGATCCACCCGCATCCGGGAAACAGATTAAGCGGAAACGCGAATACAGCAAATACAAATACGAGAATCATTCGTGCCAAAGTCAGTTTATTCGGTAAATTCAAGGCACTCACCTCCAAATAAGATTACGCGGAAATTATACACAGATCACCGCAAATGTCAATTCACCGACCTGCCGTCGTTGCCATTTCAGTTTTCGGCCGCGCTTCCGGTCGCGCTTCCGGTCATATCATAATCTTCGGCAATAAGTAATTTCACTTCGACGATATCCCCTTCTTTGAGAGGCTCTTCCGAAGTAAAAAAGATCTTCCCGTCCGAATCCGGCGCTTCCGCATATGAGCGGCCGTAATAAAAAATGCCGTCTTCACTCACGCCTTCGGTGATAACACGCACTTTCTGCCCGATGCGCTTGTTGCTCTGCAGGTGCGAAATTCTTTGCGCGACCGAATACAGTATGTCATACCTCTCCTGCTTGACTTTTTCCGGCACCTGGCCGGTCATTTTAGCCGCAGGCGTCCCCTCTTCAGGAGAATATTTGAAAACTCCGATGCGGTCGAAGTCATATTCCCTCACAAAAGCGGTCAGCTCCTCAAAATCCTCATCTGTTTCGCCGGGGAACCCTACGATGAACGTCGTGCGGAATATACAATCCGGGATTTTCGCTTTCAGCTTTGAAATAACGCTCTTCACCTGAGCGGAATTGCCTCTTCTGTTCATCTTCTTAAGAAGCGTATCGCTTATGTGCTGAAGCGGCAGATCGATGTAGTGAGCGATCTTTTTAGAAGAAGCTATAGTATCAATAAGTTCGTCGTCGATCTCATCCGGATAAAGATACAGGAGACGGATCAGTTCCAGGCCGTCGATCTTTTCAAGTTTTTTAAGCAGCATCGAGAGGCGCGGCTCTCCGAAAAGATCTTTACCGTACTTAGTAGTATCCTGGGCAATAATATTGACCTCGCGCACCCCTTCGGCCGCAAGTTCCTTCGCTTCGCTCACAATATCTTCAGGAGTCCTCGAACGCATCCTGCCGCGGATCAGAGGGATCGCGCAGAAAGAACAGCGATTATCGCACCCTTCCGCGATCTTCAGATAAGCGCTGCCGGCAGGCGTTGACAACACTCTCGGCCCGTTCATGTAGCTTGCTCCGTAATTATCGGAAAGGGCTTCTTCGACCTCTCCCGGCGCTTCGCTCCAGGCTTTCTCCACTACGTCGGCAATTTCGTTTACGCTGTTTATCCCTACGATCGCGTCAACTTCCGGCAGCTCTGCTTTGATCTCTTCGGAATATCTCTGTGCGAGACATCCCGCTACGACGAGCAGCCTCCTTTTTTCTCCCTTTTTCAGCTCCGCAAGCTCAAGTATCGTATTGATCGCTTCCTCGCGGGCTTCTTCTATAAAAGCGCACGTATTGACGATGATCACGTCAGCGTCTTCAGTCTCCGCGACAGTGTCGAACCCGCGCTCTCTAAGCTTTCCGAGCATCAGTTCCGAATCCACAAGGTTTTTCGCACATCCGAGCGAGACTATAGCAGTTTTTATTTTATCAGGGGAAAAAGCCATATTTCTACTCCGTTTCTTCACTATTTCCGAAATCATATCCGTCTATCGTACGAAAAATGAGGCCGGTGTCAAAACCTCTTGACGCCAGAAAGCGCATAAGTGCAGCCTTGTCTTTTTCGCATAAAGTGCCGTCAGTCCCGGGCTCTGCGCGTCTCGTTCGCAATTTCTTTTCAAGCGCCGCTCTGCAGGCGGAAGCGTCGTCGCGTTCTGCTTCTTTAGCGGCATTTTCCGCGACGTCCCTGTCGACCCCGCGGTTCACCAGTTCACGCACAAGCATCGCGGAAGATACGTTTTTTTCTCTGCTGCTTTTGAAAAATGCTCCCGCATACGCCGCGTCACCCGCAAACCCTTCTTCTTTAAGATACGCTATAACATTATCCGCGGCGGCGTCAATATACCTCTCCCAGATGCCGGAATAACCGTTTTTATCAGAGAAATGATCCTTGATCCTGCGCACGATCTGCGCTTCGGTCCGGCGGCAATACGTACAGTAAGGCAGGACGTACTGCCTCATTCTTTTTTCCAGTATTGTGGTAACAACGCCGTCAAGATCTATAGCTTTCCCTTCTTCGTAGAGCCCGAATTCCCACACCTCATCAGCATGAAAACAAACCTCTCCGGAAGCGAGAAAACGCACGGTGTAATCCCCGCAGCCACCGTCTTTAACTTCTGCCGCAATAATACTGTCTAACATCAGTTACAACAATAAAAACAGATACGGATCAGATCATCTTCTGCTCACGGGCGGTACGGGCGGAGGCGGAACAGCGCCGGGAATATCAGCCGGCGGAGGGGTCAGCGAAGAAGCCATCGCTTCGGCGGAAGGAACAGCCTCGGAAGCGTTAAAAACAGTGGCTTTCTTGTTCTTCTCGCTGATCAGATTCCTGACGTTAGCCTCGATCTCATCGAGAACGGCAGGATTATCCTTAAGGTACTGCTTCGCGTTTTCTCTGCCCTGACCGATGCGTGCGCCGTTATATGCGAACCACGAACCGCTCTTCACCACTATATCGTTTTCTACGGCGATATCCAGCACGGAACCGGTGCGTGAGATGCCTTCTCCGTAAATAATATCGAACTCAGTCTCTCTGAACGGAGGCGCGACCTTATTCTTAACAACTTTTACTCTGGTCCTGTTTCCGACTACGGTCCCTTCCGCTTTAATAGCCTCGATACGCCTGATATCCAGCCTCACTGACGAATAGAATTTAAGCGCGCGGCCGCCGGTCGTAACTTCGGGATTTCCAAACATTATACCGACTTTTTCACGAAGCTGGTTTATAAAGATAGCGATAGTTTTTGATTTATTGATTATTCCGGACAATTTTCTCAGTGCCTGCGACATAAGTCTCGCCTGAAGTCCTACGTGAGAGTCGCCCATTTCGCCGTCAATTTCAGCTTTCGGAACGAGCGCCGCCACGGAGTCTATAACGATAACGTCTATCGCTCCGCTCCTTACGAGCGCTTCCGTGATCTCGAGCGCCTGCTCTCCAGTATCCGGCTGCGACACTATAAGATTATCGATATCCACACCTAAATTTTTAGCGTAGACCGGGTCGAGCGCATGCTCGGCGTCAATAAACGCGGCCTCTCCGCCCTTCTTCTGCGCCTCTGCGATAACGTGCAGCGCCAGCGTCGTTTTACCTGACGATTCAGGCCCGAATATCTCGACGATCCTTCCTCTCGGCAGCCCGCCTACTCCGAGGGCAATGTCAAGCCCGATGGAACCCGTGGAGATCGTCTCCACGTTCATATGTACGTTATCTCCGAGCTTCATCACGGCACCTTTGCCGAACTGTTTATCTATCTGCGCCATAGCGCTCTCAAGCGCCTTCTTCTTCTCCGCGATCTTCTTCTCGTCCAGTACGTTCTCAGCCATTTTCTTATCCTCCTTATTCCGTGTCGGAAAATTTATCTTTCGCGAAAATTTTACATTCCCGCCGGTTTGGGTGTCAAGTGAAACATGTTCTTTTCCGGACTTTTCCGGAAGCGCCGAACTTTTCCGGCTGTTTCCGGACTTTTCCGGATATTTCCGGACTTTTCCGGTTTTTTCCGGTCATTTCCGGTCGTCTCCGGCTCATTCGTTCGCGCGTGCCGCACCGAGCAGCTTCGAGACTTCGTCTTCTCTCAGATATCTCCACGCGCCCGGCTTCAGATCCGGATCAAGTTCGACCGGCCCGAACCCGACGCGTCTTAGCTTTAGCACGGGATGATGGATCGCCTCCAGCATACGGCGCACCTGCCTGTTCCTGCCCTCGCGGATACGAACCTCCGCAATAGCGTTATTGCCCTTATGGCCGATCACCGTAAGCAGCGCGGGTAAAGTTGGCCCGTCATCGAGCGTAAGCCCCTCGGCAAAGCGCTTGACGTTGCCCTCGTTAGGCTCGCCGCGAACAACGGCTTCGTACGTTTTCCAGATCTCGAACGAAGGATGTGTCAGTTTCTGTGTGAATTCGCCGTCGTTCGTGAGCAAAAGGAGCCCGGAAGTGTCGTAATCAAGCCTGCCGACCGGATAAAGGCGCTCATTTACACCTTCGATCAGGTCAACGACGCACGGGCGGCCACGGTCATCGGACGCAGCGGACAATACTCCGACCGGCTTGTTGATCATTATGTATATTTTATTGCGCTCGGGCTTCACCGCCTTGCCGTCAACGCGGACAACGTCTTTCGCCCCGACTTTTACGCCCATCTCGGTAACTGTCACCCCGTTGACGCTGACCCTGCCGTCGGCGATCATCGTCTCGGCGCTTCTTCGTGAAGCTACGCCGCAAAGTGCAAGATATTTCTGCAGTCTCATTTCTTCCATCTGTTCATCATCTCCGCAGGTATTTCAAATTCTTTTCCGTATTTAAGATAGTAAAGTTTTATTGTTTCCGGATATTTCCCGAACATTCGCTTTATGACGTCCGAATAGATCGACAGTTGCACGGCGTATCTTTCGGAATGCAGCGAAAAATCGCGGCCTCCCGACCCACCTGTGCGCCCCGGACTCCATAAATTATCCGAACCTCCAGAGCCCGTTAAACTCCCGGAGCCTCCAGGTTCGCCTTCGCCGGGAGGAGCGTACGCCCGCACCCGCTCATTTACCGTATCGCTCTTATAATCGATCAAAGCGACAGACCCGTCGCCATACAGGCACACACAGTCGATAATACCCTGGACCGTAGTTGTATTGCCCGCAAACGACGGCTCGCCCAGCAGTTCGTCTGAAGGATAATCAAGCGCAAAAGGGATCTCCCGCAGTATTGACGACGCCGCGGCCATGCGAAGTGCAAAATCCGAGCAGATAAATGCGGCAAGCGTCCTGACCGGTATCGTTTCTGAATCCTCATGCGTGAAGAAACGCCTCTCTTCAAGTTCCTTCACGAGCGAGAGCGCATATTCTTCCGCTTTATCGCGTTCTCCCCCGATATTTTTTACCTTTTCGAAATCGACGTGCTCGAGGCAGCAGTGAAGCAGCGTGCCCGTACGCGCAGCGCCGCCTTTAACGGTTGAAGTGCCGGATACCTTGCCGGATACCTTGCCAGATTCCTTGCCGGACGCCGTATCATCACCTGCTCCGGAAGTACCGTCAGCCAGATCAAACATACGCAAGACCACGTTTTCTCTGTAAAGCCCTGCAGTTTGACTCATGGCGCTATCTTCTTCGGCCTCCGATTCCGAAGTGTCGGACAGCCGTTTAATTTCAGATACCGATACTTTTGAAGGACAGAAAAGCGCTTCGCCGTCCGCCTTTTCCGCGCCGGAACTGCCGCTCCACCTGCCGATCTGCGGAAGACCGAATCTCAAAACGAGCCTGAACAAGTCGTTGCCCTCATCATCAGTTTCAGCGTTAAAATCATCATTATCGCTGCCCGGGCCTTCTTCGTTGCCCCCGCCGTACGCGCCGGACCCGCCGCCATTATTATCATCAGAAAGGCCGCTCAGCAGTTCCTGAGCGTACGTCCCCGGAACGAGCGCGCAGGATCGCCCAAGTTCACTGTCAATACACAGCGCCGCCATGCCCAGCAGCGTAAGAAAATCGTCCGCACCGAGCGTATAATAATCCGCCGGTTTCCTGCCGGAAGGATCAAGTCTGGACGCGCATTCATCCTTAAACTTCTCTAATTCGGTCCCGATACCGGTAATGATCAGTTTCTCTTTTGCTCGCGTCATTGCCACGTACAGAATACGCAATTCTTCCGCCCTTGCGTCCCTCTCGATCCTCAGCCGCACGGCCTCGCGCATGATAGAATGATATACGGTCCTCGTGCGCGCGTCAAAGCAGCAGGGTCCGAAACCGAGTTCTTTATGTGTGAGCATCCGCTGCCTGCTTTCGTCTTTTCTGTTTCTTGAACGCCCGGCTTCCGCCAGTATGACCACCGGATATTCAAGGCCTTTGCTCTGGTGGATCGTACAGATCGAAACGGCGTTGCGCCCTGCCCCGGAAGGAGCGGCGGAACTGATTTTTCCGTTTTCTTCGAGCATATCTAGGAAACGTATAAATTCGCAGAAACTCCCCCCGCCGGAATCTTCAAACTCTGATGCGATCTTTATAAAGCGCATCACGTTGGAGAACGCTACGCCTCCGTCCGGAAGCGCACGGACGCCCTCGAGGAATCCGTTTTCGCCAAGGCACTCCCACACCGTCTCAACAGGCGGGCGGCGGAGGCTTTCTTTTCTGAGATATTCGAATCTTTCGAGGAAAGCACGCGCAAGTTCGAGACTGCCGGCTAAACCCGGATCCGCACCGTTGTCAGTGGCACCGGTCGGGTCAGAAGCACCGGATAAAGCAAACTGCTGCATTCTCCTGTAAAACGGAACGTTGCGCTCGCGCACCGCAAATTTAATTCTCAAAAGATCGTCGCCTGTGAAGCCGTATACGTTTTTCAGCACAGACGCGAGCGGAATGTCATTGAGCGGGTTGTCAATGATCCTCAAAAACGACAGTATCACGCGCATTTCCGGGTGCAGGAACAATCCGGCGCGGTCGTCAACGTCGCTGACAGGTACTCCTCCGCTCCTGAGCACGTTCGCGAGCTTTCCGCCGTTCGGGCTGAGCGAACGCATAAGTATGCATATATCCCTGTACTCCACCGGCCTCGTTGCCTTCAGCTCTTTGTCGTAGACAGGATAACCGGCGCCGATCATTTCCTTGATCCTGCAAAGGATCTCGTACCCTTCCAGAGTGGTCTTGTCCGCGCCCTGTCCCCTTTTCCCGGGATCGATGACAACTATTTCGGTCCTGCTGTCCGCTTCCGCGCTGACGTCAGGATAGTCGTAAGCTCCGAAATTCAAATATTCGTCAGTACCGTACGGCATCCCGCAGGTATCGTTATTCATTATCTTGGAAAAGATCATATTGACCGAATCAACGACTTCCCTGCGGCTCCGGAAATTCGCGTTCAGCCTGATAAGGGTGCCTTCCTTCGACGGTTCCTTTGACGGCTTTTTCCCCGCGTCGCGCTCTTCGTCGTAATAATTCCCGTATTTTTCCATGAACAGTTCGGGGCAGGCGTTTCGGAACGAATAAATGCTCTGCTTCATGTCACCCACCATAAACAGATGCGGGCCGGAAGCTCCCGCTTCCTGACTTTCATTAGAACCGTCTCCAGAGATCAGTTTTAAAATATACTCCTGGAGCATATTCGTGTCCTGATACTCGTCCACGTATATCTCGGTGAATTTTCTGCGGTATGAAAGCGCGAGCTCCGACGGTTCTGGCATAAAACGTTCGTCGTTCAGATCCGGCGCGTCCTCCGCACCGTGAGCGGCTTTTTTGATAAACAGCTCAAGGCACTTGTGCTCCATATCGCCGTAATCGTAAACGTGTTTTTCCGCTTTTGCTGCGGCAAATAATTCATATGCCGTAAGAAACAGTTCCGTAAATGTTCTGATCCCGCCCGCTGCCGAAACACGGTCCTCTTCCGGCGCCTCTGCGCTCCCAGTGAAAAGTCTGTTCAGAGTCTTTTCGGTGAGATCTTTTTTTATTGCATTGCGTTTCTTTTGAATTCTTTCCGCAGCTGCGATCGACGCTTCACCGAGCTCCGCCTTCTTTTCAGAAGCCAGTTTGGAAAAGTTCAGCCCGGCGCACGCATTGTAAGCACCGGTCCAGGTAATATCGTCCGAACCGATCTTCTCTATAAGTCCTTTCAGGCGCTCGATATCGTCGTCAAGCGTTAATGCATATTTATTCAGATCATATACGTCGCACTGATCGCGTAGTTTTTGAAACTCTCCCAGGAGCGAATCAAATTTCAGGCGTATTATATCAAGCAGCCAGCGGCCCCACGCGGTCTTCAGAAAATCCCCGTTTTCAAACGGTTCGCTGAAAGAGCGCTCCGCACGTAGTATCCAGCCGCAGGGATCCGGAAACGAAAGCGATTGTTCGATCGTTTTTTGGACACATTCCAGCAGTTCTTCGTCAGATTTGTAATTTCCGTATGCGTCAATAAGCGCGGAGTATTCCTCCGGTTTTTCAATGCTGAGCTTTTCCGCCGCGTCTTCCACCGCTTTCGAGAGCAGTTCGCTCCGAAGCGCGTCGTCGCATACGGTATAGGAGCTGTCAATGCCGCTTTCTTTCAGGTTTTCGGTCAAGACCCGTTTGCAGAAACTGTCGATAGTCGTGATCCACGAACGCTGCAGCCTGACCTGCTGGTCGTATATACGGGCAACAAGTCGCGGCTCGTCCGCATTTCCCATCATTTTGTCCATGGACAGGGACAACTTCGCCCGCATTTCAGCGGCTGCGGCGCGGGTGAAGGTCACTACCAGCAGGCTGTCAACGTCGACGGGATCCTTCGCGCTGAAAACCGACCGCATAATGCGCTCGACAAGAACAGTCGTCTTGCCCGAACCGGCGCCGGCGGCAACAAGGATATCGGTCCCTTTCGTCTCAATTGCCCTTGTTTGCTCTCTTGTCCATTCCATATTGACCTGCCGCGCGTCTGTTCTGTCTGATCATAGATCATGGCCTGTATTCATAAAACCCCGGTTCTTCACCGTAAGGCACTTTTACTAAAAGCCCGATATCCGAGGAATCTATCCATACCGTTCCCGGATCTCCCGGAGCGGTCAGAATATATGCTTCTCTGTCATCGCTGCTCACTGCGATGATCACGAGCGTTTTACCGTCTTCTCCGCGACATACGTCGAGCACAGTTCCGAAATAACCGAAAGCCTGAGTATCGACGGTGGAAAACATATTGCCCAGAAAACAGCCCGGATATACGTCGTTTGCGCTGACCGCATCACCCACATGTGTCACAGGCGGAAGGAGTATAGATCCTTTAAAACCGTACTTTCCGAACGTTTCGGCCGAAGCCGCGCCGTCGATAACGCCCCATAAAGGCGCATCAAACAGCCGTTTGCCTTCGGAGGTGTAAACTCCAAGGCCGAACTTTTTCAACTTGAGATTTTGAATATCGTTCTGATAGCTGCCGTCAGGGAACTGCACGCGTGAGAAGCCGTCCGGGACGCTGAACCTTTCGCATACGGTATTTTTCTTATAATTCACAATGCTCTTCGGGTACTTTTTCTCCAGTTTTGCTTTGTAGATACCTACCGCGGTAAAATATACGGCGGTAACGGCGGCGATCACGCAAAGCGCGATGATCAGTGCCGTTTTGAGTTTTTTCCGGAGCGCCGGATCCGGCATAAAAGGCTTTCTCGCAGTGCTGACCGTAACTTTATTGTCCGATTCCACGATCACCGTTTAAACCTCCTGAATGCGTCAAGCGGGTAGTTGACCACCCTTCCGTCCGCGGCTGTTTTCGTAAAGCTGCCATCCTCGTCAAGGCTGAACCAGACCGTGTTGTTGACGGCGTCTCTCAGCACGTACATGTCGGTAGCAGGAGTATTGCCCTCGGCAAGCACGAATATTTTTTTGCCCGTTTCCTGACTTATCGCGACGTCAACGACTAAAAGTGCGTGTCCGTCTGTTCCGCCCGTCTGTGCGGCGGTGATAATCAGGCAGTCGCCTACCTGCAGATCGGCAGAATTTATCGCCATCATCTGGTTTTTGAGTGAATAAGTGTTGGCGTAATTGAATACGATGTCAAGGTAGTACCTGAGCGTGCCGTACGAAGTATCGCCCGGCGTGGCGTCGGGAGACTGGTACCATTCGAGTTTGTTTCCGTTTGCTTTTACCCTGTTTCCCTGTGTCCACGTCGCGAAGTCGAGCTTGAAGACGGGGTTCGTATAGCAGTCGAACGTGATGTGTTCGTATTCGTTCGTGCTGCTCCTGCCTTCACTTTCGGCTTTCTGTGCCCTTGCGTACCAGTATTCGGCGTAAAGCCTTATTATGGAGTCCGCGCATTGCTGAAGCCCGTTCTTCCTTATATCCATATCAAGTACGCCAGTGTCGGTCGGGGCGCTCGGGTTATCCGTTCCGTCCGCGAGCTTTGCGACAGATCCGAATGTCTTAAGTTTGAAGTTTCTGAGGTATTCTCCGAAAGAGCCTTCTTCGACGTTCTGTCTTACGTACCCTGCCGGAGGGTTGAAGCGCGTGCCTATCG
>JAGCTF010000007.1 GCA_017963755.1 Clostridia bacterium | reverse complement strand
GGGTTAAGGCTCATTGAAAATCAACGTTAAAGAATGTATAATATAATTGCCCGAAAGGGCAGTTAATTATTATACGCAAAAGCGTCCGGTATACGGAGGATCATTGACATGGCAGAAAATAAAGAAACCGAAAGAAAAACATATTATATTACGACCCCGATCTATTATCCGAGCGGTAATATGCACATCGGGCACTCATATACGACCGTCGCCGCAGACGCAGAGGCGAGGTACAGGCGCCTTAAAGGATACGACGTAATGTTCCTTACAGGCACCGACGAACACGGCCAGAAGATACAGAGAAAAGCGGCGGAAAAAGGAGTTACGCCTAAAGAATACGTTGACGAGATCGTAGCGAACACGAAAGAACTCTGGAAGCTGATGAACGTTACTAACGATCAGTTCATTCGTACCACTGACGATTTTCACGTAAAAGCCGTACAGAAAATATTCAAGAAGCTGTACGACCAGGGAGATATATATAAGAGCGAATACGAGGGCTGGTACTGCACGCCGTGCGAATCGTTCTGGACCGAGACGCAGCTCGTCGACGGTAAATGCCCGGACTGCGGACGGCCGGTCGAGAGGACGCGCGAAGAGAGCTATTTCTTCAGACTTTCTAAATATCAGCAGCGCATCATCGATTTCATCGAAAGCCATCCGGATTTCATTCAGCCCGTTTCCAGAAAGAACGAGATGCTGAATAATTTCCTGCGCCCCGGGCTCGAAGATCTGTGCGTTTCGAGAACTTCGTTCGACTGGGGGATCCCAGTGACGTTTGACGAAAAGCACGTCGTATACGTATGGGTAGACGCACTTTCAAACTACATAACCGCACTCGGATACGGCAGTGACGACGACAGCAGATTTAAAAAATACTGGCCTGCACAGGTCCATCTGGTCGGAAAAGAAATTGTCCGCTTCCACACTATCATCTGGCCGGCGCTCCTGATGGCGCTCGATCTGCCCCTGCCTGAGCAGGTTTACGGGCATGGCTGGCTGCTGATCGACGGTGGAAAAATGTCCAAATCCAAGGGCAACGTCGTTGACCCGCGGATATTGTGCGCAAAATACGGCTGTGACGCCATCCGCTATTTCCTGCTTCGCGAAGTTCCGTTCGGCTCGGACGGCGTGTTTACGAACGAAGCGCTGATAGGCAGGATCAACGCGGATCTTGCCAACGACCTCGGAAATCTCGTGTCGCGCACTGTTTCGATGCAGCTCAAATATTTCGGCGGAATTCAAAGCGCGGACAAAGTTTTTGCGGATGCTGACAACGAGATCCGGGACCTTTTCAAAGAGATCTACGATAACGTTCAGGTCCAGATGGACGCGCTTCAGTTCCCGACGGCGCTCGTTGAAATATGGCGCGGCGTATCGAGGCTAAATAAGTTCATAGATGAGACTGCTCCGTGGGTACTCGCTAAAACAGCGGATACCGTTAAAGCGGATAAGGACCGGCTCGCCGGAGTTATGTACACGCTGCTCGAAGGCATTCGCGCGATCTCCGTACTTATCGAACCGTTCATGCCGGAAACTCCCGCAAAAATTCGCGAACAGCTCGGAATAGGAACGAGACCTGAACTTACCGCGTGGGAAACTGCGGCACAGTGGGGCGTGTACCCGGATGGCACCGAAGTGAAGAAAGGCGAGGCGCTGTTCCCGAGAATCGATCCTCAAAAAGAACTCGAAGAGCTTGAAAAAATAAGTGCGGAAGCTAAAGCGAAAGCAAAAGCTGAAGCCGAAAAAGCCGCGGGGGCAGATAAAGAAGCCGCGGGAGGGAACGCGGCGAAGAGCGCGGATAATTCTGACGGACAGTCCGAAGAAGGCGCGAACCTTATAACCATTGACGACTTCGCCAAAGTCCAGATGAAAGTTGCCTGCGTGGAATCGGCCGAAAGACTCGAAGGAAGCGACAAACTGCTGATCCTGAAACTTGACGCCGGAGGAGAAAAACGCCAGGTGGTGTCGGGCATAGCAAAGCAGTATTCGCCTGAAGAAATGATCGGTAAAAAAGTGATCCTGATCACGAACCTCCAGAGCGCCGTATTGAGAGGAGTAACTTCCGAAGGTATGATCCTCGCGGCCACTAAAGGCAAAAAACTTGTGCTGCTCACTGTGGACGGAGACATACCTGCCGGAGCAAAAATAAGCTGACTTGATCCTGATCTGTACAATCGGGAAGGGCAAAATGAATTATCGGAATATTACAGGAACTAAACGGGCGAAAAAACGTATTGTGCCGGCGGCTTTGCTGTCTGTCGTACTGACTTTTTTCGCCCTTTGCGGTTGCGCCGTGACTCCCGGAACTGAAACTCCGGGCAATACAGGCGACGTTTCTGCCTCTGCGACGAATAACACTTCCGGAGAAACGCCGGACGCTGCAATGACGGCGACGCCTGATGCTCCGCCTGCGACGGAAATATCTCCTGCTCCGTCGCCGACTGAAGAACCGACTCAGGCTCCAAAACCCGTTTTCCCGGAAAATGAATATAATATCGGCACTGCGGACAAGGCCGCGCTCGAATATATTGCCGCATTGAAAGCGCCTGAGAAAGAAATATTGACCGCGGAACAGATCGCCGCGGCTAACGCGAGAATGACTGCCGGGAGCGACAGCCTCATTGATATACTAAATATACCTGAAAGCATTGACGGAAATGAGCTTGCGGCGCTTATAAACGCTCCGGCAGTTCCCGGACTTCCTCTGTTCGACCAGACCGGGGCTGAGATCAGCGAAGCGGAACTGAGCTCGATACTTGAGAGCAGAAACACCGGGGCGATAGGGGAAAAAGAACCGGTGAGCGCGGGAATTATCGTCAGGCGTACCGACCTTAAGAAGGTGCCGTCATACAAGGAATTCCACTCTGCAGCGGGTACGGCGGTTGACCGCATACAGGACACTGAACTTTACACCGGAATGCCAGTTTGGGTCATGTGGCGCAGTACGGACGGCGCGTTCGTGTTCGTGCGATCATATTATTACACGGGGTGGATAAAGGCGGAAGACGTTGCCGCGGCACGGAACGCGGAAGAATGGCTCGCGTTTGCGGCTCCTGACGAATTTATCGTCATCACGGATCATAAATACGATATTGACGGCGGGCAGGCGGATATGGGCGTAAAACTTCCATATGCAGGCATCGATGGCGACGGAAAGAACGTATCTGCATTGGTGCCGCTGAAAAACGGCGACGGAAGTTTAGGAACGCGTACCGTGACGCTGCCTGTAACGAGCGCGCATATCGGTTATCTTAAATATACGTACGCTAATTTTATTGCCCAGGCATTTAAATACGTTGGAACGGGTTACAGCTGGGGCGGCCTTAACGGTGGCGTAGACTGCTCATCGTACGTTGCGTCGGTACTCAGAACGTTCGGATTCTATCTGCCCAGAGACACGAAAGATCAGAACGGCACAGCCGGCAGGGGAGCGGAGATCTCCGGAATGAGCGCGGCAGAAATAAAAGAACTCCTGATAAACCTCGGAACTGATGCTCCGGTAGCGCTTTATACGAACGGGCACGTGCGCTTTTATCTCGGAGAAAAAGACGGAACTGTCATGACGATACACGCTCCGGGAAGCAACAAGACCGTCACGACGGCGCGCTTCGATAATTTTGACTCATTGATAAGTATACGTGTTATAGACGGATAATTTACAAGAATTAATTGACAGGAAAGGTGTTAATATGAACGGGATCGTTAAAATCTGTATAGTTATCGCAATATTTGCCGTGGTGACGGTCATCTGCGCCGCGGGCCTTATGAACAGGGCAAACGCCAGTTCTTCGCTGTCAATGGTGAGGGCTGCGCTCGAACTCTATATAGGCGAGGCGGATACTCTTACCGTCAAGGGCGGCGGAGGAACCGTTTCGTGGGAATCGTCCGACAGCAGCGTCGTTACCGTGGACAATAAAGGAAACGTTAAAGGAATTGCCGCCGGCAGCGCTGAAATAACGGCAAAGTCGGGCGAAGAAAGCTGCGTGTGCAAAGTATTCGTTGTCGAAAAAGAATACAGCTTTGACGACGACATTATGATCTCAGTCTTCTGGCCCCCTACGCAGGAATATATCAATGACGAGCAGTACAAATATATGGCAGATGCCGGAATAACTTACGTGATGGGTTCCGGAGACAATCTCGGCGCAAAGGACGTACAGCTCAAGATGCTCGAACTTTGCTACAAATACGGCATCAGAATGACGGTCGGCGACGACAGACTCGGCAGCAGACTGCTCAACATGAATGAAAAATCAATAAATAAAGTACTCGAAGAATACAGGAACGTACCCGCCGCGAACGGCTACTATATGCTAGACGAACCGTTCAACCCGAACGTATTTATCGACGCATACAGGATCCTTAAAAACGCAGACCCGAATTCGTACATGCACCTTAACTTCCTGCCTTACGGCTCGTACGGCTCCATAGACGTATACAAAGCGCAGATGAACGACTGGGTAAAATTGTGCGCGCAGACCGGGTATACGCAGGATTATCTCATGTACGACCTGTATCCGTTCGGCCTTGCAAAAGGCAGCATGAACCGCACCGGATTCCTGCTTAATCTGAATGCCGCGAGAGAAGTGGGACTTGCCAACGGCGTAAAGACAGGCACGTATATCCAGTCCGTAACTCAAAGTGTCGCTTTCCGCTCTCCTACCGAATCTGAAACGAGATATGAGATCAATATGGCTCTCGCATTTGGCTTCAAGCAGCTCTCATACTTTACGTGGTTCACGCCGTTTAACCGCAGCGAACCTTTCGAAGACGGCATCATTTCGTACAAAGGCGTTCCGAATCCGAAATACGAATTCATCTGCCGCGTGAACGCAGAAGTAAAGAAGCTTGGACCTACGCTCGTAAAATGCGACAGTCTCGAGGCATATCAGAGCAAGAACAAGTATGATGCAATGGAACTGATCCCCGAAGACTTCTTCTTGCAGAACAATAACAAGGGCGATTTTACTGTAACTTATCTGCGAAACAGGGAGAACGGGCGGAACTACTGCATGGTCGTTAACAACAATTTCTCGAAGGCCAAGTCGTTCGAGCTGAAATTTGAAGACGCCATCAAGTCGCTCGAATACCTGTCCGAAAAAGACGGTAAAATATATACGCAGGAGATCGGTGCGGACAATGTAGTACATCTTGACCTCGAGGCTGGTGCCGCGCGGCTGTTCATATTGCCCGAAGAGTACGATTTCTCAACGCGCCGCGTGTGGAATCCCGCGGTCAATGAAAATATTGCCCTCAAAGCGCAGATCTACTGCGACACGTCTCTCGGGAGCGGCGGCTGGTATATGAGCAATCTGAACGACGGCCAGCGCTTCTCCGGAAACGTATCAAACGGCTGGCAGAACATGGAAAAGGCAAAGACCGCCGTCATCGTAATGGATTTTGAAAAAGAAGTCTGCTTTAACCGCATCGACCTCTATCCTGCCGGAGACCGTATGAGTTTCGGAAAATATATGCCGTCGGATTTCACCATCTCCCTCTCCAACGACGGAGAAACGTGGTATAAACTTGCCTCCGCGACCGGATTCGAAACGCAGGGACTTTCCGTACCGTCGATTACTTTTAATACAGTAAAGGCAAGATTTTTGCGCATCATTGTGAACGCATTTAACGGCGACAAGGTCCAGATCTCTGAGATCGAAGTTTATAACGACGACGGAGGCGTGGGCAAGCCGGGTTCGGTGCTCTCGATTAATTACACTCTGCGCGGGACGAAAGAGATAAAGTACAAAAATGGCGGAAATATTGCCCGCGGTAAACCGGTCCAGGTATCGTCTTATCCGGCGGACAACAGCTACAGATCCTGGGGCTGGTGGCCCGATTTCCTTGTCGACGGCGATTATTCGACGGGCTGGACGTCAAACGTCAAGCAGCATATGGATTCGGGCGACGTTTCGGAATACGCCGTCATCGATTTTGAGGATACGTTTGCGGTCAATAAGATCGACGTCACTCCGCTGGGCTGCTGGCCTAAAGATTTCGAAATTAAATTGTCGGAAGACGGGTTGAAATGGGAAACGGTCGCTTCCGAGAAAAACAGCAAAACCAGGAAGGAAGACTATACAGTAGAGCTCTCGGACCCGGTGAACGCACGCTATCTGATGTTCATAGGTACGAAACTTACGAATACTTCGGCGGACGGATACATGCTCCAGCTGGCGGATATTGCCGCGTTCGGCGCGCCGTATAAGGACAAGGCTGAAGCAGAAACACTTATGGGCGAATATATTGCCGCCGGAGGTAGCGAAAGCAGTGAACTTTATAAAAAAGTCCGCACGGTGCTCGATGATCCTGACGCGACTCAGTCGCAGCTCGATACCGCTATGAAAGCGATGCTCGAAGCAGTCGGAAAAACGCTGCCGGAGAAGAATAAGACAGAAGAGGCTCAGGCGAACTACAAGTTCGAGATCGAAAAAAATCCTCTCGAAAACGTTGACGACGCGCCTGTTCCAACCGTGGGTCCTGTTGACGGTGATGATGAAGACATCGGTAATAAACAGGGGAATAAAAAAGATTCCGCCAAAGCCGCGATGATCGCCGGTATCGCGATCGCAGCCGCAGCCGCAGCCGGAACCGCTATGATCATAGTATCGAAGAAAAAGAAGAAAGCGGAAAAGGATCCGAAGTAATTGATCAGCATAAAAAGCATAAAAAGCGCCTTTAGAGAAAGCCGGTGAGAGAGAATGGGTAAAATAATAGTTCTGGACGAACTGACTGCGTCGCAGATCGCGGCAGGTGAAGTAATCGAACGTCCCGCGTCCGTAGTTAAAGAAACGGTCGAGAATTCGATCGACGCGGGGGCAACAAATATAAGCATAGAGATCAGAGCAGGCGGGATCAAATACATACGTATCACGGACAACGGCTCCGGTTTTGAAGCCGATGACGCAGTCATAGCCTTCGATAAGCACGCCACAAGCAAAATCAGGAGCGGCGGAGACCTCAACGATATTCACACTCTGGGTTTCAGGGGAGAGGCGCTCGCTTCTATAGCAGCTGTGGCGGACGTCGAACTGCTGAGCAGGACCGAAAACGATCAGCAGGGAGTGTACGTTCACGTGCGCGGCGGAGACGTACTGGAATGCTCGAACCGCGGAAGCCCGAAAGGAACGGTTCTCACTATAAAAGACCTGTTCTACAACGTACCGGCGAGATATAAATTTCTTAAACGCGATCAGACCGAAGCGGGGTACGTGGCAGAAACCGTAGAGAAGCTTGCACTTTCAAACCCCGGAATTGCGTTCAGGCTGATATCTAACGGGCAGGAACTGATCAGGACGCCCGGGAGCGGTCTCGAATCGGCCGTATTCAGCATATTCGGCAGGGAAAGCATGAAAGACCTGCTGAACGTCGCGTACACGGACGGGGAAAATACCGTATCAGGATACACGGGCGTCAGGGGCAATATCTTCGGCACGCGCTCGAGGCAGTATTTCTTCGTCAACGGCCGCCCGGTGAAGAGCCTCGTTATCGCTTCGGCGGTCGACGAGGCATACCGCACGGTGACAATGAAACACCAGTTCCCCATGTGCATTCTTATGATCAGCGTGCCTTCGTCGAAGCTTGACGTTAACGTCCATCCCGCGAAGACCGAAGTGCGCTTCGCATCAGAACGAAGCGTTTTCACCTCGGTCATGAACGCCGTAAAAAACGCGCTGCTGAGTGAGAACAGGACACCCGAGAAGATCCCTTACGTAAGCCCGGAAAATGAGCGAAAAGAGAATAACGATTTTAGCACTTCCGGACCACGCGAAACATTGTCCGGCGCTGTTTCATTTGTGGAAAAGCCTGTGGAAAACTCCAAAAACATGTGGAAATCCCCCGTTGAAAAAGGCGAAAACCAGCAGATCGGGCTCGATTTGACCGGTCGGGAGCCGATAAGTACCCTCCCGAAAGCCCCGGAAAATATCAATCACGAGAGCAATGAAAACAGGCCTGAAAACAAACCTGAAAACGGGCCGGAAAAGGCCCCCGAAAACATACCTGCGATCGTCCGCGAACAGACCGCTGAAACTCTGCCTCCGGCCCCTCCTTCAGAGGTAAAAGAACAGAGCGAAGGACTCACGGAAAAAGCAGAAGAAGTATTGTCCGGAACCTATAACGAGACTGAAGTATTTACCCAGAGCAGGATCATCGGTCAATACCTCCGCACTTACATACTTCTGGAATATAACGGTGAACTCGTGATCATCGACCAGCACGCCGCGCACGAACGGATCAAATACGAGGCAATATGCGAAGCGCTTGACCGCGCAGACGCGTCAATGCCGGTAAGCCCTATGCTTATTCCTGCCGACGTTCGCCTCAGCCCTGCGGAAAAGCTCTGGCTGGATGAGAATATGGAAAGTTTTACTGCGATCGGGTTTGAGATCGACGATTTCGGGCCGGATACCGTGCTTATCAGGGCGGTGCCTTCCGCGCTTTCCGAGGCGGATCCGGAAGATCTGCTGCTCAGCGGAATAAGGGCCGCGATGTCCTCTAAAGGGGACGCAAGGTCGGTGTTCAGGCTGGAAGCGGTCGATACGATGGCGTGCAAGGCGGCCGTAAAAGCGAATCAGGCGCTTTCAACAGATGAGATAAAGGGACTGCTGGCGTCGCTCGCCGCACTGAAAAACTCCGCCACGTGCCCGCACGGCAGACCGATCGTAGTGAAATTGACCTCGCACGAACTTGAAAAGAGGTTCCGCCGATGCCTTTGACAGCTGTGAACGCTGAATATGATGATTGTCCGGAAGCGCGAAAACTGCCGGAAGTTATATGTATTGCCGGACCAACTGCTTCGGGTAAGACCGGGCTCGCCGTCAGGGTCGCAGAGGCACTGGGCGGTGAGATCGTTTCGGCCGATTCGATGCAGATATACAAATATATGGACGTCGGCACGGCCAAGCCGACTGCGGAAGAGCAGCGCGGCATACCTCATCACCTGATCGATTTTCTTGAGCCGGGCGAAGAATACAGCGTCGTGCAGTATGTGGCGGACGCGAAGCGGGCGATCACGGATATTTACGGAAGAGGCCGCGTCCCCGTCGTAGCGGGCGGGACAGGTCAATACATAAGTGCGCTCGTTGACAATATTTCTTTTGACGAGACAGTTTCCGATACGGCTCTGCACGAAGAACTCGAAGAGTACGCGCGCACGAACGGCAACGCCTCGCTTCACCGGATGCTTGCCGGGCTCGATCCGGCTGCGGCGGCGTCAATTCACGAAAACAATTTTAAGCGCGTTCTGAGGGCCGTAGAGATGTTTAAGCTCACGGGGCTTACTCTATCCGAGCGCAACGAGAAATCGCGTTTAAAGCCTGTTTTTGCGCGTTACAGAGTGTTTGGAATAGATATTGACCGCGCGGAACTCTATGACAGGATAAACAGGCGCGTGGATATGATGTTTGAGCAGGGTTTGGAGGAGGAAGCAAGGCGCGTGCTAGGGATGCATCCCGGACGAACCGCGTCCCAGGCGATCGGCTATAAAGAGTTTGTTCCGTACTTTTCGGGCGAATGCGGCATCGACGAAGTGGCGGAGCTGATCAAGAAGAATTCGCGGAATTATGCAAAAAGGCAGCTGACCTGGTTCAGGCGCTGCCAATGGATCGAATGGGATAAAGCGGAAAGGATTTTTGATAAACTGGCAACGGGTTAAGAGGCGAACCGGATGATGACACGAATTTTGGGTCTCATGCGAACCCCGGAATTGGTTCGCATTTCTTAACTTTTACCTCTTAACTCTTAACTCTGAACTCTGAACTCTTAACTCTTAACTTTTACCCCTCATCCCAGTGTAACTTCCACGTTATAGTACTCGCCGGTCCAGCGGCCGAATCTGGAACTTGTAAGCCTGTAGATCCTTATGACCACTTTATCACCGGAACTGCACTTGTTCTTAAGCGTTGCCAGTTCATCAGCCGTCCTCACTTCAGAGCCGTTAAAACTGACGATAATATCATCCGCTTCAAGACCGGCCTTGTCAGCGGGGCTTCCGCTTATTACAGACTTGACGAGCAGGCCTCCCGGATAACCGAGCTGTTCGAGGTACGTAGCCGAATACTGCGTGTTAAGCTCGATACCGAGGTAAGCAGCCTTAACGTTGCCGTTCTTTATTATGTCGGTGCAGATGCGAACGACGTCGTTGACCGGTATCGCGAAACCCATACCTTCGAAATTGTCCACGGCGATCTTCGCACTGTTGATACCTATAAGTTTACCGCTGATATCCGTAAGCGCTCCGCCGGAATTGCCCGGATTGATAGCAGCGTCGGTCTGGATAAGTTTCAGCGATTTGTACGTCGTATCGATCTGGATCGAGCGGTTAAGGCCGCTTATGATGCCCTGGCTGACGGAGCCGAGGAACTGAATGCCGCCCGGATTTCCGATAGCGATCGCCGTATCACCGACGTTGATCTTATCCGAATCGCCGAGCTCTATGGCGGTAAGGCCTGTCTTTTCGATCTTTATCACAGCAAGATCCGCGCCCTGATCGTAACCGACTACGCTTCCCTTGATCGCGGTGTCAGGGTCGGTGTACAGAAAGACGCTGAGCTCTGCGTTGGGGTTTGATTCTCCGGCGGACGTGAGCATCGAACTGATCACGTGGTAGTTTGTGACAATATATCCGTCGTCGGAGAGGATGACTCCGGAGCCTTCCGACCCGCTCGTCGTGGTGCCGTACCAGTACGACGTGGACGTAACTTTAACCTGGATCCCGACTACTGAAGGCAGGACTTTTGCGGCAACGGCTGCGGCGGGGGCGACCGTGCCCGCGTCAACGTTTATGACGACCTGCTGCGTTTCGGCAGGCGTTTCGGTCTTATCTGAAACGGCGAGCGAAGAGTTTTCGGCCGTAGCCTGCACGTCTTCCGCTGTGGACAATACTTTTTCCGTTTTCCCCTGGTCTCCCGCCAGCAGTTTGTACGCGGCAATGCTGAACAGGGCGCTTAAAATGCTGCATACGAGGCAGATGGCGATCAATTTCAGGGCGCTCATTTTTACTCCTTTATTTCCGCTGTCCCTGCCTTCGTGATTACCCGACGCTCTGCCGGGATCGCCGGAAGCCGCACCCGGATTTCCGCTCGTCACTGCGCCTGTGTTTGCCTGGCCTGTATATGCGTTGGTATGATTATATTGCGTTTCGGTGACAACGTAAGTGATCGGTATCCTGTTTTGGAGTTCGTTTTCACCGCCCGACTGGCTGTTTTGCGTGTTCTGTTCGAGATCATTGTAATCATCCATATTATTCACTCCTTAAATAAGGCATTTTGTATCTTCTGCAATTGTTTCATTGCCGCCTTTATCCTGGCGACAATGATATTATAGTACGCTGCTTTTTTTAATTGTGTCAAAAATAGGGCTTTTTGGTTAAATTTGCGGTCGATCTGATATTGGGCAGGTGGTGCTGCCGTGAATCATAGTTTCTCGTTGCCGCCGATTTATATTGAAAAAAGCAAAATTTCTATGTATAATATAAATTGTCCGTTTTTGCACAGCAAAAGGGCGAAGGGAGTTTTAACATGACCTTGAACCAAAGTGAAAATAATATCGCGAAACTGACGGGGTTCGTTGAGAAGGAACCCGTTTTCAGCCATGAAGTATACGGAGAAGGCTTTTACGTATTTATTGTCCGTACCCGCAGGCTGAGCGACAGCTTTGACCTTATACCTGTGACCGTATCAGACAGACTTACGGATATCTCAGGCCTGAAAAGCGGGCGCTTTCTGATGGTCGAGGGTCAGTTCCGCTCATATAACTCCGTGCTGAACGGGGGACAGGTGAAGCTCACGCTCACGCTGTTCGCACAGGAGATAAGCTTTCCGGAAACTATTCCGGATACTGATATTGACAACGTCGAAATGAACGGATTTATCTGCAAGCCTCCCGTGTACCGTACGACTCCGTTTAACCGCGAAATTTCAGATTTTTTACTTGCCGTAAACCGTTCGTATAATAAATCCGACTACCTGCCCTGCATTTGCTGGGGAAGGAACGCACGCTTCTGCGGAAAGCGCAAGGTAGGTGATCATGTCGCTGTAGTAGGGCGCATGCAGAGCCGTGTTTATCAGAAGAAACTGCCTGACGGCACTGTTTCGGAACGCACTGCGTATGAAGTTTCCGTTTCGAAGATCGAACTTATCGACGTGACCGACTCTTCTGCCCAGGCGAATAAAGAGAACCGTTATGAGGCTGACGGAGCCGAAGCAAAAGAAACAATTCGCGGAGCAGGCGCTGAGCCTTCCGCACTTGCATCCGGACAGGTATAATAAAATGAGCGAAGAAAATAAGGAAAATATTGTTGAAGCAGCGCCGTCTGACGGATCTTCGAAAAACGCAAAACGCGGGATCCTCGAGGCGTTGATCTTGTTTATTAAAGGAATCGTCGTAGGTGTGGCGAATATCATCCCGGGCGTAAGCGGCGGAACGATTGCCGTCGTCACCGGGATCTTTGACCCGCTGATCGAAGCCATAAATACTCTTTTCAAAAAGTTTAAAAAGAATATAAAATTCATTCTACCCGTAGGACTCGGACTTGTCGCGGGCGTCGTAGCTTTCAGCAAACTGATCGGGCTGTCGCTCGAGAAATTTCCGCTGCAGACCGGCCTTTTCTTTGCGGGACTCGTGATTGGATCCGTGCCGCTCATACTTAAAAAGGCAGGCGCAGGGGAGAATTTTAAATATAAATATCTGCTGCCATTCGCCATTTGCGCTTTGGCAGTGGTCGCTCTCGCAGTATATCAGACGTATTTCTCTCCCGAAACCGTAAGCGCCGCAGGCGAGCTTCCGAAGCTTTCGTTCGGAATGATATTAAAATTGTTTTTCGGCGGAATGCTGAGCGCCGGGGCAATGGTCGTTCCGGGCGTCAGCGGTTCTCTCGTCATGATGCTCATCGGGATCTACGACGACGTGCTGGCAATGATCTCCGGTCTCGTTTCTTTCAGCGATATGCATAAAGTGTTTGCCGCGGCGCTCTGCGCTATACCGCTCGCGCTCGGAATAATCGCAGGCATCTTCACTATTGCAAAAATAATCAGCTTTCTGTTTAAAAAATTCAGGACGGGCACGTACTACGGTATACTCGGACTGTTGTGCGGCTCAGTGCTTGCGCTGCTTATCAGTTTTAGACAGTACAATATCGCTTTCAACGTTCCCGGAATTCTTATAGCTGTGCTTACGCTCGGCGCCGGGATCGCGATCGCATTCTTCTCGTCGAGGCTTGAAAAAGAGGGCCGTTAAAAATGAATAAAACGTTTAAAAAGATACTTATCGCTTTAGGGGTATCGTTTGCTTTTATGCTCGGTTACGCGCTCATACAGATCATGGTGAGTTTAGCTTTTACCCTTGTATATTCAATGACAGCTGTAGGCGCCGATCTTTCAGACATTTCCGGGGCAACGCTTACGGAAAAAGTCATGAATTTTACGATGCAGAAAGTGCTTGAAAACACCGGTGTCATACTGCTGATCTCCGGAGCCATATCGATCGCGGCAATGCTGCTGATCATACTGCTCCTGAAAAAGCACAATAAATGGGATATGGCTAAGATCCTCGCCGTACCTTATAAAGCTCCCGCCGCGATCTTCACAGGGCTCCTGTGCTTCGCGACCGGTGTCGCATTTAACGTAGGTTTCGTTAATCTGATGTCGCTCATTCCGATCCCTGAATCCTGGATCGAGGCTAACAATGAATCAGTCGGCGCCGTACTTTCCGGGAATATCTGGGTAGCGATCATTGCCACGTCGGTGATAGCTCCGGTAGCGGAAGAACTGATTTTCAGAGGCGTTTTTTATAATATGTTAAAAGACGCTCTGCCTCTTCGCAGAAGGCTTGCCGCCCTTATCTCGGGCTTTACAGTCTCTGTGTTTTTCGGTATTTACCACGGCAATATCCTGCAGGGCCTTTATACGTTCCTGTTTTCGATCTTGCTCGTGATAATATACGAAAGAACCGGCTCGATATGGGGTCCGGTTCTCGTACATGCAGGATTCAACAGTTCGTGGATCCTTGAATTATTTGCCGCCCGTATTTTCGAAGAGAAAAATGCTGCGGTCAACGGCGCGATCTTTATCGGCGTGGCTTTAGTCCTTCTTGGCGGCCTTTTTCTTCTTACCAAATACTGCAAGCAGAACGCAGCAGATGGCAATTACAATGACGGCAGCCGCAGCGATAATTATTATTTCAACTGATTTTCCGTTCGCGTTCCGTTTTTGAGGCGTAGGCGCAGACGTGGCAGGCAGATCTTCGGGGCCAACTTCGGCTTCGGAATCAATGTTTATCGTAACGACCTGCGTGTAAAGCGCGAAAGTATCACTGGCGATCACGTCAGGAACCTTATCAGGATCTGTAGACGCGAGCAGGCGGTACATAAGTCTCACAGTCCCGTCAGAAAGCGCCGTAACTTTATTGCCCTCGATCTTAACGTGCTCCGCGCCGTCCAGAACGACTATCTCCGGAACGTTGACCGGCGTGCCGTCTTTATATTTTGCCGTAAGATCCAGCGCGCCCATGCGGCATTGCACGGAAGGGGAGAACGTGAGTGAATCCTGGCCTTCTTTTGCGGGATTGAGTTTCAGCGAATAATTTCCGCCTATATCGATCTTTACCGGAACGTACGAAACTGTGTTGCAGAAGTCCGTCGTGATCCCTCCGGCGCCGAGCAGATATGCTTCGCGCGTGTTTGTGTGATTATACGTCCACGGCCAGGCCGTGATCCCGCGGTACATAAGAGCGCGCACGAGGCGTTTATCGTTAACGCCGCTCGCGTTGAACGTCGCGTTTTCAGGAACGATCGTGTTAATAATGCTCTTGACTTTTGATTCGTAAGAACTGTCCGAAGGCGTCCCCATCAGTTGGCCGACTGACATTCCGGGTTCAAATCTCGGGAAAGTAGTTACGGCTGAACCAACGAAAGAGATCATGCAGCATCTGTTTTTAAGACCGTATTTTTCAACTATTTCCGCAACGGGTTTTTCGATATTCGCTTCCTTGATCTCGATGAAGAACATGACGTCCTCGTCTTTCAGCGCGGCGAAATAATCGTCAAGTGAAGGCAGTTTAACTTTTTTATATTTGTTAAACGTGCCGTATCCGCCTGACCTTGTCACGAAATACGAATCGAGTTCGGCGGAAGTATGGCTGTTGATCGTCCCGCTGCCGGTAGTGAGCGAACTGAGATCGTTATCGTGGTAAATGTAGATCTTTCCGTCTGAAGAAATGCGCACGTCGAGTTCGATGCAGTCTACGCCTGCGGCAATAGCTTCTTTGGCACTCTCGGTGGTGTTTTCTGGCGCGGACGAGGGCAATCCTCTGTGCCCTATTACCATCGGATTTCTGACGAGCACGTACGGATCGTCCTTGTAAAATCTGTACGCTTCGATAAGCTTTTCGGGTGTGTCGGTGACAATGCCGTTGGCCCCGCTCTGGATCGAATTGTGAAGCATTACGTCATCGCCCTCCGCTGCCGATTCGCTCACCCAGACCGTGATGAGGCGGTGCTGCATATATTCGACGTTGTCCTTGAGGGCAATTTCTTCTGAGATCACCGCAGTTTTTGCCGTGGCTTCGTTCGTGGCGTAAATGAGTTCGTCAAGCTTTTCGGGTGTGAGCTGAGCTGCGCCTACCGAAGTCCAGTCCATCACGCCTCCGATCTTCTTGTTTCTCTTGCGCATCGCCTGCATAAGCTCGGCTTTATCCGACATTAAAAGACAGTCGATGAATTTGCTTTGCTTTAAATATTCGTTGATCTCGTCCGCCGCTTCTTCGTTAGAAACGTAGTATACCGGTATCATTTTGCGGAACACTTTCTCAGTCACTTCGGCAAGCGTTCCGATGGTTTCTTTCCCGTCGGAACTGACAACTTTACCGTCGCTGCTTACGTGCAGAATGATATTTTCCGGCCGCTGGTCAAGCGCGATCAGGCGGTCAAGCTCCTGGGCGGACTCTGCGATCGCGACGGTCGCCGCCTGCGAAATAACGGGCGTGACCAGGAATTTATGCGAAGCATACTTGTCTTCGATCACGGCGTCGGGGTCAACGACGTATGAACATTCCGAGACTTTTATATTATCGACTTTTATTACAGAGAAATTCGCCTGGATCCCGAGTCTGCCCGTCTTGAAATAATTCGAGTTCGACATAAGCCCGTCGGAAACAAGCACGCGGTCATTGCCCACGTACTCGTAGACCATATCATCTGCAATAGAGATCTTAATATGTACCGGATTATCGAGCCCCAGCTCGACTTTGGACGAAGCGGTATTCATTACGTTCCAGCTGCCCGGAGACCTGACGGCAAATTCTACGCCGTTGCCCGCGGTGGTGCCTCTTCTGACGCACATGTGGTAGAAATTCTGGTCGGTGCTTTGCTGTCTTACGATCAGCGACATCCATCTGCTATTGTCCCTCGAGGACACAAAGCTCACGTCCGCTTCAAAAGTGACGTTTCCTTCCTGTATCGCAGCGGGCAGCAGCACTTTGCCAAGTTCCACGCCTGTGGCGTCAATGATAAGCGCCCCGTCTTTCACGGCCGCGCTTCCGCCGTTTTTAAGGTCCGGGTTAAGTTCCCAGCCTTCCGGCAGCTTTCCGTTTTCTATCGCGTCAAAATTTTCACTGTATATTTCTTTACCGGTAATCATGCCTGTCTGGGCAGCGTATGCTTCGCGCGGTTTTGCAGGATCAAATATTGTGAGCGCTGCGGCAAGCATCACCGCCGCCATTGCGAGCGCCATAATTCGTACGATCGTTCTGCCGGATCTTGATTTCATCATATTAAGCATCTCCTCAACAACTGTTCTGAACAGCTCAAAGGTGTCAATTATTTTTGAGTATTCTAACATCACTTGGGAGCAAAGTCAATTAAATGGCAAGTAATCGAGAGAAAAAGAAAATTATTATCTGCCGTTGACAAAGCGGATAAAACGGGGTATAATAACGATGGTAAGAAAAGGGGGGATAATTCATGCCTGACCGAATTATAATACAGAAGATAACGGAATTAACCGAAAAGATCGGTAAACTCCCCAAGGGCTATATCTCCAAAAAGACTGTAAACGGCAACGTTTATTTCTATCATCAATGGTCGGAAGGCGGCGTAAAGAAAAGCAAATATCTTCGCGATGAGGATATTGCCGGACTCAACGAACAGATCGAACTTAGAAAAAAACTACAAAAAGAACTGGCTGAAATCAAGGCGGGAAACATTGACGCGCCCGAAATTCAGAACGGCTTTTTGAAG
>JAGCTF010000058.1 GCA_017963755.1 Clostridia bacterium | reverse complement strand
CAGCTCTGTCTTTTTTCAATTGCGGCCGTATCGGTGAGGTGAGTTGCACGGCCGCATTTCGCCTTTTTTCCTTTTGCGGCCGTATAAATGAGCGAAATGTACGGCCGCAACTCTGTCTTTCCCGATTTGCGTCCGTATTAGTGAGGCGGGTTGTACGGCCGCAGCCCTGTCTTTTTTCAATTGCGGCCGTATTGGCGAGGTGAGTTGCACGGCCGCATTTCGCCTTTTTTCTGTTTTCGGCCGTCTAAATGAGCAACAATGCCGCTTTTCATCCTTTTATTTATGGCGAAACCGAATGAATAGCTAAGAATTTCGTTTTCGCCGAAATTCGTGCCATCACTCGATTCTCCTCTGAACTCTGAACTCTGAACTCTAAACTTTGAACTCTTAACTCGTTCCCATATTGGGCACTATGCATAAATTCCGTACCGCAAATTTCACATCTGCGGCTATTTACATTGGCAGCCAAAAGTGATATTATAACAAGGCGTCAATATGATTTGGCTTACCTATTATAGGAGGAGTAGCTGTATGGCAAGTGTTGTACTTAAAAACATTTATAAGAAATACCCCGGCGGCGTAACGGCAGTAAACGACTTCAACCTTAACATCACCGATAAAGAATTCGTTGTCCTCGTCGGACCTTCCGGATGCGGAAAATCGACCACGCTCCGTATGATCGCGGGACTTGAGGAAATTACTTCAGGCGAACTGCTGATCGACGGCAAGCTCGTTAACGATATTGCCCCCAAGGACAGAGATATCGCGATGGTTTTCCAGAACTACGCTCTGTATCCGCATATGACCGTGTTTGAGAACATGGCTTTCGGTCTGAAACTTCGCAAGACGCCTAAGGGCGAGATCAAAAAGAGAGTTACAGAGGCTGCGAGGATCCTCGAGATCGAGCACCTGCTGGACCGTTCCATCAAGGCGTTGTCAGGTGGTCAGAGACAGAGAGTTGCGCTTGGACGTGCTATCGTCCGCGAACCCAAAGTATTCCTGATGGACGAGCCGCTGTCCAACCTGGACGCTAAGCTCCGTGCCCAGATGCGTACCGAGATCATCAAACTTCACCAGAAACTCCAGACTACTATTATATACGTTACCCACGACCAGACCGAAGCTATGACGATGGGTTCGCGAATCGTCGTTATGAAGGACGGCTACATTCAGCAGGTCGACAGCCCTCAGGTGCTTTATGAGAAACCCTGCAATATGTTCGTTGCCGGATTCATGGGCAGCCCGCAGATGAACTTCATCAACTGCCGCGTTGAGAAAGAGAACGGAGACGTCAGACTCCGCATCGGCCGCTGGACGATTAAGATGCCCGAGGCGAAGGGTAAGATTCTCGAAGAGCTCGGCTATCTTGATAAAGAAGTCGTTATGGGCGTGCGTTCCGAGCACGTGCACGACGAGGCGATGTATCTCGAAACATATAAGGATTCGCAGGTCGAGCTTCCGATCGACGTTGTCGAGCTGCTCGGTTCCGAATCGCTGCTTTATATGATGCTCGAAGGCTCGCTGTTCATTGCCCGCGTAAAACCGAGATCGAACGTTTACGTAGGCGACGTGATGCGCTTCGCTATTGACCCGAACAAGGTCCACATCTTCGATAAAGAGACCGAGAATACCGTTATTAACTGATGACGGAAAGGTGAATATCTGATCTGAACTTAATATCCGGACACGGTAAAATGTGTCCGGATTTTTTGACCCTTGCAGGTGCGGTTTTACCTGAAATACGGAGAGATAATGATGAAATACACTAATGCAAACGAATACGACGTAGTGATTGCCGGCGCGGGGCCTGCGGGAATAGCAGCTGCTCTGGAGGCGGCGAGGTCAGGCGCAAAGACTGCGCTTATCGAAAGGTACGGATGCGTCGGAGGGGCATTGACGCTGGGCTTTATAGGGCCGCTTCTCGGCTCGGTGTGCGAAGGAACTATCGGGGAAGAAATCGAAGAGGCGATATGCCCCGTAAAGGGCGTCTGCCCGGATTTCGAAGTGGCAAAAACCGCTCTGACCCGATTGCTGGATGAGGCGGGAGTCGAACTCTTTCTGCAGACGCTCGTCACCGGAGTTATAAAAGAGGGTTCTGTAATAAAAGCGGTTAAAATAAACGGAAACTACGGCGAATCCGGGATCAGAGGAAAAGTATTCATTGACGCCACCGGAGACGGAAACCTTTCTGCGCTTGCAGGTTGTCAATGGAAGATCGGAAGGGAAAGTGACGGGCTCGTCCAACCTGTAACCATTATGTTTACCATTGAAGGGATCGATCCCGGGCAAAGTTTACTTTGTTTACACGAAGAGCACCATACCGTCCTGGCTGACGGAAGAGAATACCTGGATATTTGTCATAAAGCGTGCAGGAGCGGCGAACTTCCGCCTAACGTTAATATAGTTCGTCTGTATTCGACCGGTTATCCGGGAGAGAGAATGGTTAACGCCACTCAGGAAAACAGAATAGATCCTTTAGACCCTGAAGCTGTGAGCAGGGCCGAAAAAGAACTCAGAAAGCAGGTGGATCAGATCGTCAGCTTTTTAAGAAAGAATATTCCCGGCTTTGATAATATAAGGATACGCGGAAGCGCTTCTACGCTCGGGATCAGAGAATCAAGGCGCATTACCGGTCGAAGCGAATTAAACGAAAAAGATATGATCGAGGGGAAAACATATCCCGATACAGTCGTTCACGACGCTTTCTTCTGCTTTGACGTTCATAATCCCGCGGGACCTGGGCAGGCTGAGGGCGAGGAGAAGGTCCCGTCCAGCCCGAAGAGATACGATATTCCTTTTTCCGCAATGTGTCCGCTGGGATCTGACAATCTTCTTACCGCCGGAAGATGTATTTCTGGCACGCATACAGCCCATTCGTCATATAGAGTAATGCGGATCTGTATGGCAATGGGGCAGGCGGCAGGGGCTGCGGCAATTTATATGGCGCAGTCCGGAGTCGGATCGGCGGATCTCGACGTTAATATTGTGAGAGAACATCTTATTAAGCGGGGAGTTAAACTTTAATAGTAACAGTATTTTAATTGACCTGCCGGAAGTTCGTGCGCCCGAATGAATTGTCCGCCCCGAACCGGTATTCAGAAAGGAGCAGGAATATGAGACTTGTGACAACGACCGCCGATCTTGCGCCGTATTATACGGACCGCAGCGTTGCCGCACCGCTCGCCGGTATGCGGGCGACGGGCTTCAGACATATCGATTTGTCCATGTACAATATTGTGTATAAAGGATCGCCGTGGATCGCCCCCGGAGACGGATGGAAGCGCGAAGTGGAGAAATGTATGGAGATCGCCGCGCGTGACGGGCTGGATTTCTGCCAGGCGCATTCACCGGACGGAGAACATTTCCGCGAGGGAGAGGCGCGCGATGCACTTATTATGGCGACGCACCGGTCGATCGAGGCGTGCGCGCTGCTCGGGATCCCGCATACTGTAATGCATGCTGCGGGATGCGGCCCGGACGAGGCAGAATTCAGGCGCAGGAATATCGAATTTTATCGCATGTTTGAAGAGGATGCGGAGCGGTTCGGCGTGGATATCCTCGCCGAGAACAGCGCGAGCGCCTGGAATCCGGAATATTTTCTGCGCACGGGAGCCGAGATGCGAGCTTTTGTGGAAGAGGCCGGCATACAGCGCCTGCATCTGTGCTGGGATACGGGGCACGGAAACGTTCAGGGGTGCGATCAATACAGCGACGTGCTTGCGATGGGGCCCGAGCTGCGGGCGCTTCACGTTCAGGATAATTACGGCAACGCCGATTCGCACGTTATGCCGCTGGCGGGTACGGTCAATTATGATGACCTGATCCGCGGGCTTATTGACGCCGGATATAAAGGCGATTTTACGTTTGAGGGGTCAACGACTTTGCGCGTGCCTTCGGCCTGGCCTCATTACAGGCGAAACGTTAAGCCGGGCGACAGACTTGCCGTTCCGCCTCTTTCTTCGCAGCAGGAAATGATCCGCGTTATGTATGGAATAGGCGAGTGGATGCTCGGCAGCTACGGCCTTTTTGAAAAAGAAAATTGACCGCGGGACCGGCACGCTTCCGGTAGGGGACCGGGCACGATTCCGGTAGTGGGCCGGGCAATTTTCCGCATTTCT
>JAGCTF010000057.1 GCA_017963755.1 Clostridia bacterium | reverse complement strand
CGGTGATATTTTTTTACGCCTTCTACAAACCACGTCGATTCTCTTTCCCCCTCCACGCAGTAATTGGAAAGATTAACGTATAGCTTGTTCCCGTTATCGTCTTTTGTCCACCGGTTGCCTTTGCTGTAAGCTGTTCCGATCGGGTGTTCCTGCGAAAAGACGAATACTCCGTTTGTGTTCATCTTATCATATATCTTTTTTACAACTTCGGCAAAAGATTCAACGTAATGAATTGCGAGCGAGCTTACAACAACGTCAAACCGTCCGTCCAGCTTGTCTATATCCTCCATAGGAATATTCAAATAGGTGATCTTCGGATCGCTGTTTTCTCTGTGCGCCACTTCAAGCATTTTTTCTGAAATATCGACGCCGACGACGCTTTTCGCGCCCATATCGATGAACATTTTGCAGTGCTCGCCGTAACCGCATCCCAAATCGAGCAAGGACTTTCCCGACAAGTCCGGCAAGAGCGATAACAGAGCCGGTATCTCAAATAGATCGTTTGCGTTGCCTTCTTTTTCGCGGATCTTCATGTAGCCGTCAAAAAAATATGGGATCGTCGTAGATGTTTTGTTTTGCCATAATCGTTTCTCCTCCGCAAATCCCGATTTGTTTGTTTCTCCGTCCGTCCCGATAAGCGGGAATTCGTCTGCGTGCTGCTTACAGCTTTTTGCAGGTGACGCCGTCGATCACGAGGCAGTTGTCGCCGAACGTGATCTTCACGTTGCCGTTTGCTCTGCCGAAGGTATTCTCACCGATCGGCAGCAGCTTGAACTCAAAATAATCTTCCTCCGGGTCGTTGCGTGCGAGTCCAAAAAGATCGCCGTCCTGCATCCAGACCTTCTTGAGCATGAATGCTTCACACAGCTCTTCATATTCGCCGCAGTAATCAGGCCACCGGTTCTTATCGGGTTTTTTGAGCATGAGACGCTGCGCCTCGTTTATCCAGTAGTACACGTATTCGCGGTCGAACCGATACCCCAGCTTTTCCGCGAGATGCATCGAACTCAGGTTCGACGCGTCCCAGACCGGTTCCAGTCCATCCTCGAGGCAGGAAAGGATCAGTTTTGCTCCCACGGCGGCAGCAAGCCCTTTGCGGCGTTCCGTTTCTATGGTGGCGATCTCGACCTCGATGCCGTAGCTGTAGCAGTAGCAGGACGATGCGCCGGCGACCGCCTTACCGTCTTTCAGCACGGCAAACCCGCGTCCTTTCTCCAGAAACGCTTCTTTCGTCTCGAACTCGCCTATGAGATCCTCAAGATCGTCGTCATCGGAAATAAAATCGTAGATCTCGCCGTCGATGCGTCTGATCTCATAGCCCTCAGGCAGAGCGTCAACAAAAGATTTAAGCTTTTCCCGGTCGAACTCCTTACACCGATGGATCGCGTAGCGGGTAGTCGGCTCGGCTTCCGGGAAGCATTCCCGGATCAGCTTTTCCCACTCTTCATTCAGCGGGATCACAATATCGTCGCCGAGCTCCCCGTATTCGACAAGTTCTCTGTCCGGTTCTCCGCCCAAAAATATGCCGTCATATGAAGAGTACGCCAACGCGGAACGCGGCGCGACCGGGTCGGTCACAAAGACTCTGATCGTTGCATCGACAGCGTCGAACCCGTACCAGAATTCAAACATGCGCTTTACCTTGGAAAAGTCTTTTAATTCATATATCATACGTTGCCTCGTTAAATTTCGATTTGTCGGGATCATAGTTTACCCGACAAACAGGAAGTTGTCGTGCTGCTTCCAATAAGAAGTACACCGGGGGCAGCTCGACAAGTGTATCAAGTTAAAACCGTTTCTCCAGAGTATATATGCGGTGTCCTTTTGGACAATCTTCCCATGTCCCGACTGCTGTATAGCCGTTCTTTTTGAAAAAGTCGGCCTGCCAATCGAACAGCCCTTCGGCAAGAGCGAAATATGCTCCATGTCCTTTCGCCTCACACTCGGTTGCGGCAAGCAGGTCGCTGCCTATACCTTGATTCCGATATGGTTCGTCAACCCACATCATGTATATCTCAAAGCTGTTCCATCTTCCAACACCGGCAAAGATTGCAGCGATCAGGTTACCGTCCCCGTCAAGCAGTTTTTTGTTGAGCGGTATGTATTCCTTATGAGCACGGGGCACCTGGGCGCTGTTGTATGCGCCGAGTCTGCTTCCTATGACTTCGCCGTCCTCTTCGCTGCCGGGCCTGATCTCGAACTGCGCCGAGAGATCCTTTTTCGGAATGTATGCCGGCCGGGACTGATCCAGCCTTTTCATCATGGAGTAGTTCTCATGCCCTTTCGGCCAATCCTTTATGGTGCCGCACAGTGTATAGCCGTGCTTTTCGTAAAGCGGCTTTGCCTGAAAATCGAAGGTGCCGAGCAGCATCGCATAGCAGTTTCTCTCGATTGCGGCCTTTTCCGCCTCGCGGATAAGCGCGGAGCCCAAGCCCTGCCCGCGGTACTTTTCATCGACCCAAAGAATGTCAAGAATCGCGAACTGCCAGTTGCCAATCCCCACGATGCACCCGGCGATAACGGCGCCTTCCCCGTTTTCGATTTTGAAAACCAATTCTTCTTCCTCCGTGCCTTCGTGGGGCGGGACGACGGCGTGATTAATCTTCGTAAGTTTCCCCTCGATGAGCTCCTCGTCGTCTTCTGTGCAGGGTATGGTCTTGTATTCCACTTTCATTTTCCTCCCGGTCGGATACTTCAAATAATAATCTGCTGCAGACAAATCCCGATTTGTCAGGATAACCTTAATTCAATTTGCTGATCTCATACTATAATAATAGCATAAATCAGAACGGCTCCGCTTTCAGGAAAAATATGCCGAAAGCTGCTCCAGCAGCCCCTTCGCTTCATCAACAACCTCTTCGTTTTCATTGTATTTTACGAGTGACCTCAGCATATTCTCCAGCTCTCCCAGGTATACTGGCCCCTGCTCGTTTTCATCATCTTCCGGTTCCGATATGCTCGTCCCGCTGCGCCACGGAGCGATACTGGGGACCGCTCTGTCCGCAAGTGACTGAAAATGATCCTTCATACAGACCAGCAATCTGAGTATCTGGCTTTCGTCTTCTGAATCAAATACCTCTTCGATCATATCGGTTCCCCATTCCAGACACTTTTTTTCCAAAAGCCCATACTTTTCAGAATAATGCCCAAACGGACCGTTCACATCTTCCAGACTTATGACGCTTAAAATGTCATCTTTATAAAATACGATTGGGACCAGTTGCAAAGCCTCCTGATCATGACCGTATTCGTGGAGAGCATATTCCCTGTCGTCGTAAGATGCGACCCCCTCAAATACCTCTCCCCAGACAGTAACGATCCTTACACATTTGCCGTCTAATTTTTTAAGATTCATGTCTCTTCTTCGTCCCCTGTTTATATTCATACCGTATCACCGCCTTAGCTTCAGCCGTGCATCATTCTTCAACAAATCCGATCATGCCGGGCAAAAGCGTTCTTCCATCGTGCCTACCAGGTTTTTCCATTCAATATCGCACTCTGCGAATTCCGGCGTTCCGGTCAGTTTCATACCTGTATTCCTTACTTGCTATTAATCCCGACAAATCCCGAATTGCCGAGTTCTTTTTCTTATTAAAAAACCGCTCTGGAATATCCTCCAAAGCGGTATTTTGGCGGAGAGGATGAGACTCAAACCTATGTGGCACTTACGCCAAATGGTTTTCAATAACCAGACGGACGTCGAATTGCAGAAGAGCTCATTATTATTTAGTGGAACTTGCAATCATGCCCATCTGGACAACTCATCCTATTATTTCTTTTTCTTAAAAACAATGGCAGCTATAACTGATCCTGCAACGACAATAACTGCGGCAACGATCCCGATGATCAGGCCGGTGTTGACGGATCCTCTATCATCTGCGGTTTTTGGAGCATCAGTTTGATCGGCAGGTTTTTCAGTAGCAGGAATTTCAGTAGGGTCAGCAGGCTTCTCGGTAGCCGGAATATCAGTAGGCTTTTCCGTGGGAGGAACTTCTGTTGCGGGAGCATTGGTAGGTTTTACCGCTTCTGCATAATAAATCGTAAGATCTGAAAAGTGCGTGACACCGGAGCGGCTTCCTATAGCAAAGATCGGTTCTTCGACGGCAATGCGTGCGTCAGACACTTTTAGCATTTCTGTACCGTCAGCCGCCTTGATAACAGCGTTTTTGTAATATTCCACGTCATTGTCCAAAGCAACGGGATGCTCGTCGTCAAAGGTTCCGGCGCCGCTGTATTCCACTGTTCCCATCAGCGTGTCGCCAACAAAAACTTCAATTTTACCTTTGTTGTCGTCAGTAACTCTAAATGGAACCAGCTCGTCTGTATTGATCCCTTCCGGTGCATCGAATGACACAAAGCGGGAAAGCACGCCCGAACCGTCTTCCGGACGGCACTTAACACAGATGTTGATCTTGCCGTTGCCCGCTGTGATCTTGACACCTGAGCCGCCCGTACTCGAAGCTCCCTGGGTGCCTCCGTGCTCGTTATACCAGTCCCACTCGTAGAACCACATTGCGTGAGTGGCAGCTAACGTACTGTTGTTTATCTGGACCAGCTCCGGAGCTGTACCTCTCAAATAAATACCAGCGCGCTCGGGATACTCTTCAGTATTCGACGTAGAAGTGATCTTCACTGAAACGGCATAGGGTCCGCTCAGAAATTCCTCGATACCTTCAGTATTAAGAGCAATTTCCGAGTATCTATCCATTATTGCGACTCCGTCGGGGCCTGCGGCACAAACCGAATCGCCGGTTGCTGCCTTGCATCTGAAATATTCGCCGATCGATGTTTCTTCAAGGGGCAAACCATCGTCATCTGCGGTGAGCGTGAATTCGTATGGCTTTAGTTCATACTCTGCTTCTTCTGCATTCACGGTAAGCGAGAATGCAGAGGACGTCAACATCAGTATGCAGAGACACACTGCAAAGATTTTTTTAAAACCGGTCATGCTTATAACCTCCTGTTTTTGAAGATATGATTTCATACTTCTTTTGGTCGTATTTTATCAGAAAATCCGTTGTTTTGCAAGATTTGGCAGTTAACTTTTTAATATAATACGAACTTATACCGTATCGCAAATTCCTGAAAAAACGCACATTTAAACATCAAATGAGACAGAGGGTGTAATTATCCTTTTATGTTAAAAAGAAATACCCTGTCGGGTATAACGAAAAGCGGACCTGGCTAAAAAAGTCAAGTCCGCATTATTTAAAGATAAACCGTCTCGACAAATCGGAATTTGTGTTATTGTTCACAGCTTCAGCACTGCGACGATCTCATCGCCGTCCATCTCGCCCGTCTCCTCAAAACCGAATGAGGCGTACAACTTTCTTGCTATCTCGTTCTCGGGTTCGTAGGAGATCCAGCAGAACTCCGCCTTGCCGCAGGGCCACGTCCTGATGAAATCGAGTGCAAGCTTCAGCGCTTCTCTGCCGTAACCACGGCCTTGATAACGCTTGTCGATCATAAAACGCCAGATCTCGTAATTGTCTTTTTCGACGCTCACTCCGTCCTGATCCGCGTTCTCACCGTAGCCTATCTGGATGAAGCCGACAAGCCGTTTGTCATTGTAGATTGCGAAAGGAAATACATGCCCGCCGCACATCATGGTAACATACGCTTCGGCAACGCTGTAACAGTTGCTCGCCACAAAGGGGTATTGAACCTTTTTTACCTTGAGTTCAAAGACGTCGTCAAAGTTCTCATAGGTAAGCTTTTCAAGATGTATCATAATGCTGACCTCCGTAAAT
>JAGCTF010000056.1 GCA_017963755.1 Clostridia bacterium | reverse complement strand
CGACTCTGCTCTGCGACGGTTATTTCTCGTATGTCATTAGGGAGTTGCTTCCTTCGTGGCGTAAAGCCGCTTCCTGGGCGGTCCTAAGCGGCATCCCGGCGCCTGCGATCACCGCGGCGCTGTCGTATTTCGACGGATACACGACGGACAGGCTCCCGGCAAATCTGCTTCAGGCGCAGCGCGACTACTTCGGCGCTCACACTTACGAACGCGTTGACGTGCCGCGCGGTCAATTCTTCCACACCGACTGGACCGGTCACGGCGGTGATACCGCTTCGACGGGCTATACAGTCTAAAAAAATAGCGAATCACAGGAGGACAACATCATGAAAAATCCTATCGATACCGACCTTACCGGAAAAGTTGCCGTCGTCACAGGCGCGGGAGGAGTGCTCTGCTCCGTATTCTCAAGATCATTGGCCGCGGCCGGAGCAAAAGTTGCGCTGCTTGACCTTAACCTTGACGCGGCGGAAAAAGTTGCCGCGGAAATTACCGCGGAAGGCGGAGCGGCGAAAGCGTATAAGGTCAACGTTCTTGACAAAGATTCTCTTACCGCCTGCCGCGAGCGCGTGCGTGTCGAGCTGGGCAAATGTGACATTCTGATCAACGGCGCAGGCGGCAACAATCCCCGCGCAACGACTGATAAAGAGTATTATGAGCCCGGCGATATCGACGCGCAGACCAAGAGCTTTTTCGACTTAAAGCCCGACGACGTGGGTTTCGTATTCGACCTGAATTTCCTTGGCGCGCTGCTCCCCACGCAGGTGTTCACTCCGGATATGCTTGGCCGCAAAGGCTGCTCGATCCTGAATATTTCGTCAATGAACGCCTTCACTCCCCTCACGAAGATCCCCGCGTATTCCGGCGCGAAAGCGGCTGTTTCGAACTTCACGCAGTGGCTGGCGGTGCATTTCGTTAAGGAAGGTATCCGTGTAAACGCGATCGCCCCGGGCTTCCTTTCCACCAACCAGAACAGGACGCTTCTGTGGAACGCCGACGGTACGCCGACAGCGCGCACGGGCAAGATCTTGGCCGCGACTCCTATGGGGCGCTTCGGCGAGCCTGAGGAACTTCTGGGCGCAGTGCTGTTCCTGCTCAACGAGAAGGCCGCTTCGTTTATCACCGGCGTCGTGATCCCGATCGACGGCGGTGTCTCGGCTTACAGCGGCGTTTAAAACGGAATTTGCGGAGAACGATATGAAAGATATTTATAAAATTGCCCGCCGCGCTTCGGGACTTACGCCTGAAGAGATCACAGCCGCGCTCATGCGTTCGCTGGAGGGCCGGAAACTGAAAAAAGTGCTGATATTGCCCCCGGATTTCACGCGCTACCACTCGAACGCCGGGTTCATCACCTGCGTTTACTATAAGGCGCTCAAGGCTGCGGGAGTGGAGGTCGACGTCATGCCGGCGCTCGGTACGCACGTGCCCGTTTCACGCACTCAGACCGAAAAAATGTTCCCCGACGTGCCGTACGAGGCGCTCATACCCCATAACTGGCGCACCGACGTGGTGAAATTGGGCAAGATCCCCGCGGATTTTCTCGAAAGCATCACCGACGGGCTGTGGCACGAAGAGATCGACGCCGAAGTTAACCGCAGAGTGATGGATGCGAGCTACGATCTGATCATTTCACCCGGTCAGGTCGTGCCTCACGAGGTCATCGGCATGTCAAACCACGCTAAAAACCTGTTCGTTGGCGTCGGCGGCAGCGATATGATCAATAAGAGCCACATGGTAGGAGCGGTGTACGGCATGGAGCGCATGATGGGCAGGGACAATACCCCGGTCCGCCGCATTTTTGACTACGGCATGGAGCATTTTCTCAGCACGCGCCCGATCATGTTCGTACTCACCGTCACGACTGCTCCCGGCGGCAACATCCGCACCCACGGCCTCTTTATAGGCGAAGGGCGCGAATGCCTGACCGAGGCGGTAAAGCTCGCGCAGAAAAAGAATATCGACTTCGTTGACGGCGGAATCAAGAAGTGTGTCGTCTACCTCGATCCGTCGGAATTTCAGAGCACGTGGCTGGGCAACAAAGCCATCTACCGCACGCGTATGGCGATCGCGGACGGAGGCGAGCTGATCATCCTTGCCCCCGGCGTCGACAAGTTCGGCGAGGATCCCGTTTGCGATGCTTTGATCC
This sequence comes from Clostridia bacterium, assembly GCA_017963755.1. Lineage (GTDB taxonomy): Bacteria > Bacillota > Clostridia > UBA1212 > UBA1255 > UBA1255. The sequence continues at coordinate 1,556 of JAGCTF010000056.1, read as the reverse complement.
GCAAGTACGGCTACAAAGGCCGCCTGCATACGCTCGAGGAATTCCGCAAGCCCGAGAACGCCGATCTTCGTGACAATATGGGCGCCGCGGCCCACCTTATCCACGGCTCTTCCGACGGCCGTTTTTCCATCACTTACGCTGTTAAGAACATTTCCCGCGCCGAGATCGAGGGTGTGGGCTTTAAAAGCGCCTCCTACGACGCGTTAGCGCGCCTCTACGACCCTTTTACCCTCAAACCCGGATACAATACCCTTCCGGTGCCTGATCGCTCTACAGGGCTTCCTGCGGGCCTTTACGAGGACGTCTATTTTATTCCCAATCCGGCCCTCGGCCTCTGGATCGACAGGACAAGGTTCAGCGAGGAGGGTTAGAAGGCTGATGGGTATTGAGCTGTATCGGGCAGCGGTCAATGTTAATGAGGTGGTATTTTTGACGCGGGCGCCGTCTCGCATCAGGATATTGGCGCAAAACACCGCCTGGATCTCAGTTTTTTAATTTCAGGCGGTGTTTTCAGAGCGAGGGCGCCGCTTCCCGGCGGAAAATGGGCGCAGAACACCGCCTGAATTTCAGTTTTTAATTTTCAGGCGGTGTTTTCAGAGTGAGGGCGCCGCTTCCAGGCGGGAAATGGGCGCATTGAGGTGCTCAGTCAATTTGGAACGCGGCATCATCAGGACAATAGCGGTGCAAAAAAAGACCGCCGTCGCCGGCGGTCAATTATTTGGTTCTTCGATTCTTAAACGAATTATCTCCTGGGCGTTCTGAGGAACGGAGGAACGGAGAACTCGTCGTCGTCAACGACTACTTTTTTCTTCTCGGGAGGATTCTGATCCGGAGCTGCGACCTTGGGCTGCTTGGGCTCAAAAACAGGCTCGGAGGAGATCATAACTTCACCGTCGTCGTCATCTTCAAAACCGGCGGCAATGATCGTAACGACCATCTCGTCATTAAGTTCCTCGTCAGGGCTGGCCTCTTTAGCACCGAAAATGATCTGGGCATCTTTATTAACCTGATCATGAACGATATCAGTGACCTGCGCAAGCTCGAACATATTGATGTTATCACCGTAGTAGTAAACAAGGACAGAATTTGCGCCCTTGATAGAAGTTTCAAGCAGCGGATTCTGAGTAGCGATCTTAAGAGCATCCTCAGCCCTGTCCTTACCGGAAGCGCGGCCGACACCCATGTGAACGACGCCCTTATCCTTCATCGTCGTCTTAACGTCATTGAAGTCAACGTTGATCTCAGCAACGTCGGTGATAATATCGCAGATACCCTGCACGGAATTGCTCAGGACCTGATCTACAAGCCTGAACGCGTTGGAGATCGTGACCTTCTCGTCAACGACCTTCATGATATTATCGTTAGGTATAACTACCAGCGAGTCAACTCCCTGACGAAGTTTCTCGATACCGGTGGTAGCAGCCTGCATCTTGCGGCGTCCTTCAAAACCGAACGGCTTCGTTACGACCGCGACCGTAAGGATACCCATCGATTTAGCCATCTCGGCAACGACCGGTGCGGCACCCGTACCTGTTCCGCCGCCCATACCGGCAGTG
>JAGCTF010000055.1 GCA_017963755.1 Clostridia bacterium | reverse complement strand
GGATTCTTTGACAACCTTATTTTTCTCCAGCGAAGCCGAGTGAATGGCAAAGAATTTTGTTTGACCGAACTGCGAACCGATTCCGGGGTTCGCAGTAGACCCAAAATTCGTGCCATCACTCGGTTCGCCCATTTGTAATTTACTTGTTACCGGCTCATTATTTGCGCTATAATCTACCCAGGATCCGGTTTCGGACCCGCTCCATATTATAACCCAAATCATTGCCCGAAAGAAGTGCAGAAACATGCTCACAGCTGAAATATTGACCAGATTCAAAGAAATAATATACAGAGCAGGCGAACTTGTATTGTCCGCCACGTACGACGACTCGCCGCGCCATAACGTTGACCAGCTCGGGGTCGAAGCCAAGGGCGGCAGCGTTAATTTCGTTACGCGCTACGACAAAGCAGTGCAGGAACTGCTGGAAGAAGAATTGTCCGCGGTCCTTCCCGGGGCAACGTTTCTGGCCGAGGAAGCGGAGGAAAACGAGCAGCCCGCAGGCAGCGCGGCAGGATCCGGTTACGTTTTCGTTATCGACCCGATCGACGGGACAACGAATTTTATTAAAGATTACAGGCTCTCTACGATCTCCGTCGGATTGCTCAAAGACGGCGTCCAGCTGTGGGGCGCGGTGCTCCAGCCGTACACCGGAGAGTATTTTCACGCGCTTAAAGGAAACGGCGCTTATCTCGGGGACAGGCGCATTTTCGCCGGAAACGCGACGTTAGACCGTTCGCTGATCGTTTTCGGGACTTCGCCGTACTACCGCGAGACGCTCGGCAGAAAAAGCATGAATGCCGCGGCGGAACTGCTGATGAGATGTACGGATCTGCGCCGCTCCGGCTCAGCCGCATACGACCTTTGCACGCTCGCAGCAGGCAGAGCAGACGGCTTCTTTGAACTCTCCCTCTCCCCGTGGGACTACGCCGCGGGAGGCCTTATCCTCACCGAGGCAGGCGGGATCATCACCGATATTGACGCAAAACCGCTCCCGATCAGGAGCGGCGTGACAAGTTCCGTTGTCGCAGGCGGTAAAAATAACTATTCGGATATTCTTGCTATCGTAAAGGCCGCCCGTGATGCAGAGCCGGTTCAGTAAAGCCCCCTGTATTCCGTCGGCAGCATACCCGTTCTGCCCTTGAACGCCTGCGCAAAATTGCCCTGCGAATCGTATCCGACGGCGGCGGCAATATCCGCGACCGGCATATTCGTTGTCCGCAAAAGCTCCATCGCCTTTTTTATCCTGAGTTCGCGCATATACGCCCCGACCGGCTGCCCGTATATCACCTTAAACTGCTCTTTGAGCGTCGTCGGATTAATATGGAACCGCTTCGACAGTTCGCTGATACTCACGCGCCGGTCAATATTCTCCACCATCCAGTCGTGTGCCTCTTTTACCACCCCTGACGCGCTGTCCGGATCCTCGCGCTTCTCTTCATCGTCGTGCACCGGGCAGGACAATTCGACGATCTCCTCTATCATCTGGTGAAGCGCCCCGGCTCTCGGCGTATCGGCAGCGGTGTAATGCACTTCCCTGCCGTCGCGCCTGCTGACGACCAGCCCCGCGGTCTTCAATATTTTCAGGTGATGCGAAAGCGCCGGGCTCGAGAGGCCGGTCAACGTCGAGAGGTTCGCTACGCACTCTTCGCAGTGGCAAAGCAGCCAGAACACCTGCAGCCTGCTTCCGTCGCATATCAGTTTGAAAATATCCGCCGCGGCTTCGAAATTACTGACGTCCGGCATCTCCGCGACAAGGTTTGCGGGCAATCTCCCGTGGTTATGTGGCAGTAGATCGATCTTCATTTCGGATAAGCTCCTTTCGTGTAAAGATTATATATGTCTGAGTTTCGGAAAGCAACAAATTATTGAAATCGGCAGCTAAATTATTGACGGCGGAAGCAAAACGGCAGAGCGTATTGACATTGGAGCCGCAGCAGGCGCATAATCAGGTCAACGATTAAACAGCTGTTTAATCGATTGCCGGATGGATCATCCACGAAAGGAATCGCAAGAGATGAAAAAGACGTATAAGATCGACGTTGACTGCGCAAATTGCGCGAACAAGATGGAGGCCGCTGCGGCGAAGGTCGAAGGCGTGGCGTCAGTTTCGGTGAATTTTATGAATCAGAAGATGACGGTAGAGTTCGCGTCGGACATCGAAGATAAAGACGAGAAAAAAGTGATGAAGGAAGTCCGGAAGCAGTGCAGAAAAGTAGAAGACGACTGCGAGATATACATCTGTTGATAACGGCAAATGGCAAATTGAAAATTGCAATTTTTGCATGATCCGGAGCAGGGTTATGAAAAAGAAACATAAAAAACTCCTGATAAGAATAATAATCGCGGCCGTATTGACCGCGGCGCTCATACCGCTCAAGCTGCTCGGCCTGCCGAAATACGTGACGCTCGCACTCGCAATTGTCCCCTACCTGATCATCGGTTACGACGTGCTTCGCAAAGCGGCGAAAGGAATCATCCGCGGGCAGGTGCTTGACGAATGCTTCCTTATGAGCATTGCCACGATAGGCGCGTTCGTGCTGGGTTACATTTCCGACGGTGACTTTTTTGAAGCCCCCGCGGTGATGCTGTTTTATCAAATTGGGGAGCTGTTTCAGGGGCTCGCTGTGGACAAGAGCCGCAAAAATATCGCGGCGCTCATGGATATACGGCCGGATCACGCGAATCTGATCGTGGACGCGGTCAATTCTGAAGGTGCTCCGGAAGTGCGCGTGGTATCCCCCGACGAAGTTGCCCCCGGCAGCCTGATACTTATCAAGCCGGGCGAAAAAGTGCCGATCGACGGGACGGTCGAAAAAGGCGAATCCGCGCTTGACACCGCCGCGCTCACGGGTGAGAGCGTGCCCCGCACGGTAAGGACTGGAGACGAAGTGCTTTCCGGGACCGTGAATCTGAGCGCCGAACTGGTGCTCCGTACGACAAAAGAGTTTGGCGAATCGACCGTTTCGCGCATCATGGAGCTGGTCGAAAACGCGAGCGACCGCAAATCAAAGTCCGAAAATTTCATATCGTCATTCGCGCGGATCTACACGCCCGCGGTGTGCATTGCCGCCGTGCTGCTCGCCGTACTGCCGCCGCTGATCTCACAATTCATACTTAACTCCAGCCCCGCCTGGACAACGTGGCTCTACCGCGCTCTGGCGTTTCTCGTTGCCTCCTGCCCCTGCGCGCTCGTCGTCAGCATCCCTCTCGGCTTTTTCGCGAGCCTGGGCGGCGCCGGACGCGAAGGCATACTGATCAAAGGCGCAAGTTTCATAGAAGCATTGTCCCGCACGCAGACAGTCGTATTTGACAAGACCGGGACGCTCACCGAAGGCTCGTTCGAGGTCGTTTCCGTCGAGCCGGTGTCAATATCTTCCTCCGCTCTTCTGGAGCTCGCCGCTCTGGCCGAGACAGATTCGCCACATCCTATCGCGCTCAGTCTGATCCGCGCATACGGCAAGACGCCTGACCGCTCGCGCGTCGACAATATCCGCAGCATAAGCGGAAAAGGCGTTATCGCGGATGTTGACGGCCGCACCGTGGCCGTGGGCAATGCCGCTCTGCTCGATTTGCTGGGCGTCGCTCTTCCCTCCGCATCGCCCGCTGCCTCCGGGCAAGACTCATCTGCTACTGTAGCCGCTGCCTCCGCTACCTGCTCGTACGTGTGCGTTGACAATATCTACGCCGGCCGCATTCTTATCTCCGACCGTATTAAAGCCGGTTCGAAGGGCGCGATCGAAGCCCTTCATTCATGCGGGATCACACGCACCGTCATGCTCACGGGCGACAGAAAAGAAGTCGCCGAAGACGTTGCCGCCGCGCTCGGGATCGATAAAGTCTACAGCGAACTTTTGCCCGGCGACAAGGTCGATAAACTCGAAGCGCTCCTTCCCGAGGGCAAGCTCGCTTTCGTTGGCGACGGTATCAACGATGCTCCGGTGCTCGTACGGGCCGATATTGGTATCGCGATGGGAGGCATCGGTTCCGATGCCGCGATCGAAGCCGCTGACGTTGTCCTGATGGACGACGACCCACGTAAGATCGCCACCGCTATCCGCATCTCTAAAAAATGCATGCGCATTATCTACGAAAATATCTGCTTCTCGATCGGCGTCAAACTGCTTTCGCTCGTGCTCGTGGCGCTGGGCGTCGGCGGCATGTGGCTGGCAATATTCGCGGACGTCGGCGTCATGGTGCTGGCCGTGCTGAATGCGGTAAGAGCGCTGGTAAATAAATAATGGCATATCGAGTTCAGAGTTCAGAGTTCAGAATTCAGAATTCAGAGTTCAGAGTTAAGCGGCGAAGCTGAGC
>JAGCTF010000054.1 GCA_017963755.1 Clostridia bacterium | reverse complement strand
CGGCTCAGAGAATATTTCCTGATACATGTCGTAATGTCCGGCGATAGATAGATAAGCATCATTCTCTTGATTACAATACTCGCTGTTTTGCATTTTCAGTCTTAGATCCGTGACAATTTCCGAAGCTTGCTCCGGCGTAACGTCCAGCCCTTCCATCCTGCTATCATTGTAAATGTATTCGTTTTGGAATATATATCTCGCATGATCTGAAGGAGTAAAAGAAAGTTGCTCCCGAAAGCAATCAATAAGACCTTCATAGAGCTTTGTGTACGTTATATGATGACGTTTACGCTCTTTCTCGGGTTTGTATTTATTAGTTCTTTTTCGAAGCTCATCAGGTTCTGTATTACCGGAAATCGCATGAATCATATATGCAATCCGAAAAAGACATGCCTGAAAACTCACGCCAAAAAAAACTGCTATTTCTAACACGTCATCAAACGAAACGAAGTTAGAGGTATCTCTTCTTTTATTAACTTGAGCTCTCAACTCATTAATCGGCATTAAAAGTGCTGCAGCAAAATCCTCGGCAAATCTTTCGGCCGCGTTTTTGGATCCGATAGGGCAAGATATTTGCTTACCGGCATCATGAAAATGATGATATAATTCATGCGCTGCCGAAAAACGTTGGCGTGTAATCGGTCTATTTGCATTAATGCCAACAATAGGAACATCTCCTATTGTTGATGCCGGAATATAGACACCTTCCAACTTATTAAAATCCTGCAAAGAAAACAGAATACCCTCATCCTTTAACATTTGAAAAGGGTTTATTGGGTATTCAATCCTCTGGTTTCCAAAATACTTTACCAGATAATCAGCAGCCATTTTTTCCGGATCTGTATACTTTTTTGCATCGATCTCAAATTGCATTATTACATCCTCTGTGATTTTATCTGCTCCTTAAATCTGATAAGATTCATAATTTCCTCCTGATCTCGTTGGTCGAGTTTTTCGAAACTTCTCGCAAACACTGTGGCTGGCTGGCTCAATTCTGTATTATTAAGCAGACTATCGGTTGAAACCCCAAACAAGCTGCTTAACTTTGCCACTTCATCTGCGAGCAGTTTGCGTTTTCCGTTTTCCATTTGGGTATATGTTGATCTGCTTATTCTTAAGTATTTTGCAACATAATCCTGAGACAGATGTAGCCGGTTCCTCAATTCTTTAATTTTTTCGTATACATTCTCCATACTTTCTCCTCCTTGCTTTGCCAGCAAGATTATTATAAAACGCGGCGTTAGAAATGTCAACTGTTTTTGTTAGAATTTCTAACAAATTTTAGCACGTCAGTTTTGGTAAAAAAAGGATAGTTTCCTGTCTGTATTCCCTCCGTTTTGAAGGGATGCTAAGAAACTATCCAAACTTAAAAAACTGTGGCGAGTTATGAGATTATCAATTATCCGTTTGCTATCATTCAGTCTCGCTGACAGTTCATCCTCACCAGTTGTTTTTACAGCGCCGCAAATCCTTTTTCGAGATCCGCGATGATGTCGTCAATATGTTCAGTGCCGATCGACAGCCTGATCGTGTTGCGATGGATATTCTGATCCTCCAGCTCCTCATCAGAAAGCTGCGAATGCGTCGTTGTCGCCGGATGAATGACGAGCGATTTGACGTCGGCAACGTTTGCGAGCAGTGAAAATATTTCGAGCGCGTCGATAAACGCGTGAGCCTCCTTTTGACCGCCCTTTATATCAAACGTGAAGATCGAAGCGCCGCCGTTGGGGAAGTATTTCTCATAAAGCGCGTGCTGCGGATGCTCCGGAAGAGAAGGGTGATTGACCTTCTCAACGAGCGGATGGTTTGCTAAAAACGCAACGACTTTTTTCGTGTTTTCGGCGTGGCGCTCGAGGCGGAGCGACAAAGTTTCGATGCCCTGGAGGAGCAGAAAAGCGTTGAACGGAGAGATCGCAGCACCTGTATCACGCAAAAGAATTGCCCGGATGTACGTAACAAACGCCGCAGGACCGGCCGCAGCGGTGAATGAAACGCCGTGGTAGCTCGGATTCGGCTTAGCGATCGGGGCGTATTTATCCGCATTGGCCGCCCAGTCGAATTTGCCGGAGTCAACGATTATGCCGCCGAGCGTCGTGCCGTGGCCGCCGAGGAATTTGGTGGCGGAATGGACAACTATGTCTGCGCCGTGCTCTATCGGGCGGATCAGGAAGGGCGTACCGAACGTGTTGTCGATCACGAGCGGTATATTGTGCGCGTGCGCGATTTCGGCGAGAGCGTCAATATCCGGAATGTCGCTGTTCGGGTTCCCGAGCGTCTCAATAAAGATCGCTTTCGTATTCGGCTTTATCGCCGCCGTGACTTCGTCCAGATCGTGTATGTCAACGAACGTCGTATTGATCCCGTACTGCGGGAGCGTGTGAGCGAGCAGATTGAAACTGCCGCCGTAGATCGTCTTCTGGGCAACGATATTGTCGCCGTTCTGGGCGAGTGCCTCGATCGTGTAAGTTATTGCCGCCGCACCTGACGCGAGGGCAAGGGCCGCGACGCCGCCTTCGAGTGCCGCTACCCGCTTTTCGAGCACGTCCTGCGTCGAATTGGTAAGCCTGCCGTAAATATTGCCCGGATCAGCGAGCCCGAAGCGCGCCGCCGCATGTGCGCTGTTGTGAAAAACGTAAGAAGTCGTCTGATAAATAGGGACAGCCCTCGAATCGGTAGCGGGATCGGCCTGCTCCTGACCTACGTGAAGCTGAAGGGTTTCGAATTTATAGTTGCTCATGATGTGTACCCCTTTCTGTACTTTTTGCGCTGAACTTGAATTCCTACCAAATAGGTGGTATTATAGGTATATAAATGTTGCGAGGTGATTTACTTTGAAAATTTCAACAAAGGGCCGTTATGCGCTGCGTATGCTGATCGATCTGGCTGAACACGGCAGCGGGAGATTCGTTTCTTTGAAAGAGATCTCCGACCGACAGAATATATCGAAGAAATACCTCGAACAGATCATCCAGATCTTTAACAAAACCGACGTCCTGAGGGCGAATCGCGGCGCTCAGGGCGGGTATATGCTTTCGCGTTCTCCTGAAAAGTACACCGTGGGGGAGATACTGCGGCTGACCGAAGGGTCATTGTCGCCCGTGGACTGCGTCGATCAGGACCCGATCATGTGCGAAAGAAGCATCAATTGTCCGACGCTCCCCGTCTGGAGAGGCCTCGCTAAAGTTGTAAACGAATACCTCGACGGGATCACGCTGCAGGATCTGGTTGACCAGCATAAAGAACGCGGCGCATACGATTATATGATCTGATTTTTTTAAGGTCAATCGGCGAACATCGGCGTTGAGAGGTAGCGCTCGCCGGTATCCGGAAGAAGGGCAACGATTATCTTGCCCGCGTTTTCAGGCCTTTTTGCGAGCTGGGTCGCAGCGAATACAGCGGCGCCGGACGAGATACCCACCAGCACGCCCTCATTCCTTGCCAGCGCACGGCCGGTTGCAAAAGCGTCTTCATTTTCCACCGGAATTATTTCGTCATATATGTTCGTGTTGAGCGTGTCGGGGACAAATCCGGCGCCTATGCCCTGTATTTTATGCGGGCCGGCAACGCCTTTCGAGAGTACCGGCGACGTTGCGGGTTCTACGGCGACAACTTTTACGTCCGGATTCTGTGATTTCAGATATTCTCCTACGCCCGAAAGCGTTCCGCCCGTACCTACGCCCGCCACGAAAATGTCAACTTTTCCGTCCGTGTCGTTCCAGATCTCAGGGCCGGTGGTCGCGAGATGGATCGCGGGGTTCGCGGGATTTGTGAACTGGCTGGGAATGAAGCTGTTCGGAATTTCCGCGGCGAGCTCTTTCGCCTTTTCGATAGCGCCTTTCATCCCCTTCGCGCCTTCGGTCAATACAAGTTCCGCTCCGTACGCTTTCAGCAGATTCCTGCGCTCAACGCTCATCGTCTCGGGCATCGTGAGGATGATCCTGTACCCCCTGGAGGCGGCAACGGCGGATAATCCGATTCCTGTGTTTCCGCTGGTCGGTTCGATTATTACCGAGTCCGGTTTCAGCAGGCCCTTGCTCTCAGCGTCGTCGATCATCGCTTTTGCGATCCTGTCTTTAACGCTGCCTGCCGGGTTGAAATATTCGAGCTTTCCGTAGACTGACGCGCCGTTCGAGGCCGTGCCCGCGAATCTGGTGAGGTTGAGCAGCGGTGTTCCGCCGATCAGATCGGTAATTTTGTCGTATGTTTTCATAAGATTTGACACTCCTTTTAAAGTACCTTCCGACGGGCGAATACTCACAATTCATATCGGAATTGTAGGCATTATAGCACGGCAAAAAACAGCTGTCAACAACCTTTTTGCGATTGTTGCGTTTTTTTTAAAAAAGATTTTCGTGCAGCGCAAATTAACCCGCCACCCGGCGGAACTGACTGCGCGCAGCGCATTACCTTACTTTCTTCTCACGACCAGCACGAAATCATCTGCTTCCGGGCGGACAGGGACTGTCCACGAAGAATTGCCGCCCTCATCCGCAGCCGGAGCCGTAAACTCGCCGATATCCGCGTACTCGTTTGTCCGCGGATTAAACCATCTGGCGGTGTACGTTTCCCCCTCCGCGAGCCCGGCAACGTCTCCGCCGGCGGTGTTCTTGGAATAGAAATAAACGATATACAGATCATTGCCGATCGTCGAACACACGTAAAGCGTATCCTCAGAATCGGGCACGAAATAATTTTTGTCATCGAAATCGGGCTTCAGATCCCACCATTTGTACTGCTCGAAGAAATCGCGCATATAGCCCTGCTGGTACGCGGACTCGAACTCGACCGCCTCGCTCCAGTAAACCGCCTTGTCCTTCGGCGTGATCTTCTCGATACCGTCGTCAGACGTAGTGTTCACGTCGTACGAGCTCTTGTACAGCCACATATCGACCGCGCCGTAACCGACTCCGGCAAAACCGGACAGCATCGCGATCCACGACTGCGCCCTGGCGCCGAAATTCTTTGTCCAAAGGTAGCAGTACCGGCCTTCGTAGTTGATGGCAACTTTGCTGCTGTTGTAATAATCGCGGACGATCGCGCTGTCGGGCAGGGAAGTCAGGCTCGGGCTCCATTGCGCTGCCCACCAGTTATGACCCGTGCGTTCGGTCACTTCGTCGGAAACGAATACCGAGCGGCCTCCGTTTGAAGCGGCTCTGCTACGCCCGACACCCGTAACAGTGGTGCTCGACGTGTTTTCCTGATGGCCCGAAAGCGGGTGTTTATACGCGTCATATTTATGCATATACTCGGCAACGCGCACCCACGGGTTGTTGCTGAAATCGTACAAATTCTGATCGCCGCGGGCCGCGTAGAAATCTTTATCGATCTCCTGCCCGAGCGTCCACATCACCGGATACGCACTGTAGCGCGCCACCCAGTAGCGGCAGATCGCCTCGAGGAAAGCGTCGTCGTTCATCACTTTTTTGTTCATCTCACCGGCGAAGAAAAACTCCGCGTTTGCGTGGACAAGGCCTTTTTCTGCCAGATACTGATAGTACCGGTCGTTTTCAACAAAACGCTTCACGTCGCCCGTTGACAACGACGCGTCCGTCAGTACCGCTTTCGTATCGATCGGTTCGGACTGATAGACCGTAAAGCCCTGCTCGACGCGCTTGTCGACAATATATTTAAAGTGTGATTCTGCGCCCGTGTTTCCAGCATGCGGCCCCGGCCTGTCAAATTCTTCCGTGTACATTCCCCAGTGCGTGTCTCCCAGATAGAAGAACGGCGTTCCGTCCGCATAGACGAAATGTTTGCTTCCGTCCGTCGTCACGAAACCGCGCCTGTATATTTCCAGATCGCCTTTATATTGATTTGCGGCAACGGTTCCGGTCTTCCCGCTGAGCGTTCCGTCGTTCTCGCAGCGTGTTACGAAATCCCAGATCCCGTACTCGGTAGGGGCGAAGCGCACAACGAAACTGTTTTCTCCGTTCCAGAAGCCGGGGATAGAGAGCTTCGTGACTGTCTCGCGGTTCGTGAAGTCGGCAAAAAATTCGGCGTACAGTTGCGTGTTTTTCGCGTACTCCTGTTCGG
>JAGCTF010000053.1 GCA_017963755.1 Clostridia bacterium | reverse complement strand
TAATAATTGTCCCTGAAAAGCTGTGAGATCGGCTCAATGTCGCGGCTGAACTCCGCGCTGAATGCGTCAACGTAGTTGCTGTTGAACTGCCAGTCGTTTTCGATGATCGTATAGCTGTCAGATATCAGCTGACCGACACCGGCGTTAGGCCAGCGGCCGAAAGTAAATTCGTTCCAGCCCGTGATCATTACGAGCGGCGGGTCTATCTCGAACACACGGTCCCACTGTTCCTGAAACGCGATCCCCTCTCCCGTCGTAGAGAGCCCGTACCCGAAGTCGCCTACGCCGCGCGAAGGCTGGAAACCATCGTGATAGCTGCGTCCTCTGGAAGAATTCGAATGGAATCCCGCACTCACAACGATCTGTTCTATCTCGCCGTTTGCGTTGCGCCCCGGTTCCTGCGGATATTCGGCTATCCACGGCCATTTCAATATGCCGTCTCCGGTAAAGTCGTTGAAAGCCCATGAGCGCCTGAACGTGAAATAGTCCTGAAGTTCCTGAGAGACGAATATTTTGTCAAGGTTTCCGAGAATGAGCGGCTTTCCTTCCCACCTGAACCACAGATCGTCGTATTCCGGGTTCGAATAAGCTTTTTCGTATATGATCTTTATGTGGTTCGCGAGCGTCTCCTGCCCGTCGCCGTTATGAAAAACGACCTGCGGAGTATTGCCGCCCTCGTCGCGCACTTTTTTCCACGTTTTCAGCAGGAGCGTCCAGCAGTTTTCGAACAGGCCGCCGTTGTTCGTGGTATCGAGAAATACGAAATCTACGCCCGCGTCCGTCAGCAGCTGAGCGTGTTTTCTGTATATCCATTCGTCGAGATCGGTGCGGTAGTAGTTAAAATACGGCCTTCCCCATGTGTGGAATCCGTCGAGCGGAGCCATCTCCCAGAGCGCTTCAACGCCGCCGTCGAGGTAGGTCTGCGTCGTGTCGTATATCTTCGGGCTCGTGTGGCTCATGAAAAGAAAGTAAAAAATACCGACGTATTTTCCGCTTCTGGGGCCTCCGACGTCTTGATTCGCAGGAAAGACCCTGCCCAGCTCATCTGTTCCGACCCACGTGTCGGACAATATATCCGAACTGCCCGTGATCACCGTCTGCCCCGCGTTGCCGTCCGCGAAAGACGCTATAACTCCGGTCAAGAGGCTCGCGGTCAATATCATCGATAAAAACGTCACAATAAACTTTTTCATTGTCCGCCGCCCCCTCACTTGCGCGAATACACACTGACGAGGCCGTCAATGACTTTGTTCGCGTCTATCTGGAACATGAGCAGTTTGCGCATGTAATTGTCAAACCCCTTCGCGGAATTGAGCTCGCGCACCATGATCGCCGAATAAACGCTGCGCATGCGTATGTTTTTGTTGTAAATATCCGGATCGCCCTTAAGAGCCGCAGTAAAATCATCGCGCACGCCCTCATCCGCGCCGATCAGAGCACGAATGGCGTTTTCACCCGAAAACACGCCGGTACGCCAGAAATCCATATCCCACATATTTCTGTTCGCAGGTATCCCGCCGTAATGCGATACGAGCAGTTTCTGACCTTCCTCCGTCAGCGAAAACGCCGCGAATCTTCCGGCTATATCCTGCTTCTTAGAGCCTGCCGGAACCGCGAAACCCTTAATAAAGTCAGTATTTGCGATGCCGGTGCGTTTTCCGCCCGATGACGGGAGAGGCAGCAGTACGAGTGTGCCTTTTTCTAGCAGTTCGTCAACGCGCTTTCCGGGATTCAGCGAAGTGAGCTTCTCGATCTCGAAGGAGAAATTATTGCGCCGCGGCTGCGACGCATACGTAAAGCTCATCGCGCACACGCGGTCAACAGTCGATAGCATCGGGCTGTACGCCAGATTATGTGTGTACATCGAATACATGCGGTCGAGGGCAATTCCCTGCGCGTTGTCTTTCGTAAAATTAAACCGGCCGTTTTCCAGATATGAACCCGCCAGTATGTTGCAATAATACTGCCAGACGTAATTCATATAATAAGGCATGTACACTCCGGAATATGCCGTGCCCTCGCGTCTGCCCGTGAGCGATTCGCACACGGCTTCGAAGTTATCAACGTCCCAGTCAGTGTCCGGCAGCGCGGCTTCTGCTTCGGAGAACAGTTCCGTATCAGCTATCAATACTGCGTGATCGTAATTAAACGGTACCATTTTGAGAGGCGCGTCTTCGAAAACGGAGGCTGCGCGTGCAGCTCCTCCGGCCAGATCGGAGCGCGAGAGGCCGTAATTTTCAAGGAAACCGTCGGCGTCGCACAGGCCTTCGTTATAATAAAGCAGCATGTCGTCCGCGCCGAGCAGCATGCAGTCGATCCCGGCTGTTTCTTTCGGAAGTTCCGTATAGTATCTTACGCTGACTTTTACGCCCGGTTCGCGCGCTGTAAAAGCGGCGGTGTACGCGTCTATAAAGCGCTCAAGTTCCGCCTGACTGCCGGCCGAAGACTGGTCTTTTTTTACAGCCAGAAGGATCGTATCGGACGGCACTTTCAGATCGTCCTCTTTGGCAGTCTTCCCGCAGCCGGATGCGGACAGCAAAACGGACGCAAGCAGCGTTGCCGCCGCTACGGTCAATATTTTTCTGATGCTTTTTTCGCTCATTTTCCGCTCACCTCCGGAACTTCGCGCTGTTTAATTCGGTTTGATACGCGTCAATTCTTTCCGCGCCGTTCGAGCTTTCGATCAGGCGTTTTTCTTTCTCAGCATTATTTCCATTATCTGCGCGCGGTACGGGTCGTCAACGGCTTCATCCGCCGCATAATCTCCGACGCGCGTGATCTCGATTCGCACGAATCTCGCTTTTACGGCTTCAAATTCGAACGATTGAATGACCCCGGCAGGATCGTTTTCCTGCACGAACGAACCGACCTCCGTAAAATCGGACCCGCCCCTGCTCGTTTTAACGGTAAATTCCATCGGGAAGCAGGGATTTCCGCCTTTTATGCTGACGGTATCCGTGCGTGGCGCAAGTGAAATCAGTGAGAACTCTTTTACGGAGCCCAGGTCGATGTTGATCACAACGGGCTTTTTAAGCACGCCGTCGAGTGCGCCGAGCACTTCGGTAGTAAAACCGGTCGAGAGCTTACCGTCGGTAAGGTTGGAGGCGCTCCACGTTGACCCCGACTCGAGCGAAACCGAACACGTCGCCTTCGCACCCTTCGCGATATTGTCGCCGTATAAAAGTCTGGTATTGACCATCAGATCGGTATTGCCGCTGACGGTAAACGAGACTTTTCTTTCTTCGCTCTGCACAGGGCCGCTGAAATTCAGGAAAGAGCCGAGGAGGCCGTCTTCAACTTCTATCGTTACTTCCGTTCCTGTCGGAAGCGTCACGCTTGCCCTGCCGCCCGCGAACATACATTTTCTGCCGTTCACTTTTACGTTCATGTCGGATTCCTCCGGCATATATACGCAGAGCGTACTGTAATCCGAACGCGTTTCGGCGAATACGGCTCCGACCGTGAAATCATGCGTCGCGGTCGTACTTACTGTATCCTTGCGGCCTGAAATACTGCCGGTGAAATACGCGAATTCGTATCCGGGATCAGCCTTGGCACTTATCGTTACGGTGCCGCCTTCAGTTACTTCGAACTGGTGCGATCTGCCTTTTTCGACCGCAGTCCCGTTTACGGTAAGTGTGCCGTGCTCAGTCGCGATAACGGAGACGGTAAGTTTTCCGCCTCTTTCGCCCGCCGGTTCTTCTTTGATCTCGAAATCAAATTTTCCGCCTTCGCTGCCCGCATCTACGAGGAAGCAGGCTCTTCCGTTTTCAAAGCCTGTGAAGCCGACGTCTCTCGAAGCGGCGGCCCCGTTGTAGAAAATCTTTTCCCCGTTAAGGTATATCACCTTACCCTGCCCGGAAGCCGGAAGTTTGACGACCGCTTTAGTGCCCGGAGGTGAATCGAGAGTGAGTCTATACGTGTCGCCGTCCGAGATTTTCACAGTGATAAGCCCTTTCACAGTGGGGACAACGCAGTCGATGCTGCTGAGGTTTCCGAGTTCGGGCTTTACGGTATAAGTCGCATATCCGGGCTCGGAGGGGGCAATACCGGCCATGTACTGACTCATTGTCAGCAGCGGTCCGCCGCTCCATGCGTGGTTCATCGTCCCGGAACCCTTGTCCCAGAACTCCCAGAGCGTCGAATAATCTTCCTCTACCCTCGCCTTATATCTTGTGCGTATGCGCGCCTGTGCCTCTTCGACGAGACCCATCTCGCACAGCGCGTCTAAAACGTAGCGCTCCATATAAGGGCTGGAATTGTAGACCGTTGTCAGCACGTGCTTTATAGTTTCAAATCGCGTACTGTTGTTGATGTCGGCAAGGCCGCTCAGCACGGCCAGTGCGTTCGCGCGGTCGTCAGGGCGCCTTACGCTGCCCATAAATCCTTTGCTCGTCCATTTGAGCTGGTACGCCCCGTAGAGCATCTCCATACGGTCTTCAAGTTCCTTTTCGACCGCCTTGTCTTCTTTTATCGATGCAAAAAACTTTAGCGTATCGAGGGCTTTGTAGTACCAGGCGTTCTCGATGCATACGACGTCTGCGCCTTCGCCCCAGTCCATCCAGTCCCACGAACCCGGGCGGTGAACGACGAGGCCGTCGGGACCCTGGATCCACAGGTCGATATAGTCGAGCGACGGGCCGTACACCATGTCTACAAAGTCTCTGTCGCCGGTGTACATATAGTAGGTCTTAAAGCCGCATATGCCCGCGAGCTGCTGCATCGGAAGCTCGAAATAGGCGCCTTCGCCCGCCGGAACGACGGTCTTAAGAACGCTGTTATCGGCGGAAAGGAGCATGTTAAATACGCCTTTCTGATAAAGCAGATAAGACGAAGGGCTCATGGAGTACATTGTCATCGCCATTTCACTGGTGACGTCGCCCCACCATTGAGCGCGCTCCCTGTCCGGGCAGTCCATGAAATTGTCCCGCATCGTGACGTAGAGCGTCCGCAGCGATTTCTGCCAGAGCGAGTTCATAAATTCGTCGCTGCTCGAAAAGCTGCCGGTGAATTCGGTGTTGTATCCGCTTTCGCGATATTTGAGGGCAATAATTTTAACGTCTTTCGGTATTTTATACGATATGTGCTCGCCGCTGAACCAGCCTCTCGACTCGAATTCCTGCCTGCCGTCAGTCGTGACGTAGCGCGTTATTACCGAGCCGAGGCCTGTATTTTCCGTCGTGATCTCGATGACTTTTCCGGCTGCAGCCTCCACGCAGAGGTACGGTACGCACTGGGCGTTATACGGTATGTCGAGCGTTAAATACGACGTCGATTTCGTGGTTATTCCGGCAAATTCGGAGCTGTTTTCGTAATCTTTAAGGTCGTCAACTTTAAGGAACGGTATGGAGCGCGGGTAAAGTGTTCCGAACGGTCCTTCTCCTCCGCGGGCAATAACGTTCGCGTTTTCCCAGTCTGAGTCGTCGTAGCCGGGCGCCGTGTAGTCTCCCATCGAGAGTCTCGCGTCATAGAGGATGTTTGACTCCGCGATGCGGTAATTGGGCTGTTTATCGCCCGTATCTTCGAGATACGCACTATTCTTTGCCACCTTCCAGCCCGACCCGCTCAGCACGGACGTTCCGTCGCCCTCCGCTTCAAACAGGAAGCCGCCGCGGCCGCTGTCAATATAAGAAAAACTGCCGTCCTTGCCCCAGTACCACACCTCTGCGGCAATCACGTTCTCCCCCGCCTTAAGGTACGGTGCAATGTCAATGCTGTCGTAGTACCCGCTGTTTTCGGCCGGGCCGCGCTTTAGTCCGACTTCGTATACCACGTTCACGCCGTTCACGAAAAGCCAGTACCTGGAATCGGCGCTTATGGCTGCGACAAGTTTTTCCGGCACTTTTTCGACCGTAAACTTGTTCCGGAAAACCATCCACGTATTTTCCTTCGTGCCTTCCGAAGAGTCCCAGATCCAGTCCGCTTTCCAGTCAGTTTTCGGCTGTGTTTCGAGCTTCATAAACCCCGTTTCGCCGTAATTATATTCATTGACCGGCTTCCCGGACGGGACCGTACCCGGCTTTTTTGCGGTACACGAAGCAAACAGAACGGCAGAGAGTACGGAGGCAGCGGCCATTGCGATAATGGCGCGGCGCTTCCTGATACTCTTTCCGTTTCTTTCGCTTCCGGCTGTTATTTTCATCTTTATATCATCCTAAAAATACGTAATTCAATCTTCCGATCGGGGCCGCGTCTCCCGAGGTGTAGAAGTCTTCCATCCCGCGCACGCGGCTGCGGCTGTCCATCCACTTGAACTGGATCTCGAACGGATCGTCCCCGACGATACCGAGGGCGGATTTAGGAATGCGGAGCATGAACTCATTGTCCGCAAGCTCGTAATCGATCACGGCACACGGGCGGAACGTATCGGCTTCGAGCGAGCGCGCCGTATCATCGACGCACGCCTCCAGCGTTGTGCGCGAATCAGTAAACTGGTAGCCGTTTGCCAGGAAATTGTACCCTTTCCAGCGTTTCGAATAGTTGTAGCGGGAGAGGTCGTTTACGTTCAGGAAAAGCTGCATCCAAGCTGAATTATAGTCGTACGGTTCGATCGGAGCGAGAGTTTTTGCGTAAAAATACACGTTTTCGCCGTCGTGGGCAACGCTCGTCGAAACGATCGCGTTGCGGCCGGAGCGGTCAATATATCTCGTGCTGTATCCTTCGCAGTCGCGGCTGAAGCAGCCTTTCGGGAAATTGCCGTAGTACGTTCCGTTTTCGGCGACGTCTGCCATCGTGATTTTCCCGCCTTCTCCCGGATCCAGTTTCGGGTAGACTTTCAGTTCGTCCGTGCCTTTATATCTGCGCACGTTGGAGATCAGCTGCATATAATAGTTGTCAAAATACCCTCCGCGCATCGGCTCGGCATCTCTCGAGTATTCAAGATCGACGCAGTCAACGAAATAAAGCGGTCTCTGTTCCGTTCCGCCCCAGCGTCCCGCGATCCATTCGTTCCAGCCGGTGACAAACACGTACGGCGGCAATGTTTCGAGCGCTCTGTCCCACTGCTCCTGGAAATTGTAACCGAATTTCCACGCGCCTTCGGACTTGTCCTCCGCACCGTTATGGAAAGATCTGCCGCGGTTCGTCGTCTCACCGTACATTGCCGAATCGCCGAATCTTATCTGAGGGTGCTGTGCGACGGATACGTTGATGATCTCCTCCTCGCCTTTCAGGTTCTCGAACACACGCTGCGGGCGCTCGAAATCCATCCACGGCCAGCCGCCCTGCTTCGTAGGCTCGTTAGGCCACTGCGACATCTTTATCGTAAAGAAATCGCGCACTTCCTGCGAGCACTCCTCTTCTTTCGCGATGATCAGAGGCTTTCCGTCTACGCAGAACCACGAATCGGGCATATAACCCGGCTTATAGATGCGGTCGTATATCTTCTGCGCGGTCTTTCCGGACTCTGTGTTGGTGTAGAACATCGCTTTCGGAGTATTGAACCCCATAGCGCGGTACTCGGACAACAGTCTGAGCATCATTTTTGCGCTTTCTTCGTAGATAACGGCGTTCGTCGTGTCAAATACGAGGAAATCTATGTCCGCGTACGTAAGCATCTCGACGTGCCTGCGCATTACCCACTCATCTTTCGTATAATAATATCCGAAAAGAGGCTCGCCCCAGTGGTGCATCACGGAATATTTGCCCCACTCCGGATCGTCAGGTCTGTACCCCGCCTTCGGATCCGCCTCGAGCAGTTTTTCAATATCGAGAGGCCTCAAATCCCCATTCCCGTGCTCTCCGCACCACAGAAAATAAAACAGACCGACAGTGCGTTTATCGCGCCTCAGGCCGGCCTCTCTGGACGTCGGCAATACTCTTCCTAAATCGTCGCAGGCTTTGACAGTACCCGCTTTCGCACTGTAACGGTTGGTGTTGTCAATATTATCCATGTTAGCCTCCTGTTTTTGTGCTGTCAATAAACGTCGGTTGGATCTTTTTTTACGTATTCCGGAATATCCGGGAGTTTAAGCGCCTTCCAGGTCTCGGGATCCGTCTCGCCTTCTACCGTTCTGACTATCGAATAAGGCGCGACTCTCGAATAGATCCAGTGTGCGTCTCTCACGCACAGCCTTACGCAGCCGTCTGAGACAGGCTGGCCTAGAAGGTTCCAATCCGCCGCTCTTAACGTATTTTTGTCTTTGGAATCAAAAGGCGTAGAGTGGAACAGGTATGAAGACGTAGTCACTTTAAGTTTCCCTTCGTCGTCCCATTCTGCTTTCCACATACGCGTTATGTATTGTACGGCGCAGCCTTTAACCCATTCAAAATCATAATGGGAGAGGAAACCGGTATCTCTTATCTCATCGTCCTGCGTGGCGTTGTCAAGCACTATCCACGTGCGCAGAGGAGTTTTTCCGTCGCGCCCGGAAGAACAAATCATCGTCTTTACGAGCTTGTCCTTCTCGCCGTCGCCGTTAAGAGAGTAGATTCGGACAAGCTGTGCGGTGACGTTGACCTCGATGTAATATCTCGCGTACGGGAGATCGTCTTCTTCCTGGTAATAGATCGACGGGTCCCATTCTGCAGGCTTATCGGTGGGTTTTTCTGTCGGTTCTTCGGTCGGTACTTCCGTCGGTTCTTCGGTGGGAACTTCTGTAGGTTTTTCCGTAGGCTTTTCGGTCGGTTTTTCTGTAGGTTTTTCCGTAGGCTTTTCCGTCGGTTTGCTGGTCTTCTCCGCTGTTTCTTCGGGAGTTTGCGTGGCATCCGGGTCTTCAGTAGGATCAGGTTCTATTGTCGCCGTAGGAGGCCACGTGCCCATGACCTGAGTCGGTCTTACGTATTCGGTGGGTTCGACGCTGCCTGCGGGAGTTATTACGATCAAAGGCTCGTACGACGGGCGCTCGATCTCTTCCGCATTGCCGCCGCATGCCGAAAGCAGCGCAAGTGCGATGACTGCCGCAAGTATTGCCGCAAAAAGCAGCGCGTTGATGATCAGTTTATTTCTTCTAGTATTGCCGCCGGAGCCGCTGACGTTGCCTTCAACCATAAAAACACCTTCTGTTATCAAGAAATGCTGACGACCGTACCGAAAGAAACAGCATAATGACCGTCGATCGCTTTGACAGCGCCGAGATCGTCTTCAAGCATACAGTAGTCAATGTATTCATCCGCATGTCCCGGATTTCTTACGGCGGTAATAAATACCTTTCCTTCCGCGATCTCTTTGCGTATATCAGAACTGCCTTTCGCCATTCCGTCAGATTTAAGGACGTCTTTGCAGACGGCATCCCCTTTATCCAGCACGGATAGAGACTTGACGTCGCCCCCGGCAAAACGTGCGGTGTAGAGTACCGCAGTGCCGGATATCGCCTCGGGGAGGTCCGTTGACCGGCTCAGAGGAACGCCGCACGCGGATGCTTTTCCGCCGGAGACGTACATCAGCCTGTAAACGTAGCTGCTGAAACGGTTGAGCCAGCTCATGGGATTTCTGCTGTTATATATATGACTTTGATCCGAGAGTGCCGAGATATAAAAGCCCTCGTTAAAATCTCCGCCCGCATTCAGGTGGTACGATATGAGCCACGGATTTGACGCATAGCGTGAGAGCGCTCCTTTAAATGCGCAAAGGCGGGAAACGTTCTCCCCGGACGGCCCGTAGACGCCTTTAAAAATGCCTTTCTTGTTTGCGAAGATCACTTCGAAACCCGCTTCCGTGCCTTCGCCTTCAAGAGGCTTTGCGTAAAACATGTTGTAGATCCGCCCCGAAGAAGCGAAGATATCGGTCTTTTCGCCTTCGCCGTCTGTCAGACTGATTCTGCCTGAAGACAGGTCGAAAGTCAGCGCATCAGGCCCGCCGGAGCAGCATTTTTCCGGCACGTGATCGACCACCGACTTTATTGCCCTTCCAGACAGAGAATCGAAGACAATCGACTGATAATTATTGTCCGCGACAGAAAATACGAGCAGTTTTCCGTCCCCGAAAGCGCAATATTCTTTTATTTCCGATGCGTTTTCAGAAAGCCCGTACGTTTGCATCCCGCTTCTGCTGAAGAAGCCGAGGCTGCCTTCTGTCGTTACGTAGAGCAGGCCGTCAAGCTCCGGAACGGGTACGTACACGGCGTTTTCCATGAGCTTCACGCTCTCTCCGCCGCGGAAAATATTAAGTGAATTGAATTTGTCGTACCCTTCAGCGTAAACGGGTTCGCCGCCGAGAAAGAAGAAACTGTTAACGTTATTCGCAACCAGCACAGCAGCAGATGGCGAAGACTCAGGGGCGGTGTCCGTTCCTTCCGGATCCTGTTCCGTACCGGAGCCTGTTTCCTCATACACACGCGCTTCCGCATTTTCCAATTCGGCAAGGAACAGTTCAGGCACGTTCTGTACGTCGACAACGAACAGCAGCCTGCCGCTTTCTTCGTCAAAGCACGCGTGGTCTCTGTACCTTAGCTTCTCGTTGATTCCGCTTTCTTTTCCGTAAAAGACGGAGGACACGCCTTCCGGAGTAATATCGATGCTTTCGCCTTTATAGATCACGTAAAGCCTGCCGCCTTCTTCATAAACGAAAGGCTTCTGGCTTTCAGGCAGCAGTCCGTGAACATTTTCGATCCTTATAAGTGTATCGGAGACCGTATCGCGAACGGAAGGTCCCCCTATTTTAGACGTAAGGAAATCATCAAGCGGTTTCCAGCGTATCAGAAGATGAAGCAGGAGCAGCGCCGCCGCGACAATGACTATTATTTTTATGACTCCCAGTGCCCTTTTCATTTCTTAGCGCGCTTTCTTCTGACTCTGCCTGCTCCGGAAACGGTCAGCATCACCGCAAACGCCAGCGCTATAAGCAGAGGCGCTTTTTCGGTCAGTGTAAAGAAATAATCACGTACAGGCTTCAGCCTGAGTAAAGTCTGCATATGGTTCACCGCGTCATCCATTGACGTGAAATGAAGTATGCGGTACGTTCCGCTGCCTTCCATATATGCGCAGATGTATAGGCCCGCGCCTGTGATATCCTGCGAGAACATAAAGACAGTATCTCCGCTTACAGGAAATACGAACGTGTCATTCAGCTGCAGTTCGCGGTTCATTCTCATTATGTTCACGCTGTATTCCCTGCTGTGTTCGGCGTCGGCCGAGCGTACGCAAAGCACGAAGGGGTAAAACGCGCTGCCTGAATCGAACTGTGTCACTGCGGGAACGTATTCGTTCGCGTCCGTATAATATAGTGCGCTCCCGCTGATCGTTCCGTCGACGGCAATATTCAGCATAAACAGCGACGTTGCCCCGTCTTTTTCCGAATCCCTGCCTATATGGAACCGCAGCGGATCGTCATCGGCTTTGAAACTGTCAATTCTGTTAAGGCTCTGCCAGGTGTTTCCCCCGACGTTCAGCATGCGGCCTCTTACGGTGAAGCCGTCGTCAACGGAATCGGCGTGAAGTACCGCCGAGCACCAGCCTTCTTCTTCCATCACTGTCTTCTGCCATCTGAATGCGCCGTCAATGCCGTAAAGCGCACATAATCCGTACCGGAAATGTGTTCCGAGGCTGCTCTCTGCGTCGGTCCCGACCAGCAGGAACTGATTACCCGCGGCGGCAACGTCGGTTATTTTTGAGAAGAAATCGGGAGACGCGGTGCAGAGTTTATTCCCCGCACTGCCGAATATTGTCACGTCTCTCCCCGCTATTCCTGCGAAATACGTTCCGGTATTATCGGCGCATACAAAATTCTCAAATCCGGCCGCGCCCTGTTCGGGCCTGAAAAATACGGTCTCATCGGCTCTCCAGTGTTCTCCGATGCCGAAGATCGCTCCGTAGCCCGGGAGAGTATTATCCCAGGGCTTGCAAAGGCACACTATTTTAAGTCCTTCTTCGGTAGAAACAAGTTCCGTCACTTCGATCACGGTGTCAGACAGGTAAAAATCGTGCCGCGCCACCGGAACTCCGTTCCTGTTGTATATTTTGCAGAAAAGCATTCCTGCATTCGCACCCTGAGTGTACCTTCCGAGAACGGCAATGAATCCGCCGGTCAATGATTCTATCCTTACCGGCTCTTCTCCGTCCTTAAAAACGTCGGTTGCTTCGGGAGAATACGTTCTGGCCATGACTTTCTGGACGCCAATAAACACAGCCGATGCGGCTATGGCAATGACAGCATATATTATGATGAACCGGAGCAGTCTTCTGACCATTTTTTCTCCCCTCAGTGGTAATTTGCACGTTTTTTATTATACCACATCAGCGGTGAGGTAGCAAGCAAGTATCGCCTTTTCGCGAATAACAATAAGTTGCTTAACCTATCCTGAACCGGAACGATCCGTTTTCGCAGGAGCCGTTCGATTCGACGATCACGTAGACTTTCCCGGCTCTGTTCAAAGGCACGACGCCGTCCTCCGCGTCACCCGATCCGACGGTCAGAAGCACTTCTTTTCCGTTGCCCGCGTCATAATAGACGGTTATATCGCCCGATTCGAGGCTTGCTGAATAGATCAGCGTGCTGTCCGCATCGCATCTCAATTTGAAGGACATTGTCCCCTTAAATTTGTAAAACGACATATATGCAGAGTGAGAATCGTTCGAATTGACGAATCCAATTGCTGAATAGTGGGAAGAATACGGGCCGCAGCCTGCCATCAGCATTGTCGACGAAGCGATAAGCACCGCCATTACCACGGCGATCAGTTTCGTAGTCAATTTAGTACGTTTCATTGTCAATACCGTCCTTTCGAGACTTTTTATATTTGAGATCTTGATTTCGCGTTTTCATTTGAGCGCTTTCTTTAAGTAAAGGAGATTTTCGACAAGCGTCCTGGGGGTATAAAGGTAGTGGTTTGAGGCTTCGAAACCGATCTCCGGGTACTTTTCCATAAAGGCAAGCAGGCGGAGCAGCAGATCCTCTCTCGCACTGATAAGAGCTTCTGAAATACTGTTCACGTTTCTTTTTTCGATCGCATATCTGGTGTGTATAACGTCGGCGTGCCAGTGGATAGACGCGACCTCCGCAAAGTCGGTCATTTCTTCAATGAGCGGCGTTTTCTTTGCTTTTTTCAAAATACGTACGCCTTCATCCCACTCAGCCAGCATGCTGGCATATTGTGAAAAATAAACGTCCGCGGGATACGGATATATCCATTGTTCATAATCATCGTTCGAAAAACAAACCATTGACGAAGGCAGATCGCACTTGTCCTTCATCCATATATTGGCCGGTCCGAGCGTCGCGGGCGAAAGATACAGATGGTTGATGCTGAAAGGATATTCTGAGAACCCGCGGCACATCATTCTCACTGCGTCATGTACGGTACCGGAATCTTCGCCGAACATCTCGTCATACCATTTGTCGAGGTCAAATTCGCTGCCCTTTTCCGACATAGATGCGCACAACTCCATCACGGGAGAAGGATAACCTCCCAGAGTCCACGTAAGCATATGGTCCGAAACGCCGATCTTCGCGAGATTGCCTACATGCTCGCAAATGAGGTCAAAAACAGGCAAATACGGGACGGCGCTGCATTCCCAGCTGTTATTTATCTGGATCTTGGCACAATTGCGGTGGCCGCTTTTTGACGAAACACTGAAAACGTGTTCCGAGAATTGACCGGGTCCCGGATTCGATATCGAATAATCGATTACTTCGCTGTTAACCCCGCCCTTATTAATTTTCTTTCCGTATTCGCTCACGCTCATGACCGTGACGTCGCCGTCAAGCATCTTTATCCCCGCTTCAGTCTGCCCGAAGGACCATCCCATATACGGAGCCCATCCCCACGTGTTGGCGATCAGTTCTGTCTTTGCCCCGGACTTCCGTATGGCGCTGTTTATTATGTTGTTCACTTGAGCGGCAAGCTTTTCCGGAGGGACTGAGCTGCATACCGGGCAATTTGTTTCCGTTCTGTAGCGGCAATGCGTGGGGTTTTCGCTCATCGTTATGGTTATTATTCCTTCTATCTCCCTGACGTCATTCAGCAGGTCGTAAAAGGCGTTAAACAGATACTCCTTGACGGCCTGTTTACCGAGGCAGAGACAGACGGTATCTTTGTCGGAATGTCCGGTCAGCTCGGGGTAGTGTTTCGCAATTTCTGCCGTCAAAGCCCGCGGTTCATTGAAATACAGATATAATCCGATGCCGTGAGCCCGGCACCTTTTTATGAGGCGTTTCAGTTCTTCGCGCCTTTCTTTGTACCGCTCAGACAGGCCCGGGGAAAACGGG
>JAGCTF010000052.1 GCA_017963755.1 Clostridia bacterium | reverse complement strand
TTTCAGTTGTCTGCGTTACAGCAAACGGATTCTGCGTATTATTGTAGGCATAGTCGACAGTTGTTGTGTTTCTTCTTTTATCTGTATATACCGTTCGGGCAACAGATTCTGAAAAACCGTCAACATAAGAGTATTCCGTTTTTCCGCCGGAAAAGCTTTTTTCGTAGGTAACCCTGCCAAGTTCATCGTAAAAATATTGACTTCTGTCTGCATAATCGCCGAGTCCTGTAACATACTCTGCGGTTACTCCTCCGAAACATACGTCAGTATAGTTGTAATTATTGACAAGACTTATGTTGACATAGCTTGAAGTGTTCTCTATCGGAATAATAACACTTACAAACTGCCACTGCTCTGTAGCATTTGAAAAGAGTAGCTCGACATCATCGTAAGCTGTGTTCGCGAAATGAACAATTATCCCAAATTTCCCTGAAGTCACGGCTTTGCCTTTACCAAATCCGCTGACAACAAGGTAGCCGTCTCTAAATACGGATGTGGGCAGGACCTGACTCAGGCTACGTTCCTCATTTATACTGCCCGGGATGGTGACATAATTGATTCTGTCGCTGATAATCACGCTCGGGGTAAACGTACCGCCCGGTGTCCAGGCGGATGTTCCGCTGTAGAATCCGCTGTTGGACAGCTGGTTTGTCGCTCTAGAATTTGCTCCTTTTGTTAGCGAAACGAGGTCGAAATACAGGTTGCCCTGCTGATTCTTTATGCCGATAAGAATACAGACACTGCCGAATATAGCGCTTGAAGGTATTTCAAAGGTGTATTGCGCGCAGACGTTCGTCTCATAATGCATCGGAGAAGAGAGAAGTTTTACACCTGTGGAACCGGAGGTGTTGTACATTATTCCAAGTACGATTCCGCCGGATCCGGTCAGGTTAGTGGGATTTATCTCCACAGACAGTGTATATGTTTCCCCCAGAGCTGCCGCAGGAACGGGATATTTTGCGTAAACTTCCGTTGACTGGCTGTCAGATTTCAGTTTGAAGCAGTCGCTTCCGTATTTTGCGTGAGGAAAAGGCGAATTCGAAGTTACTGAGGAAAAGTCTCCGCTGCCGGAAACCGTGAGCTGTGTCCAGTCGCCCGTTTTCTCCGTAAAATCTTTTACAAGATTTCCGTCGGTCATTACCGCGGAAGTGTTTCCGGAAAGAAGATTCATCTTCGCAAGATTTCCGCCCTCGTAATCGCTTCCCGATACGTTTCCGAGGCTGTCAAAAACAGCGGATGTTCTTCCGGAGCGGTCGAAATAGATGTATTCCGTGTAAAGAGCTGCTGGCGAAAGAGATCCGTACCGGTGACCGTATTCGGTGTGCCCGCCGTATGTTATATATGCTATTTCTTGCAAGGAATACGATGTACCGCTCCAGAGTCCCCATTTGAAGACATAAGAAACCGGGTATATTCCGCTAACGGCAGTGGAAGAATACGAAAATGAAACGTACTGCCTGTCAGATGTTTCGGAAGTTGTTTTGCGGTATCCGAATCGGGACATTGTTCCGTTTGAGTTGTAAACGAAATTCGTGCTTTCCCCAACCTGGGTACTTATTTTTGTCAGGTTGCTGCCTGTGTACGTTAAGGATACGGCTCGTGAAACGCATGACAGATTTACCATGCCTGCCAAATAGGGCTGACCGTACATGAAAGTAATGCCCACTCCGTTTCCGTCCGTTACTCCGGTTATTTTGGGTGTTGCCCCGTCGTAATAAACATGATAACTGTCACCGAAGCCGTTTGTATAGACAGTCAGATATCCGTATTGATTGAACTCGGCTGTATTACCGTCGCCGTAGTCAAGAAGCCGTGTGCTTGAGTTGTATGTCCAATACGGGTTTTCTTCGGCAGTATATATTGTGCCGGATATGTGTATGAAACAGTGCTTTCCGCCGGTGCCGTCGGTCAGAACATAATGTGTATAAGTATCGCCGTTTATATCCGTGACCGTCTCCGCCTTCATCGTCTGAATGATAGAAAGACGCCAGCCGCTTCCGTAATACGAGTCGGTTGCGGTTCCTTTGAAAGCTGAGCTGTATACGAGATCAATCGAGACCGGCAGTATTTCACCTTTTGTGGATATTCCCGGATGAACGAAAAAGAGATCGCCGTTGATATCTTTAATATACGCAGTGCCGGAACCGTCGATTGAGATCGAGTGTGTGCTCTGGTATGAATTGAGGCCGGAATTGTCCGAATATGTTATCTGAACGGAGGAAACGGTCATCGGCAGCAAAGTCGGGAAATTCCCGGAAAGGAGTTCTGTCGTCAGCGCGAAACCGTAATTATCTCCAAACAATGTGGATCGTATAATTTCTGTTATTTTCAGGTCAAATTTCACCTGCATAGTTCCAAAAATCAGACAGCCGTCTTTTTTTGCGGAGTCTGTCAGTCCGGAATATGATGAAGGAACCTGGGGAACACTGCCTCCGCTGTAAACCGCTGACGGCGACCAGGAAGAACTGATTTGCTCTGACCGGAAAGCGACCGTGGAAATCATCATTACAGGAGAGTAATAACTCCCGCTGAAAGAAGCTGTGGCGTCGGAAATAACACAGCCGGCAGGAAGCCCTGTCAGCAAGTCTTCAGAGAACCTGATATATGATGTAAATCCATGTCCGACGGATATCCCGTATCCACGTATTGCGCTGTTAACGTACACAGCTTCATACGCCTCGTCGCCGTCGGGATCAATTATTTCTATTGTCGGGTCAATCGCCACCGGAAACTCTCTTTCGGGCGCGTTGATCCATTCTGCGTCGGCAACGATCGTGACGATGTATCCGGTTTCATTCTGTTCAAGCGTCAGTTGCAGACCGTCAGAAATCTCACCCTTGGCATCAACCATAATTGCCGCGGAAAGAACGAAGACGGCATCGCCGGATTCGCTCAGTAACTGAACGGAGTCGTCTTTACGTTCAACGCTATACGCATCGGTGAAAACTTTGAACGAATAAACATACTGTTCATATCCGCCTTCGCCGACAAGTATATTCTCTTTAATTTTGTATGGTTCAAGAACGTATTCAAGAGAAGCCGAAGGAGAGCTTTCCGTTTCGCTGAATATGTCCGAATAAACGATCGAACCGCTCTCACACGGATTTTCGGTCAGCAGCTCGTCGTCTGTATGCGGTGACGGAAAATACACTGCCTCGGCAGAGTCAGAAGCGATGTTGACCGGACTCAAAGCAAGTGTTATGCCGCCGAAATTCAGTTCGAGCAGGTTAGTATCATTTGCGCCTTTGGACAAGAACTTTAGAGAATACGGAGTATCTTGTGCCTGATAAAAGTCTTCTTCTTTTTGCAGCGATAGATTGATCTTTCGCCAATATCCTTCGTTTGTTTTGTAATTGACCGGAGTGCCAAATATCAGGCGTGTATAGTTGCCGCTCTCGAGTGCGTAGTTTCTGGTAAAAGCATTGGAAATATCCGGGATTTCGTACGAAACATCGGAACGCTTATATGGAGCGACGTCTTCAACGGTTGCGGGTTTTCCGAGTTTTGCAAGCGCGGCTTGTTCGTATTCGGCAAACAAGCCTGAACTCGTGGACTCTTCCGGTTCGAATGCGGAATTACCTTCCTCGAAATAACCAGTAAAATCATCGAACGGCACAGTTTGTGGCACAACACCATCTTCCGCCCAAATGACCATTCTCGCTGGTAGCAATATGGCAATCATTGTGATAAT
>JAGCTF010000051.1 GCA_017963755.1 Clostridia bacterium | reverse complement strand
GCAATACCCGGTGTCAATAGGTATTGACGCGGCGCTCGATATCGAGCTTACGCAGGATACGCTTAAAACGTGTATCGAAATCTCTGAAGAACTGGGCGTTGACGCTGCCCTTCGTGAGCGCTGGAGGCACGTTCTTTCCGCGCTACAGCCGCTTACGATCGATTCGCACGGAAGGCTTAACGAATTTGACCGCGAGCGCAACGAGCCCGAGCCCGGTCACAGGCACCTCAGCCATCTGTACGGGCTCTTCCCCGGCTGGATGTTCCCAGAAGGTCACCCGCTTCGCGAGGCGTGCGAAAAGTCGCTCGATTACAGGCTGTCACACGGCGGAGGCCACACGGGCTGGAGCAGATCATGGACGGCGTGTCTGATGGCGAAGCTTGGCCGCGCAGATGATTTCCAGACTCATCTGACCGCGCTGATAAGCGATTTTGCTACAGAAAGCCTGCTGGATCTCCATCCGCCGCGCATTTTCCAGATCGATGGAAATCTGGGCGGTCTGGCGGCAATATGCGAGATGCTTCTGTCCTGCGACAATGATCATATAACGCTGCTCGGGGCGCTTCCGTCGAGCTGGCCTTCCGGTTCATTCAGGCATTTCAAAGCTCCGGGCACGCTGGACGTTTCGTGTGAGTGGAAAAATAAAAAAGCGGCGAGCGTAACGCTTACCGCTGAAAAAGGTGGTACGTGGTATATCCGCTGCGGTTCCGGGACTCGATTCGTTCCGGTGTCGCTAAGCGACGGAGAGACGCGGACCGTAGATATTATCTGACAGCCAGTAACTGACGGACAATATCTGCCATCGAGCATCCGGTCAGTCCGTCCCGCCTTCGGATGCTTCCTCCGCCTTTGCTTCCTTCAGTTTATCTTCGGCTCTGACCTGCGAAATACGCTCCGACATATACGAACCGTATTCGATCGATTCATCGAGGGCGAACGTCAGTTCCGGCAGGGCGCGGATCGTCATTTTTTGACCGATCTGGTAGCGGATGAGGCCCGCGGACGCCTTCAGCGCCTGCATAGCCCCCTTCTTATCCGCCTCGCTGCCGTAAAAACTCACGTATATCTTCGCAAACTTCAGATCTTTTGCCAGTTTGAGCCGCGTGACGCTCGTGACGACCGGTATCCTCGGGTCTTTCAGTTCCGTACGGATAATGTCGCTCACCACGCGCTTCATTTCGGCGGCAATTCTGTCAGTCCGTTCCATCAGGCCTTTTTAACCTCCTCCATGGTGTAGCACTCCACGACGTCGCCGATCTTGATATCGTTGAAATTCTCGAAGGAAAGGCCGCACTCGTAACCGGTCGCCACTTCCTTGACGTCGTCCTTGAAGCGTTTAAGGGAGGCAAGTTTGCCCTCGAACACGACTATACCGTCGCGCACGATACGCACCTCAGAGTTGCGGACGATATCGCCGTCGGTCACGTACGCACCCGCGATAGTACCGACGTTCGAAACTTTGAACGTCTGGCGTACCTGCGCATGTCCGTGGATAACTTCCTGGAACTTGGGTGAAAGCATACCTGCGATAGCCGCTTTGATGTCGTCGATCGCGTCGTAAATTACGCGGTAGAGCTTGATATCTACGCCTGCGGCCTTCGCGCTCTCGGAAATATTTGCCCCGGGACGCACGTTAAAGCCGATGATGATGGCGTTGGAAACGTCTGCCAGAGAAACGTCGGACTCGGTGATGGCACCGACTGCTCCGTGGATAACGTTGATCCTGACTTCGTCGTTGCTGAGCTTCTGCAGAGACTGCTTAACGGCCTCTACGCTGCCCACGACGTCAGCCTTAACGATAATGTTAAGATCCTTCATCTTGCCCGCCTCGATGAACGAATTCAGGTTCTCGAGAGAGACCTTCGTCGTCGCCTGGAGCGATTTCTCACGCATCTCGCTGCGTCTCGTGTCTACAAGGTGTTTAGCGAGGTGTTCGTCTTCAACGACGTAGAACAGTTCGCCAGCTTCGGGTACTTCCGGAAGACCGGTGATCTCGACGGGAGTAGAAGGACCGGCTTTCTTTATCGTCTTGCCCTTATCGTCCGTCATTGTCCTCACGCGTCCGAACGTTACGCCGGAAACGATCGCGTCGCCGGTGCGGAGCGTACCGCGCTGGACCAGAAGCGTTGCCACCGGGCCCTTGTTTTTGTCGAGTTTCGCCTCGATGATCGTACCCTTCGCCTGGCGCTCGGGGTTAGCTTTAAGCTGCAGCACGTCCGCGCTCAGAAGCACCGTCTCCAGCAGGAGCTGAATGTTCATACCCGTTTTCGCAGATACCGGAACGAACGGAACGTCGCCGCCCCAGTCTTCGGAAACGATATCGTACTTGGCCATTTCGGTCATAACGCGCTCCAGATTCGCGCCTTCCTTATCCATCTTGTTCACTGCGACAACGATCGAGACCTTTGCGGCTTTGGCGTGGTTTATAGCTTCGATCGTCTGAGGCATTACGCCGTCATCCGCTGCAACGACGAGGATGGCAACGTCCGTTACCATTGCGCCGCGCTGACGCATCGCCGTGAATGCTTCGTGGCCGGGCGTGTCAAGGAACGTAATCTTTCTGTCCCCGATCCTTACCATATAAGCACCGATGTGCTGCGTGATTCCGCCTGCCTCTCCCGCCGTAACGCTCGTCGATCTGATGGCGTCAAGGAGTGAAGTTTTACCGTGGTCAACGTGTCCCATGACTACTACTACGGGCGGTCTTTCGACTGCTTCGGGATCGTTGTAGTCGTCGGCGTCGTCAAACAGTTTTTCTTCGTCGGTTATGACAACTTCCTGTTCGGCCGTGATGCCGAATTCCGACGCGATGAGCGCCGCGGTGTCGAAGTCAATGACCTGGTTCTGAGTCGCCATCGTGCCCATGAGCATGAGCTTTTTGATGACTTCCGCAGCGGTCTTTTTGATCATCTCGGCGAATTCTTTAACGGTCATCGAATCGGGAAGCGTGACGTTCGTAAGCGCCATTGCCTGCTGCTGAGCAGCTCTCTCGTCCGCCGCCTGCTTTGCGTCCTTTTTCCCGGTCCTCGCCGAACGTTTCTGCGCGTGAGTATCGTCGGGATCGTAACCCGCATGATAGTTGTCCGCGAGAAGATCGTTAACGCCCAGCGATACGCCGATCATATTGCGTTCTTCTCTGTATTTAACTTTTCCGCTGCCGCTTCTGGTGGCGTCGCGTTTGCTGACGGGCTTCTGTGTCTTTTCCTGGTTCTTCTCGACTTTATCGAAAAGCTTGCCTGCGTAGTCGCGGCGCGGTTCCTGCTGGGCGATCGACGGATTCACAGCCGGGATAGCCGGACCTCTCCCGCGGCCCTGGCCGCCGAAGCCTGTACCTGCGCCCTGCGAAGAACGTCCCGCTCCGTCGCGAACGAATCCCTGACGAGCGCCTTCGCCCTGATATCCTCCGGTGCGTCCCGCGGACGGCCTGGTATCGTCTTTTCCTTTTACGAACGGGCGCTGTTGTGCACCCTGAGCGTTTCTGTCAGTTCGCTGAGCGTTTCTGCCGTCCTGTCTGGCAGGAGAACTGCCGTACCCCGAACCTGTATTTGCCGAAGGAGCGCCGGTGTTATCCTTTGCTCTGGAAATATAAACGGGGCCTCTTCTTGCGGGCGCGGCGGGCGTTTTAACTTCGGCACCAGCAGATGCCGCGGTATTTGCCTGAGCGTTTCCGGAAGCGGTTCCGGTCTGCGCAGCGGTGCCCGCCTGCTTCGGAGCGCCTTCTTTGGGGGCGTCCGTTTTAGCCTGTTTATCGGCTCCGGATCTGCCGCTTTCTTCTTTTTTACCGTCTTTAATATCGGTTTTTTCTTCTGCTGTCTTACCGTCTGCAGCATCCTGCTCTTTAGGAGCAGAGGTGCTCTGCGCGTCTGCGGAAGCGTCTGCTTTTACTTCTTTTGACTCGTCGGCGGCTTTCGCAGGAGCAGCTGCGGCGGCTTTAGCCTCTTTTCCGTCTGCCTTTTTCTCTTCTTTTTCTACGGTCCTGGAGGCCGAAGCGGATGCGTCTGCTGCCGCGTCTTTTGCCGCGCCCGTATCTGCTGCAGCCGCTGTGGAAGCATCTTTTTCGGGAGCCTTCTCGCCGTCGGCAGCGGGCTTTTTATCGCCTGAGCTTACGGCAGCTGCAGTATCGGAAGAAGGAGCATCGTCCTTTTTAACTTCGGTTTCTGCACCAGTTTTATCGACTCTCCTTACGCGCCTTACTACTGTAGGAGTCTCGGAGGCAGGAGCGTTTTCGGCTGCAGGTGCGGTCTGGGCAGCAGTTTTAGCTGCATCTTTATCCGCTGCCGCTGCGGATGCGTCTTTGGAGGCGTCCTTTACCTGCGCACCGGATGAAGCAGGAGTTCTGACGATACGTCTTACTACGCCGCCTGGCTTGACCTCCGGAAGCGGTTCGGTCTTTTCCTCCCCGCCGCTCTGGAGCGTTAGCCCCTGGCGAAGGCCGGAAGGAGCCTGCGAGCTGCTCTTTCCCTGCTTTGCGGCGGAGGAATTGTCCGTCTTCCCTGTATTATGAACGACGACTTTCCTGATGACCGGCTGTGCCTGCCTCGGATCTTTTATCGTTCCTGCGGGAGCGTTCTGTGCTGTTTGTGTGCTCTGCGCAGTTTGTGCCGGTGCGGCAGTGCGTGCTCCGGTATCGGCGGGACTGTCATTAGCCTTATCCGCACGCTTGAAATTAATAGACTCGTAGAACTGCTCTACCTGCTCTTCCGTGAGCGAACTTGACGCGTTGCTTACTTTGATGCCTATTTTATCGAGCAGCTCGATGACTCTTTTATTAGAGGAGTTTATCTCCTGTGCCAATTCACTGATTCTTGTTTTTTTACTCAATATTGCCACCTCCGGAGGCTGATATGATACTTTCCAGTTCGATCCTTAACTCCGCGTAAACGGATTCCGGGATCTGCATCTCAAATTCGCGGCTGAGCTTGTGCCCCTTGGCCATTTTTTCGAAGCACGCCATATCCTTGCAGAGATATGCGCCGCGCCCGTTCTGCTTTCCCGTAACGTCGGCTTTTATTTCGCCTTCGGGGGTGCGGCAGATACGTATGCAATCTGTTTTCGGTTTTGAAGTCATGCAGCCTATGCATCTGCGCACAGGTACTCTTTTTTCCTTCATTGCCCTCAGCCTTTATGCGTTTTCGCCTTCAAAAAGCCCGGTCTCCTCTGCCTGAGAAGCAGCTTCTTCCGTCTGCTCGCCTATTGCCATATCTTCCGAAAGGCCCGCGCGGAACAGTTCCTCTTCGACCGAATTCCTGAGCTGGGATTCGCTCTTGATATCTATCTTGCAGTCTGTCAGCTTCGCGGCCAGACGCACGTTCTGACCTTCGCGCCCGATGGCGAGCGAAAGCTGTCTGTCTTCTACGATTACAGTACCCACCGGCACCTGCTTGTCGCCTTTTTCCGAAGGCACGTAGTCCATGAATACGTTGAGCACTCTGGCGGGGCTTAGGCTGGCGGCAATGAATTCCTCAGGATCCGGGCTCCATTTTACGATATCGATGCGTTCGCCGCGAAGCTCGTCAACGATAGTCTGGATCCTCGTTCCCTTCTGCCCTACGCACGCGCCAACTGGCTCAATGTTCTCGTCATTGGAGCGGACGGCGATCTTGGTGCGCGATCCGGGCTCCCTTGCCACGTTCATGATCTCGACGATGCCGTTTCCGATCTCCGGTATCTCCATCTCGCAGAGTCTTCTGACAAGATTCGGATGTGTTCTCGAGATCATGACGCACGGGTCTTTGCTCTTGAAGCTCTTTTCTCTGGTCTCTACGACGTACGCCTTGATG
>JAGCTF010000050.1 GCA_017963755.1 Clostridia bacterium | reverse complement strand
TGTCAATGATCCTCCGTATACCGGACGCTTTTGCGTATAATAATTAACTGCCCTTTCGGGCAATTATATTATACATTCTTTAACGTTGATTTTCAATGAGCCTTAACCCTCAACTGCAATTTGCAATTGCCATCACTCGCTTCGCCTCCATTATTCTATGGCTTCTTTGAATACCTTATCTTTCACCAGCGAAGCCGAGTGAATGGCTAAGAATTTTGTTTGACCGAAATGCGAACCGATCCCGTGGTTCGCATGAGACCCAAAATTCGTGCCATCACTCGCTTCGCCTCTTAACTCCAATGCGGATAGCCTCAGCCGGGCAATTGACCGCGCACTTGCCGCAGCGTATACATTCGAGGTCGTCGGGAGATTTGACCGGATCGACACCCATGCAGCAGACGGACGCGCACTTGCCGCAGGAGACGCACTTTGAAGCGTCAACGCTTAGGTGAATGAGCGAAATTTTGTTGAACGGGGCGTAAAACGCTCCCAGCGGGCAGAGATATCTGCAGAACGGGCGGCTTATCAGTACGCACGCAAGCACGATCATTGACAGCACGGACACCTTCCACATAAACATACTGCCGAACAGTGCTCCTACCTGCGAATCGGCCAGACCGACAAGTATTCCCGAGACGGTTCCGGAGGGGCATATATATTTGCAGAATACGGGTGTCAATTTAAAGAAAAGCGGCAGCACTATCACGCACAGCACGAGTACGGCGTATTTCAATTTGCGCAGCATGCGGTCAATTCGGTTTTTATGGAGTTTCTGCCGGAGCCTGCCGAATACCGGTATTTTCCCGAGGGGGATCTTATATATCAGATCCTGCAGAAGACCGAACGGGCATAGAAAACCGCACACCGCCCTGCCAAGCAGCACGCCGAAAAATATCAGCAGCCCGAGCACGTAGTACGGAAATTTAAACCGCTTCGCAGACATAAAATTCTGCAGCGACCCGATCGGGCACGCTCCGATCGCACCGGGGCAGGAATAGCAGTTGAGCCCCGGAACACACACGCCTTTCGCGGCGCCCGAAAACGGTTTTCCGGTGAAGAAGCCTTTGAAATTAGCGTTCTGCAAAAGCGCCGCTATGCCCTGGAAAGCGAGGCGGTAGCGGAATATGAAGTTCTTAAAAACCGGTGCTTTACCCGCCTTATCCAATCCCGACACACTCCAGACATATTGTCGCCGCCTTGCGGAAAACAGCAACGAATTGACCGCTGAGAACGCCGCAGATGATCATTGCCGCACCCGCGGCGAGCGCCAGCGCGAATAAAACCAGGCGAACTGTTTTTTTATTGACCGTTTTGCCTTCCATTGCCCAGACCCGTCTGCTTTGATGCTCATTCAAGATACAGTTTTAAAATGCTCTCCCACTCGTCGTAGCTCTTCGACCCCACTACTTCCGAATCCGAAAGCGGATTTCCGTTTGCGTCAACGAACAGCGTCGTTGGAACGTACGGCCCGTTAAAGTTTTTGAGCACGCCCTGCTTCCGTACGACCGGATACGTTATACCGTCGTCGGCAATGATATCGCGCACTTCTTTATCCATGCCCGTTTCACTGAAAACGCCTACGATCACAAGGCCTTTGTCTTTATAATTTTCATAAAGGCGGGCAAGGTCAGGCATTTCCCTGAGGCAGGGGCCGCACCAGGGCTCCCAGTAATTGATCATTATGACCGAGGCGCCTTTAAAATCCGAAAGCCGTACAGTTCTTCCGTCAACGTCTTTGGATACAAAATCGTACTTGCCGTTTGCGCCTTCGGGCTGCGACGTCCCGCTCTCCTCGTTTTCGAGTTCCTGGATCAGGTTTCCGAATTCGTCGCTCCAGCCTCCGACAAGTTCATTGAGTTTTTCGCAGGACGAGAGCATAAACACGGCCGCTGCAGCAAGCACGACTGCGAGTATCTTTAACAAAAGTGTCTTATAGAACGAGCTTTTCATTTTAACGACATTATCCTTTCTATTTCAGTCTGAGGAATGTATACGACGGCAGTTTTGCGCATCGCGGAAACGATACGCAGGATAGACGAATAGATCAGGCCTGCGGAATAAATGTACACCGCGGCGATAGTTGTCCCCACAAATACCAGCACGAGGCAGATAACGGCGATCAGAATATTGACCATGCCTTTGAATAAAATGAATTTCCATTCGGGCGAGTGCAGGCGCCTGGCTTCTTTTGCGCGCATCAGATCGATCGCCCCGGCGAAAGCGTATCCTCCGAGCAGGTACAGCATAACGTACGGAAGCGGAATAGTTGAAAGCGTCGCTGTAAAAAGCCCCAGATCGAGCACTATAAGTCCGATATAAAGGATCAGTCTGCCTCCGACCATATGGCGTGCCATAACGATATAGTAAACTATCTGCCGGATGCCGTAGGCGACCAGCATAAAGCTCAGGATCAGCGTAACTACGGGATAGCTTTCTCTCGGAGATACCATAAAAGCAATGGCGGTAATTATCATTGCGGCCGAGATCATAAATATGGTGGCGCGTCTGAATTTGGTCACTGCTCTCCCCCCCTACGCTTCTGGTTTATTCTGTCTTCATTGTGCAGCTCAAGCAGTTTGAAATAATCTTTTATGCCCTTGAGCCCTTTTTCTTCATAATTAACGGAGTAGCCGCACAGCAGATTTCCGGACTTGAACACTTTATTAGTGACCATGCTCTTCTGAGCGAGCGCCGCTTTAACGTACCTGCCGAGCGCGGTATTGTCGCGATCTTCCCCGGCGTCAATATATTCTACCGCAGCTGGTTCTATTTCAAACGGTGCAAATTCTTTCCCGGACAATTTCAGCGATAGAGCTTTCCATTCTTCCGAAAGCTCGATCTTCCTTTTCTCGAAGAACGTCCGTATCTCCTGCTCGTACGGTTTAGCTGCCTCAAAATCGTAAGTGTCCGTTTCAAAATGATCTGCTTCACCGCGCAGATATTTAAGCGCATAGATCATCTGGCAGAACGCGTTGTAGAAATCGGTGGGATTATCTTTATATACTTCATCGTAGTTTTTCCAGGAAGGCATATACCTGTATCGCGCGTATGCATAATCCGGTAGATGGGTC
>JAGCTF010000049.1 GCA_017963755.1 Clostridia bacterium | reverse complement strand
TCAGCGAAAAAAACGTGCGCTTTGACGTCGCAGAGGTGTATAATATAAACGGTGCTTACGAAGTGAGCATCATAAAAGATGCTTTTTAGGTGATTATAATGGGGAAAAAGAAAGATAAATCGATCGATAATAATGACGCGGTCTGCGTAAGAGGTCCGTCTGTATGTTCGTGCGGCGGGCAGGCGCTGATGGAAGGGATCCTGATGATCGGCCCGAAAGGCGAATGCCAGGTCGTACGCGATCCTGAAGGAAAACTTGTAATAAAAGAAAAAGCCGGAGAGCCGCTCAGTAAGAAGAACAAATTCTTCAAACTGCCGCTCGTCAGAGGCGTTGTCAGTCTGATAGATTCACTGAGGCGCGGAATGGGGGCGCTGTTTGATTCGGCTGAAGTCGCAATGACAGAAGCCGAAAAAGAAGCAGAAGAGGAAAACAAATCTAAATTTGACCGCTGGCTCGAAAATAAGATGGGCGATAAGGCGATGGGCTTCTTTATGGGTATTTCCGTAGTTCTTGCCGTATTCCTTTCGATAGGACTTTTTATGGTACTTCCGCTGCTCGTATCGAACCTCGTGCTGCCTAAAACAGTTCCGGATATTGTCAAAAACCTCGTAGAAGGGCTTGTAAGGCTGCTGATCTTCTTCGGATATATGGCCGGAATAGCCGCGATGAAAGATATCCGCCGCGTTTATATGTATCACGGCGCAGAACACAAAACGATTACGTGTTTTGAAAAAGGATATGAACTCACCGTCGAAAACGTTCGCCCGTGTACGAGATTCCATCCTCGCTGCGGTACCGCGTTTCTGTTCGTCGTTGTCGCCATAAGTATTCTTGTAACGTCTATAGTGCCTCGTTTTACTGACGCGCAGATCTCGAACGTCGTGCTGAAATTCCTCGCGAATCTCGGAGTCCGCCTGCTGCTGCTCCCGTTTATAATGGGTATTTCCTATGAATTTAACCGGTTCTGCAGCAAACATGAGAATGTCGTAACTAAGATCCTGCGTGCGCCCGGTCTGTTCATGCAGCGTTTTACGACGAGAGAACCGGACGATTCGATGATCGAAGTCGCTATCGTGGCACTTGGCAAGGCACTCGCTTTTGAAGGGATCGAGGTAGATTATTCGCGGTATCTTACTGAAGATGATGAGCCTTCTGAAGAAGTCGATGAACCGGATGCAGACGGCGGATCGGCAGGCAACGATCCTGCTGCGGACGTTGTCAATGCTGCCGCGGACGCTGTGAATAATGCGGTGACCGGTCAATGACGCTTGCGTCTCTTCGCAAAGAGCTTATCTCTATATATCTTAATAATTCTTCCGGCGGCGTTGATACACGCGAAGCCCGTTCTGCTGCCGATACAATTCTGTGCTCGTATTTCGGGATGTATTTTTCAAAGCTGATTTCGTCGCTGGATAATGAGATAGCCGCTGATGACGCAGCGGCATGTATTTCTATGGTGAAGCGTGTTTGCGCAGGCGAGCCTGTTCAGTACGTTTGCGGCAGAACGGAGTTTGCCGGGCGAGATTTTATTATTGATAAATCTGTATTGATACCGCGGCCAGATACCGAATTTCTGCTGAACGAAGCACTTGCCAGGATCAGATGTTTGATTGACCGTTCTTCCGCTTCAGGGCGGGGACTCGAAGTGCTCGATTTATGCACCGGCAGCGGGATCATTGCCATAAGTATAAAATCCGAGATTCCGGAAATAACCGTCAGTGCAAGCGACGTGTCTGAAAGCGCTTTGGAGATCGCGCGCCTCAACGCTAAAAAACATAATGCGGTTATAGATTTTTACCTGTCAGACCTGTTTTTATCAATTCCGGAAGGGAAATGCTTCGATATTATCGTTTCGAATCCGCCTTATATATCTGATGAGGAATTCGAAAGTCTTGACGCATCGGTAAAGTGTTTTGAACCTGAGCTTGCTTTAAAGGGCGGTTTAGACGGTGCTGATTTTTACAGGCGGATCACGGCGGGTTCTGCGGAGTTCCTCAAAAAGGGCGGATGGCTGTGTTTTGAGATCGGTGACACGCAGGCGGACACTGTTACGCAGATTATGAAGAGGGAAGGATTCGCGGAATTGACCGTTACGTGCGATATCGAGGGACGGGACAGAGTCGTATGCGGAAAGTTAGAATAATTGACCGGAATTGCCATTCTTTGACTGTGAGAAGCAAGAAAACGCAAAAAAAGCAAAAAGGTTTATATTTTTTTTAAAAAAGCTTGACAAAAACTATCCGGTGTAAATATAATTTCCACGATTCGGCGTTTCTTAAAAGCAATCCGCCGCGTTAAAAAGGAAGTAATATTTTGAAAACATTGTATTTAAATAAAAAGAAAAAGAAGATACCTTTCGCCGTTAAGGCGCTGGTTTTCGTTATAGTTTCTGTGATGGCTGTAACGGCGAGCGCTGTTGTGGCGAGCAGATTTTCTTCCGTTCAGGCCGAAAAGGCACTGGAGGAAGATGACGGCGCGGTACTTATTGACCTTCGCTCGAATGACTCTGTCTACGGCGGAACACTGGTAAACTACGATCCTGAAGAGGAAGTTATTGTCCCCGGCGGCGATACTGAGATTTCTGATGATATTGACCGCTCTGTTCCCGGCTCTTACGTCGATGATCCTGCAGATGCTGGTTACACTGACGAGCCCGGAAAAGGCTTCGACGCCCCCGTAAATCTGATCGTAAACGTTGACGGTCATAATTATTCCTTACTTACTAAGGCTGCTACCGTTGGCCAGGCGCTTGAAGAGCAGCATATCGTTCTTTCCGGTTCAGATTATATTTCCGGCGGTGATTTTGATACGGTTCCTGAGAGCGGGATGATCATCTCTGTTATCAGGGTAAATAAAAAGACCAGAACTGAAGTTGAGACTGTGCCTTACGAAACTGTTTACGTTTGGGATAAAGATATGTACGAAGGCGAGTACGAAGTGCTCACCAGGGGTAAGGATGGCAGCATCACCCGCACTTATACTCTTACGTATGAGAACGGCGAACTCGTTTCTGAAGAACTTTCCGACGTGAAGCGCGTTGAAAAGACGAACGAACGGATCGCCTACGGTTCAAGAAGTTCTTTTTCGAATTCACGCGGAGAGAGGATCGATTATACAAAGAAGATCGTATGCTACGGAACTTGCTATATTCCTGACGCGAAATGGGGCTATCAGACGTACGTCGGACAGCGCGCCCGTCCCGGTGTTATCGCGGTCGATCCTGACGTTATTCCGCTCGGCACGAAGGTATATATCGAGTCTCCTTATAAAGACGTCGGTGATTACGGATATGCGATCGCATGGGATATCGGCGGCCACGTGAAGGGTAACTGGGTAGATATGTTCGTTGAGGAACTTGATATGGTCTATCCGTGGGGAGCCCGCGACCTGAACGTTTACATTCTTGAAGACCAGAGCGTGGATATTTTTGCGCTTCGTTCAGATTACTACGTCTGGATGGACAGGTAATAAGCTTTTAATGAGCAAACAGGCTGAAAAAGATAAACTCGAAAGACAGGAATACGGAAGTCATGAACGCTTTTCACCATATGGCATCATGGCTTCTTATGGTTTTTCTCCGAAAAAGGCTCTGGGGCAGAATTTCCTGAACGACCTTACCGTAGTAAAGAAGATCGTTGACGCCTCTGAAGCGGGGCCAGAAGATCTGGTGATCGAAGTCGGACCGGGGCTCGGCGTAATGACTACGCTGCTTGCGGAAAGAGCAGGGCACGTGGCGGCAATAGAGATCGACCGCGAGCTTTCGCCCGTGCTCGATCCGCTTGCTTTAAAATACCCGAATCTGGACGTTATCTACGACGACGTTATGCGTGTCAATATCGGGAAACTCATTTCGGATATCAGACTTTCCAAACCCGAACTCAAGCACGTAAAAGTTGTCGCGAACCTCCCTTACTATATCACCACTCCGATCATAATGATGTTTCTTGAACAGTACGCAGGTAAGCTCACGTCGCTTACTTTTATGGTGCAGAAGGAAGTGGCGCACAGGCTGGTCTCTCCTCCGGGCGGAAGTGAATACGGGGCAATATCCGTCTCGGTTGCTTATTATTCTAACGCTCATATATGTTTTGACGTGCCGTCTTCATGCTTCGTGCCCAGGCCCAAAGTGGATTCGTCTGTGGTCAATATGTCTGTTTATACTGTTCCGCCTGTTTCGCCGCGGTCAACAGATTTTATGTTCAGGCTCGTCCGCGCTTCTTTTTCTCAGCGCAGAAAGATGTTTGTAAATTCTATCGCCAATGCATCGCTTCCCGGCGTTTCAAAGGAGTGCGTGGTCAAGGCGCTCGAGACGCTCGGTATTTCTCCGTCGATTCGAGGCGAGAGCCTGGGTGTTAAAGAATTCGCCGCGCTTTCTGATCTGCTTTCGTAAATCTTTTTGAAATTTATTTTGTAATTTTATTTGCAGGATTTCCTGTTTTTTGCCGATAATCAAAAATCGGCATATTTTTTAGCAATTTTTAAAATTTCGCGTCGATATTTGTCGGAATTTGTCGATAAATGTCGATATTTTCTTGTTGAAGAATCTGCGCTGACAAGGTATAATCACGTTACCGTTTGAAATATGACGCATAAGAATGCGGCGGACATTGGAACTAAAAATCCCGAAAGGATGCTACCGATGGACAGCAGGCATATTATTGATATTGTCGATAAAAATCTCGCGGCGAAAATGGACCTGTCGCGGAACTATTCTGATAAAGAGCTAAAAGAACTGATCGACGACTGTCTCGACAGCCTTGAAAAGCGTATTCCGTTGATCGGGATAGACCGGGTTAATATCCGGAATACGATATACAACGGCAGGCGCAGATTCGGACTTATTCAGCCTTTTTTAGAGGATAATTCAGTTAATGAGATCATGATCAACGGAACCGATGCTATCTTTATCGAACAAGGCGGAGTGCTTAAAAAGACTGACGTACGTTTCGATGACAGAGATAAGCTGTTTAATCTGATTCAGTCCATGATCTCATGGGTAAACAGAAGCGTGAACGAAAGTTCTCCGATAGTTGACGCCAGACTGACTACGGGCGCGAGGATAAACGTTGTACTGCCTCCCGTTGC
Organism: Clostridia bacterium; assembly: GCA_017963755.1. Classification (GTDB taxonomy): domain Bacteria; phylum Bacillota; class Clostridia; order UBA1212; family UBA1255; genus UBA1255. The sequence continues at coordinate 13,663 of JAGCTF010000049.1, read as the reverse complement.
ACTGAACGGCCCGATCGTGACGATACGTAAATTTGCCGAAAAACCGTTCGGATGGAAGGAACTGATCGAAAACGGGACGTTGAGCGAATCGCAGGCTGTATATTTAAGAAATGCAGTGGATATGCAGCAGAATATCATTGTTGGGGGCGGTACTTCGACTGGAAAAACCACTTTTTTAAACGTACTAGCTTCAGCTATTCCGCCGGGTAACAGGATAATTACGGTAGAAGATTCTGCTGAACTGAGGCTGTTTCACGAGAACATAGTCAGACTCGAGACCAGAAATGCAAATTCGGAAGGGAAAGGTGAGATCAAAATGAGAAGTCTTATTAAAGCGGCTTTGAGAATGAGGCCGGACAATATCCTGATCGGCGAAGTTCGTGATGAGTCGGCGCTCGAGATGCTTACGGCACTGTGTACCGGCCACAGAGGATGTATGTCAACGGCGCATGCGAACAGTGCCAGAGATATGCTGGTGAGGCTTGAGACGATGGCGCTATGGGCAGGTAATATTTCTTCTGAAAGCATACGAAAAATGATCGTTTCGGGAATACACCTGTTCGTGCATCTGGTACGCGATGAATACGGACGTCACGTCAGCGAGATCTGTACCGTGGACGGAATCAAAGACGGAGAAGTCAGGCTAATATCTGCAGCAGTATAAAATACGTAAGAGGAGATCCGGCTGTGAAAAAAAAATCAGTAAGAAAAAAAGAAAGGTACCGGGTGAAAAAGACTGCGCTTTGGGGCGTCACTTTACTTTTATCAGCTGCCGTCTATGCAGGAGCATACGTCCTTTTCACCGATCCCCTTGTGAGCCTGTTCACTGCATTGATCCTGCTCGTGCCTGTCAGTTTTAAAGTGAGGCGGGAGCTTGAACGCCGTTATGAAAAAGTAATGAGAAAAGAATTTGTTTCATGCCTCGTTTCGATTTCCGGCGCTCTTTCATCCGGCGTCAGATTAGAGCAGGCGATAACGGAGATCGCGGCTAGTGAGTCGTCTGAATTTGCCCGCATAAGGCCGGAATTTGTCCGGATGTCGAAACTGATACAGCTGAATCTTCCTGCGGAGAAAGCATTCTCTGAACTTTCTGAGCGCGTGCCTGTACCGGACATCAAACTATTCAGTCAGGCACTTGACTATGCCGTTCCGTCAGGAGTAAATCTTATCGAACTGACCAGAATGTTTTCGTCAAGTATGAGGATCAGAAATGACGTGGAAGCGGAGATCTCAAAGTCTCTTAACCTTCCGAAGTATAACAACAGAATAGTAACGGCAATGCCTTTTTTTATGATAGCCCTTATGCGGCTGACTGCTTCGGATTACCTGTCCGGACTCGACAGAGGTATCGGAAATATTGTTAAGCTGATCGTAGCGTTATTAATTATAGGCGCTGTTGTTTTAGGAGAACTATTGGGGAATATAAGATATGCTGAATGAGATCTTTAAAAAGGACAAAAGTAAAAGATTTATCTTTATGTTCGTTCTGGCTTCTGCGGGTTTTGCGTTAGCGCTCGCTGCAGGTAATTCCGTGCTGTTTTCCGGAGGCTGCTGCATTATACTTGGAGTGATCGGATTCTTTGCTCCGCAGTTTATGGAGAAGCGCAGGAAAAAGAAAGAACTTAGAATGTATGAGATAGATATGGCGGATTATCTGATCGGTGTCACGTTATTGCTCTCATCCGGCTTAACACTCGGGGATTCTCTCAGGAGAGCTCTGAACGGCGCTGATATCAGAAAACCGCTTTACAGGGATATAGCCCGGTTGTTTGACGGAATAGATGCAGGGAAATACGGAAGCCTTGTAGATGCGTTTGAAACGTTCGCATCAGAATGCGGTTCTCCGTCTGTCAGTACTTTGACCGCCGTCATAGTTCAGAACTATAAAAAAGGGTCCGGGGAAATAGCAGAGCTGTTTTATGAATTGTCGATGAGCGCACGCAACAGCAGAAAATATCTGTGTATGAAACTGGCAGATGAGGCGTCAACGCTGCTGCTTATCCCTTCAACTATGGTGCTTATAGCACTTGTAACGCTTTTACTTACTCCCGCTGTAATGACTCTCATGGAAATTTAAAAATGGTCTGATAATTGCGGAAGGAGGTGAGTTTAATGTCAGGAGTTATCAAAAGGTTAAATACAGTATGCGCTAAGAGTTATCTTAGAATGCGCAATCTGAAGGAGAACTTCAAAACGAGAATTATTGAAAATGTTGATGCTATGGGGACCATAGAGGTAATAATGATCATTGCCGTTCTCGTGGCGCTGGCGCTGATATTCAGAAATTTTATAGGAAATCTGGCTTCGAAAATATTCAACAAGATCCAGGAAAAGACGGATACGGCGATCGATGATCTATAAACGGAAGGTGCGAAAATGAAAATCGAAAAAGAAAGAAACAGCACCCGAATCAGTTATCTTTCAAAGGCATCAGCAGGGGAGGTTTCCGAGGCATTTGAGACGGTTTGTTCAAAAGTCGAAGGAATTTATCTTCCCTCTGATGTTCAGAAAGAAAAAGATGGTGTGATAATAAATATAAGACACAGAGAGTCTTTGAAAGTATATCTTGAGAAGAACGTGTTCAAGATCGACGATTATATAACGCTTCTAAAAAGGATAAAGAAGCTGTACATGGATCTGGCGGAAAGCGGGTATGAACCGGGAAAATGCCTGTGGGACGTTGACGCCGTTTTTGTCGGAGAAAGTTTGTCCGATCTGGAAGCGGTCTATCCGGTCCTGTGTGAATATGCCGAGGGAGAGGGCAGCCCTCTTACCGATCTGCTAGCCGTATCATCTTTGCACGTTTTTGATTCAAGAGATAGTGCTATCGATGCTCTTTCAGACGTAGTCAAGCAATTTTCCGCCTGGGAACGGGGCGAAGCGGGGTGTCTGCTGACAAGCGATCTGTTTGATGAATCGATTCGACGGCTTACTTCTTTTGCCTCGGGATCAGGCTTGATCAGACAGTATGCTTCAGTTCTGGCAAACAAGTTTAAAAAGTACGCAGGCGGCTCGCAAGGAACAAAGTTTGGGACCCGTATTGATAAAAAGGCGGAAGTAAAGCCGGAGAGTAATAAATACGTTTCCGGTCCCGAGCTGCGTGGCGGAAATTCAAAAGTTTATTCTGCTGAAAACCGTTTTTCGCTGTTTGCGAAAAAATCATCTAATTTACTGAAAAAGGAGGCAAAGCCTGAAAGTGATAAAGCCGGGAACGGATTTGTTTTATTCTCTGAAACGGACAGGCATCAGCATCGAAACGGTAAAAAAGGGCTCGAGGGGAGGCTTGTAAACTACGAACCGCATACCCGGGAGGATGCTGATGTAAATGCAATAAAAAAGAAAACTGGAACTTGCGATCTTGATAAAACATTGTTGATAAACAGAGCTTTTGCTGAACTGAATTTTAAGAAAACATGCCTGTTTGTAAGCCGCGAACACGCAGCGGTGATCTGCACGAAAAACAATTATCTGCTTTCCGATAAAGGATCAGCAAACGGGACTTACCTGAATGGAGATAAAATAACTCCCGGCCTTTATTATAAGCTGAGGAAAGGAGACAGTATCAGTCTGGGGCACAGGGCATTGACGCTTCGATTTGATCCGGCTTCCCTGAATTGAATCCGCGGAGAAAACTGAAACGCACGTAAAACGGAAAGAAATATCGTTGCCCCAAACGCGCCGATGTGGTATGATACTGACAACGGTATTTTTTACCGCTACGGAGGTAATCGTTATGGGACTCTTTAAGCAGAATGTGTCAATAGATCTTGGAACTGCCACGGTACTTGTATGCGTGGGGAGAAAGGGCGTTGTCCTGAAAGAACCGTCTATCGTTGCAATTAAAAACGGAACGAGAGACGTGGTTGCTATCGGTGAAGAGGCCAGAGAGATGATAGGCCGGACACCCGGTGATATTACTACGGTAAAACCTATTCAGAACGGCGTTATTTCAAGCTTTACCATCACAAAAAAGATGATAAGGTATTTTCTGAATAAAGCTTTAAAGAATCCTTTAAACAGAATTTTCCTTCCGGACGTCATTCTTTGCGTACCGAGCAAAACAACGAACGTTGAAAGAAGAGCTGTCGAGCAGGCTGCTCAGGATGCGGGAGCGCACAGAGTATTTCTCGTGGAAGAACCGCTCGCTGCCGCTGTAGGAGCCGGACTTGATATTTCGAGGCCTTCCGGGCATATGGTCGTTGACGTCGGCGGAGGAACTACAGATATAGCGGTCATCTCTTACGACAGTATCATTGCCAGTAAAAGTGTAAAAGTTGCAGGAGACGACTTTGACGAGGCAATAAAGAATTATCTTAAAAGAACGCATAATCTCATGGTAGGCGACAGTACTGCCGAATACGTTAAGATGGAGGTAGGATGCCTTTATGAAGGCATACGGAATGATTCCGTTGAAGTGCACGGAAGTGATATGGTCACCGGACTGCCTTCGGAACATACTGTCACTTCTTCCGAACTGTCTGAAACGCTTATCAGTACGGCGATGCCTATCCTGGACGGTATCAGGTCGGTGCTGGAAGAAACGCCGCCCGAACTTGCCGCAGATATATTTACCAAAGGGATCCTGATGACCGGAGGCGGAGCTCTGCTTTCAGGTTTTGACGAGCTCATAAGAAGGACTACGGGTGTAGAAGCCGTTGTGGCGGATGAACCTCAGTATTGTGTGGCGAGAGGCTCAATAAGTATCCTGAACAGGATGAGTAAAGAAAAAAAGACCGCTTATGCGTCTAAGCGGTGATATTTGATCGTTTATCGTTTATAGTTTATCGTTGAACAATGAACATTAAACATTAAACATTGTTCATTGACCGTTGCTCTAATTTACCGGTTATTGCAGGAACTGCTATTTTATTAGCAGCAGAACTTTGTTTATATTTCCGGCGCCTAAAGTGATAATTATATCTCCGCTCCGGAGAATGCCGCTGACGTATTCGGCTATATCTTCGAAGCTTGATATATATTTTGCATTCAGGCCTTTGGAAACAAACAGATCGGTCAATGTTTTTCCGGACACAGTGCCGGGATCCGCTTCTCTCGCGGCATATATATCTGCAACGATGATCTCATCCGCTTCTTTCAGCGCTTCTGCAAACTGGGGTCCAAAATTAATGGCTCTCGTATAAGTATGTACCTGGAAGATCGCTATGATACGGTTATCGCTGCCGGCTGTTGTCCTCGCTGCCGCCAGAGTGGCTTTAACTTCTTCGGGATGATGCGCATAATCGTCTATCAACACAGCGCCCCTTATATTTCCCTTACGTTCGAATCTGCGCCCTGTACCGGTGAATTCGGATAATGCTTTTGCTATATCGTCAAGTCCGGCTCCGAGGTACCATGCCGCGCCGATAGCCGCGAGTGAGTTTAAGATAATGTGCCTTCCGGGCGCGTGCAGGACGATCCTGCAGCAGAAATTCCCGTTATGGAGCAGGTCGTATTCGGAACGGTCAGGGAAGAATGCGATATTCTCGGCCTCGAATTCCGAACCGGTACACGATTCTGCAAGCGCGTAAGTAACGAGACGCGCTTTGGTATAGAAGGCGGCGGACATTGCCCGCTTATTCTCTGCGCAAACGACGAGAAAACCGTCCGGGGAGACGTTTGAAGCAAATTTGGCAAACGCCTTGTCGATGTTTTCGTCGGTTTTGTAATAATCGAGGTGCTCCGAGTCAACGTTTAGAATGACAGCTCCGTATGAAGAAAGTTCGAGCATATGGCTGTGGTATTCGCACGCTTCCGTGACGAAATAGTCACTGTCGGAAGGGCGTACGCTGCCGTTTATAAGCGGAAAGATCCCTCCCAGATGAACGGCCGGGTCAAAGCCTGCTTCGATCAGGATCGCGCTAAGCATAGCTGTCGTAGTCGTTTTCCCGTGTGCTCCTGAAACAGATACAGGAAATTTGTACCTGCGCGAGATCATACCGAGAAAACGCCCTCTCTCAACGTACGGGACTTTTTTATCGATCACTTCGCGAAGCTCGGGATTATCCGGGCTAACAGCTACGGTATAGATGACAAGGTCGATATCAGAAGTGATATTTGCAGCTTTCTGCCCAATAATAACGTCTATTCCCGCGTTTCTAAGATTCTGTGTGGCTGAACTTTCCTCTCTGTCGGAACCGCTGACTACGTAGCCGTAATGCTTAACTATAAGCGCTAGACCGCTCATACTTGAACCGCCAATGCCGATGAAATGAATATGTGAACCGGCAGGGGGCAGCGACGGCGAGAGTGCTCTTTCTGCATTGATTCTGTTATCTTTTGTTACATCTTTTCCGGCTTTCATATGCGGCTCCTGAATAATAATGATCGATTGACATAATTATACCACCAAAAAGGGTTTCGGACAATAGGCCGGGGGCTGCGCCTTTGTACTTCGGCGGAAAACAGAAAAGGGCGAAAAAGCGATGATATGCGTTGTCAGCGCGGGACATTTGTTATATAATTTATGTGCGAATTCGGCGCGGACAACGTTTCGGAGAAGGAGGGCAACAAGTCAGATGAGCAGAGCCGTTAGGATAATCAGCATAGTGTTCATTATACTGTTTTTTGCAATAGTTTCTGTCTCCGGGGCGGCGCAGATCTTCAAAAGAGGCATTAAAGTTACGGACGGCAAGGCTGCTTACGTTCAGGAAGCGGCATCGCTTAAAGATTACGTGCTGTATTCTGCTTTTGGAGTATCAGGAAACGAAAAGTTATTGCCGGCAATGGCGGCTGGCTCTTTTTTGCTGAAACGCTTGACGATTATACAGGGGCAAGACCGCTCGCAGATGAAGAGATAGAAAACATTGCCCTCAAACTGAAAAGTCTGAACGACCATTGTGCGAAAAACGGTGCGGAACTCTGTTTTATCATTGCCCCGAATAAAAATACAATATATCCGGAATTTATGCCTAATTATTATAAAAACTCAGATAATACAAATTTCAGCAGACTGCTGGATTCCCTCGAAGCACAAGGAGTAAAAGCACCCGATGCCCGAGAATTATTGCTCAAGAATAAGCATAATGAGGATACGCTTTACTACAAAACAGACACACACTGGAACGCGAAAGGAGCGGCGGTAATTGCCGATTATTTGATCGATTCATTTGCCCCTGAGAACAGTTTCAGATATGCAGATCGTTTAGCTGATTCTCGCGAATTCACCGGCGGAGACCTTTACAAATTGCTTTTCCCGTCTGCTTCGATCAGAGCGAAGGGCGTTTCCGGCATTTCGGATAAGACTTATACTTTTGCGGAGGCCTCGGGATTCGTTTATACAGAACCTCCTGTATCTATGATGGATCTAGATATCGAGACACGATGTGAAAGCGCCAAAGGCGGTAAACTCCTCGTATACCGCGATTCTTTCGGCTCCGAACTCGTTCCGCTCCTGTCTTCGCAGTTTGAAACAGTCCACTATCTGCGCGGCAATATGCCGTATGATTTTAGCTGCATTGAAGCCGAGCACCCTGATCGAGTCGTATTCATAATTGCCGAAAGAAACATTCCTTCGCTGCTTACGGCTGCTTTCGAATTCGGTCGATCATCCTGAAGCTGCAAAAAAGATCTATATTATACAACAAGGTCTTAATTGAATATCCTGACCTTTTGGCGTATAATCTAAACATAATAAATTGACGTCCGGCGGCCTTGCACGATATGTCAGGCATTTCTGGAACGCAATTATACGGAGGAAACGTAATATGGATAAAATACGCATCGGAATGCTGGGCGCATGGAGGGGCAACACTTATATTGACCTTATGATGCGCGATGAAGAGATCGAGCTCGTGGCGGTATGCGACCGGCATAAAGAGACGCTTGACGCTGTAAATCTTCCTGAATCTGTTGCGCGCTATACGGATTTCGACGAATTCCTTGACGGCGGTAAACAGCGCGGAATGAACGCGGTTTTTCTTTGCAATTATTTCCACCAGCACGCGCCGTACGCAATCAAAGCGATGGAAGCAGGAATGGACGTTGTGAGCGAATGCACTTCCGCCGGGACAATGAAAGAGTGCGTTGACCTCGTAAGAGCGGTAGAACGCACCGGCCGCAAATATATGATCGCAGAAAATTATCCGTTTTCGCTGTCAAATATGGAGATGGCGAGGCTTTGCCGCGAAGGCAGACTCGGTACGATCCTGTATGCGGAAGGCGAATACAATCATTCCGCTCCTGTATCTGACCTGAAAATGCTTTCCCCGGGCAGATATCACTGGAGAGCCTGGCTCCCTCGCACGTATTACGTCACGCACGCGATGGGACCGCTCATGTATATGACCGGAAAGATGCCTAAATATGTTTCGGGTAGAAGTGTATTCTCGCCGTATATTTACGAACATGTTAAAGACTTCAGGAGCGTTTACGACGGAGTAGGTATGATGTTCTGTGAAATGGAAGGCGGAATGATCGCGCGCTTCACGGGATGTACCGCTATGGCGTCGGATTACAGCCGCTACAGAGTATGCGGTGACGTTGGAGGAGCCGAAGGCGGAACCGGATTCGGAGAAAACGTCAGGCTATATTATCACAGTTTCACAAAACCTGACGACGTGCCCGAGTGCATTACTGTCTATCGCCCCGACCCGGCAAGGTTCGGAAAACGCGCCGAGGAAGCGCTCAAAGCAGGCCACGGTGGCGGTGATTTCTGGATCGTTGAAAATATGAAAGAATACTTCCTGCGAGACGTGACACCGTTCTTTGACGTATATAAAGGGGTGGCGATGTCGGCAACGGCTATTCTCGGTCTCAGATCAAGTCTCAATCACGGCGAGAATATGGCAATTCCTGATTTCAGCAAGGAAGAGGAGAGAGTTGAGTGGGAGAACGACGATCTTACTCCTTTCCCGGATGAGAACGGCGAGGGTATGACAATGCCGTGTACGATGCCGGGAAGTTACGAGTAAGTGGCAAGTGGGCGAACCGAGTGATGGCACGAATTTTGGGTCTCATGCGAACACCGGGATCGGAGTTAAGGGTTCAGATTTAAGAGTAATTTTGGGGGTCTTTTTGTATGTCTAAAGTGTTATTGGCAGCGGTGGCCGGAACGATCGTTGCCGGGGCAATAACTGCTGCGGCGCTGGGCGCTTTTAACGTTCATGCTGAAGAAAAAGCCGAGTGGGACGCCGGCTCCTGGAACGTCAGCAGCAGCGGAGGTGACGTTACCTACACCGCCCCTGAGAAAAACTTTTTGAGCGGGATCAAGACTAAAAAGCCGCTCTCATATAATTGCATAGAATACGATATCAGGGCACTCGACAAATACGGAAGCGTTGACGGAAACGTCGGCCTCTGCTATACGTGCGGCAATACGGAATATTTCTTCGAACTCAATACCGTCGGTAATTTCCTGCGTATAAGGCGCATGAGCCCCACTGAAGCAATCAAAACCTCCAGTACTGCTTTCACTATGAAGACCGGCGCGTGGTACCACTTTAAGATCATTACCGCGCCCGGGCTGCTTCGCTGGTACATAAACGACGAACTCGTCTCCGAATGCAAGAACACGTCGGAATGCGCGATGGATAAGGGTTATTTCTACATACAGGGTTATAATTCGCAGCCGGAGGTAAAAAATATCGTATTCTCAAATATCGAATTAAACGTACTTCAGCTCGATTATGAATTCGAATCAAAAGATACGTCGAAAATGTTCACGTGGAACGCAAAAGACGGTACCACGAGCGACATTGCCGCCAAAGACGCTAAACGCGCATGCGCGGAAGACGGACAGTACGTATGGCCGGTTTCGGGCACGATCACGTCACCTTACCTTGACACAGCCCCCGGCGACAGATATTCGATGAAAATGCCGCTACGCAATACGTTTTGCGTGCGGATGAAAAATGATTCGGATGCGACAAAGATAAGGCTATGGTTCGTGACGGATGCGGACAATGAATATGACGTTTCCCGCTCGAAAGAATTTGAGATATTGCCGCGGTCCGGATATTTCACGTACTATTTCAATATTTCAGACGTAAAAGGGGCATCCGGATATCTTCGCGGATTCAGGCTCGAAGCCGTCAACGCAAAAGAAGGTACTGCTTATATTGACGCCATCACGTTCGAACGCGAAGAAAAGATATACGATTATGCCGGTAAAGTTATTTCATGTACCACAGACGGCAATAACGTGACCGTAAAAGGAACCATTGACGCGGAATTCGCCGGACAGACTGTAAAGATATTCGAGACGTCGATAACTAATTACAATTACTCCAAGTCGGGCATGAAAAAGATTGCTGAGGCAGAGGCGGACGGACAGGAATTTACGGTCACTTTCCCGCTGATGAATAAGAAGATGACAAGGCTGTCGTCGCACTTCTTCGCCGAGGTCGGAGGCAAATTCGTTTCGCCCTGGTTTACGATAGAGAATTATTACGACCTGTCTGAAAATCCGTATCACTTTGAGATACCGATGAACCTTGACGTAAAAGTGACAGACAGTCCGTACGGCGCAAAAGGCGACGGATTCACGAACGACACGACTGCGATCCAGAAGGCTATTGACGACGTCAGCAGTGCGGGCGGAGGACGGGTTATCATCCCCGGCGACGGCACGGAATACGGAAAACGATATATTGTCACTACGCTGAACGTAAAGAGCAACGTGTGGCTTTATATTGACGCCGGCGCGGTGCTGTGGCAGTCGCCCAGAGCCTCGGACTACCCGTACGAACCTGCCAGAGGCCACGACGTTTCGATACCGGGCGTGAACTGGACTCACGCCGGTCTTTGCCACAACTATCCGCTTGTTATGGCTGCTCAGGCGCACAATATCAAGATAACAGGTAAAGGTAAGCTCAGGCTGAACGACCAGGGCTCTGAGTGTGAAGACGGCGTCAACGGCGCTACGATCTGGACCGGCTGCGAGGACCGCATCCACCTCATCGCTCTCGCGCTCGTTGAATGCACCGACGCCCAGATAAGCGGTATCACGATAAACAGAGCAAACTGCTACCACCTTAATCTCTTCGCGTGCAGCCGCGTATACGTTTCCGACGTGACGCTAAACCAGGCAACGTGTGCTTCGGGCGACGGCTTCGGGCTGAGCGCAGCGACTAATCACGTAAAGATCGACCGCTGCTTTATGTTCTCTAACGACGACGCGGTGACAATGACTTCTTCGTACAATGACCCGCGCGGCCTTCGCTGGTGGCATGCAAAAACAGACAGGGACAATTCAGTCCATGATATCGAAGTCTGCCACAGCGACCTGTTCGGGGGACACGGCCTTACTTTCATAACGTGGGGCACGGATAATCCCGATCTTTCCATGCAGGAGATCTATAACGTGCGCGCGTACGACAACGTCCTGAGCGGCGGAGCGTCCGTCGGGACGTGGTGCGATAACCCGTACTACGGCGGGCCGTTCACGAACGAAGAAACTGACGATTATTCACCCGTGCGCGACGTCAGAATATATAACAACAAATATCCGTCCGGCTGCACGCTCCTTTCGATAAAACCGACGAATCTTATCACTGACTGCAAGATCAATTCCGCTTCTGATTTCCAGAACGGTGATTTCGAACGCCGCAACGGACAGAAAGGCTGGGTATCAGGGCTCTCGAACTGGTCCTGCTTAGGGGAGAGGGACAATATCAAATTTGAAGCCGATCCCGCAGATGAGCAGAATCACTGCGCACTCGTTTCGGGCAATACTTTTATGTACCAGGGGCTGTATTTTAAGAAGAGCACTGTTACAGTCAGTTTCTCAATAAAGGCAGCTGAAATCGGACCGTCAGGCGGAAGTGCGAGTGCTAAATTTGAAATAATCGACGCGGCGACAGGAAGTGTGTTAGTTAGTGAAAACGTACCGGCGGAAAACGGACCCGATAATGCATTTGGAGCATTTTCATGGAAAGGCGCGCTCGATAAGGGCAATTATTTCATTGGAATCCGTACTGAAGAAGGCCGGAAGGTGTTACTTGACAATTTCAAAGCATCGACCGGAACTTATAATGAAGAGTTCGCAGTTGCGCCAGAAGGGACCGGAAAAACCGCAGAGGCTTTATTGACCGACACCTCCGTATTGCCCGAGATGAAGAGCCGTAACGTCATCGAATACCCGGAATTTTCGGCGGAAACGACACCTGCAGAAGACAGGACGCCCGGGGAAGTTGTCCCGATCGACGATACCGATGGCGGAGATAATAACGGCGGAAGCGAAGAAAAAACTGGTAAAAAAGAGAAAAAATTGACAGCAGGAGCTATAGCTGCAATCGCAGGAGGTGCAGCGCTTCTGGTCGCCGGAGCTGCGGCGGCGGTGATCCTGATCAGGCGCAAAAGGGGATAATCATGTTAAAAAAATCATTTGACTCATCCGATAATATCATATCGTGCAGAACTGTTTTCAATATCGTACTTATTGCTGCGATCCTGGCATCCGTACTTTTCCTCTCATCATGCACCAGGCTTCCGGTCACTCCTTTTGAGAAGGAAGAACCTGTTACTAATGAACCCCGGGCAACGATCACAGCGTACAGCATTGCTGAAGCAAAAGACGGAATAATCATCAATCTGAAATGCGATATCGACAAAGAGATCGAAGGGTGCGATCTATTTATCGATCTGACTGATGAAACCGGCAAAGGACTTAACTATATAACTATCGATCCGCCGCTTGAACCGACCGACGTATTCATTGAATGCGAACCTGATAAAGTGCTCGGAGAGATCAACGCGGAACTTATTCTTCTAAAAGGAAATGATCTGAGGCATTCCTTCGCAAATTGTTTCTTAAAGATCGCATACGGACTTCCGCAGCTGACCTGGGACGGAGTGAAATGTGTCCTGAACGTAATGACTGACGAAGAAAAAGCGGAACTTGTCACCGGTCACAGTCCCAAAAAGCAGGGGGCTTCGGGCGGAACTTACGGACTGTGGAAGTACGGAGTTACGTCTGTTACGGTCAATGACGGGCCTGCAGGTATCAGGTACGCTTACGGCATCTGGTATCCTTCAGTAATGAATATCACGTCGTCCTGGGACCGTGAGCTCGTTGAAACTGTCGGAAGAGCTATCGGAGAGGATACGCTTGCCCAGGGGATAGACGTGATCTTAGCGCCTGGAATGGATATGCAGAAATTTGTGCTGGGCGGCAGGAATTTTGAATATTGCTCTGAAGATCCGCTGCTTACAGGTCTTACAGCCGCGGCTTACGTAAACGGTGTTCAGAGCAGCGGCGCGGGAGCATGTATAAAGCATTTCGCGGCTAACGAGCAGGAATCGTACCGCGGCAGCGTCAGCGTCGTAATGACCGAGCGAGCGCTTCGTGAGATCTATCTGAGACCGTTCAGGATCGCTGTTGAGAAATCTTCGCCGCTTACGGTGATGTCTTCGTACAACAGTCTGAACGGCACGCACACTTCGGTAAATGCAGAACTGCTAACCGGTATATTGCGCGATGAATTCGGTTTCAGAGGGGCTGTCATGTCCGACTGGGGAGCAGCCGGAAGTGTCGTTGACAAAGTTAAAGCGCAGAATGACCTTAATATGCCCGGAAATGAAGGAGACAAAGATGCGATATTGTCCGCACTCGAAAAAGGAGAACTTACGCGTGAAGAACTCGACAGATGCTGCGAAAATATATTGAACGTCGTTGCTTATTCGGCGTCATTTAATGGGTACGCGATGAATACGGGAATTGACTATG